>CAILJQ010000026.1 GCA_903834625.1 uncultured Bacteroidota bacterium
AGATATAAAACAACAACACGGCAAACACTACGTAATCTAACAAATCGCCATAAGAGCCACTTAGGGTTAATATGCTTGTCCACACCGCTTGCATTATAAGTGCACGTTGCGGAGCTTCATTTTTGTTGAGCGTGGCTGCAGATTTTAAAAAGTAACCATCTTTGGCCATGGCGTAGTATACCCTGGCACCACTTAAGGTTAAGCCATTGATACAACCAAATGTTGAAACCATAATCATAATAGCCATGAGTAAAGCACCTGTTTCGCCAAAAACCGTATTCATTAAAACAGTACCCACACGTTTGTATTCTGCGTTAACAATTTGGTCGCTTGAAAGAGCATTTACGTACACCAAATTACAAAACAAATACAATAAGGTAACGCCTCCAGTACCCAGCAATAAAGCACGTGGAAGGGTTTTAGCAGGTTGGTCAATTTCACCTGCGGTAAAAGTAATATTGTTCCAAGCATCGCTAGAAAAGATTGAACCAACAAGAGCCGCGCTAAACACCCCAATGCCTATCTCGCCTATAGAAAAACCTCCGGTACTAAAATGCCATTGCACAGTTTCAGCTTGAGAGATAAAATAAAATCCAGCAGCTATAACAAAAAGCAATGCAGCTATTTTGCTAATGGTAAATACGTTCTGAACCAAGGCACCTTGCTTCACAGATCTAAAATTACTGAAGGTTAACAACCACAATACTGCAATACCTAATAATTGAACTGTAGTAAAGGTAAAACTGCCCCACTGAAACAAGATATTTTTTTCTGAAATAATAGGAAACAAAACTCCAGAGAACTTGGCAAATGCAACGGCTACGGCAGCAATGGTTCCTGTTTGAATAACGGTAAAGAGGGTCCAACCGTATAAAAACCCAAACAACTTGCCATAGGCTTCTTTCAGGTAAATGTATTGTCCGCCCGCCTTAGGCATTGCCGCACCTAGCTCGGCATAACTTAATGCTGCAAAGAGGGTAAGTAATCCTGTAACAATCCATGCAAATAAGAGATTTTCAATCGAACCCAAATCGTGCAACATATCTGCAGATACAATAAATATACCTGAACCAATCATGCTGCCCATAACCAACATGGTACTGTCTAATAAATTTAATTTTTTATTCATGCGTGCTATTTTGATAAGGCGATGATGCGCTCTGCGTGTGGTGTCCAATCTTCATTGGGTTCAATTAAGATACCTTTAACCCCCGCTCCCTCTCCACAAACAATATCTCTTTCTTTGTCACCAATAAACCAACTCAATGCGGGGTTTATTCCATGTTTGCTTAGGGCCTTTTCTACCATCAATGGTTCGGGTTTTCTGCACAAACAATTGCTGGTTTGTGGGTGATGAGGACAGAAATAAATATCTGTAAAAACTATTCCAGAAGGCTCCAATTCTGCACTTAAAAATTCGTGCATCTTGTCCATTTCGTATCTATCATATAATCCTTTGGCAATGCCACCTTGGTTGGTAATAATGATTAAATGAAAGTCTGCCTCCTGTAAAATTTTGAGGGCATGACGTACATGGGGCAAAATTTCAAAATCCTCAAAACGTTTGATATAGTCGCCTAC
>CAILJQ010000027.1 GCA_903834625.1 uncultured Bacteroidota bacterium
ATAAGTTAAAGGTATTGAAAAATCAAAATCTCCATGAATTCTATCAAACTCAGTAATGCCATAATCATCAATTAACTTTTGCCTATTTTTGTTTGTCCAGGTGCCATCATCAACCAATTTAACATAATACCTAAACTGCATTTCTTCTGGATTTTCAGCAGCAATGCCATTCACAAAAACCTGACCGTTCACTATTTTTAAACTATCTCCCGGAATACCCATGCAACGCTTAATATAGTTCTCCTTTTTATCAAAAGGTCTTCCCTCTTCATAAGGATAATTAAACACCACCACGTCATTATTTTTTATGCTAGCTAAAGCAGGCAAACGCTTATAAGGCATTTGCATAAAACTCAAATAACTAGGTGTTGAATCTGTAAATGGAAGAATATTGTGGGAGAACGGAAACGACAGAGGTGTAACTGGCAAACGAGTGCCATAATGAAATTTACTCACAAATAAGAAATCACCTACCAATAAAGATTTCTCCATAGAGGGAGTTGGAATGGTATACGCTTCAATAAAATAAGAACGAATAACTGTAGCAGCTAAGGTAGCAAACCATAAGGCATCACCCCACTCATACACCATGGCATTATCTGGCTTAGCAGACAACTTTAATAAAGACAGAACGTACAGCACTGAATAGATAACTGGTGCAACGGCAAAAGCTAATAGTCGGGTGAAATACAAGAAAATTAGGGCGCAACCATATATTACGTTTAATAAAGCCATCCCAATTGTTGAGCCAGCACTAAGGTATAAGCCAAAAATAAGGAAATTTGCTAGGCACCAAATTCCAACGATAATCCATTGCTTTTTGGTAAACTCTTTAGGACTTTTATAATAATACTGGAAGGTGCTTTGTTTGGTTTCAGCTTTCTTTTGTTGCATATTTTTTTTCTTTCTGAACGCAAAGAAATAGTATCTTCATACAAATTTATTGCGCAAATTCATTAAAGGGTTTCTGGTGATTGTAAAAGGAATTATTTGTTGATGATTTGGTCGAGGTTGAGGATATCATCCATGGTATAAATTCCTTTTTTACCAATAATCCATTCTGCAGCCAATAAAGCTCCCTTTGCAAATCCATACCTCGACTTGGCATCATGGGTAATTTCAATGGTATCAATCATCGACTCATATTTCACTTTGTGTAAACCAGTAACTTCCCCTTCTCGGTAACTCTCAATTAACAATTCATGCGGCTTAACACCTTGAGAAGGCTGGTCTTTTCCAAAAATAAGTCGTTCTCTAATATGGGTTTTACTTGAAACCTCATCCATAATTTGTTTGGCAAGAGAGAGCGCGGTGCCACTTGGATGGTCTTTTTTTGCCGTATGATGCACTTCTTCAATCATTACATCATAACTATCAAAGTGAGCCATCATAGAGGCTAAAATCTTATTTATTTTATAAAACAGGTTAACGCCAATACTAAAATTGGTGCTATAAACCATGGCTTGTTCTTCACCCAAACATTTGGCTTTTATCTCTTCAAATTGATCATACCAACCCGTTGTGCCAATTACCACTGGAATTTTGGCTTCAAAACATTTCAATATATTATCTACCGCGGCCGTTGGCATACTAAAGTCGATAGCTACATCTACATTGGTTAAACTCACAGGCATAAAATCATATGCGTTTTCTAAGGTAACCTTGTATACAATTTCATGTCCTTTGGCTATGGCTATTTTCTCAATAGCCATCCCCATTTTACCATATCCTAATAATGCAATCTTCATCCTTTAAGCGCTTAATGTTTATGTGGCAAATCAGTCAATATGGATTAATCCGCAGATAAACGCCATAAAGATAGAATTTTCAGCCTTAAAATCCAATCTCATGTAATTAAAACCGCAGCTTAACATGTAATCCTGTGTATTGTCCTACAGGTGTTACCTGAAACTGAGGTCTTACCTGCATACTCAATGATTCACCTACATCAAATTCCTTTAAATGGGCATCAACTGCTGCATCAATTAAATTAAAGGCATACCAGCCCGCCATTCCAATAACAGATAAATCCCTCGATTTGCGGTAACTCTCCCTCAAAGTATAGAGCATTTCCTCGGGTACGTTGGCATATTCTGGGTTTGTTACCGTTTGTTTATTGGTCTTTTGAATATAGGCCGTTCTCACGTCATTGTATACTTTATCGTAAAAGATATAGGAATAGGTTAGCACACCAAAGCCAGCATATATAACGGGCACTTTCCAATAGCTCTTGTTGTATACCTGACCGCCACCTGGAATCAATGAATAAAGAGTAGCTTTTTTGGGCTTCGACATCTCTGCTAAAAAATCCTTAGCAACCTTGCTAGAATCAATGCTATTTTGTCCGAAAACAGAAACAGACAAAAATAAAAATATCCCTAAAACCCAACTAGAAAATCGGCTCACAGCAAATCAATAATGCGTTTCAAATCTTGTTGCGATTTAAATGGAATGCTCAACATCCCTCTGCCACGCTCATCGGCCTTTATCTTCACTTTGGTTTCTAATTTAGAACTCAAAGTTTTTTGGTATTCAACAAATCCTGTAGGCAAATCGGCTTTTTTCTTTTGTCCGGCAACAGGCTTAACTTCTTCATCTTTGCGCTCATGAGCAGCCCTTACCAAATTTTCAACATCTCTTACTGATAGGCCATCTTCAACCATTTTAGAAAACAAATATTGTTGTTCATCCGCATTGTCAATATTGATAATAGCCCTGGCATGACCCATACTAATTTGTTGGTCGCGAATAGCTGCTTGAATATTATCTGGCAATTTTAACAAGCGCAGGTAATTATTTACAGTACTTCTATTTTTGCCTACACGTTCGCCCAATTGCTCTTGGTTTAGGCTACATTCATCTACCAAACGCTTGTAACTAAATGCAATTTCCATGGCATTTAACTCCTCACGTTGAATGTTTTCTATCAAGGCCATCTCCAACATTCCTTGATCATCTGCCAAGCGAATAAAGGCCGGAATATTTGTTAAACCTGCAATTCTAGAAGCTCTAGTTCTGCGTTCTCCACTAATAATTTGGTAAGAGTCGTAACCTAATTTCCTTACAGTAATTGGTTGAATAATTCCATGTACACGAATAGAATCTGCCAATTCATTTAAGGCTGCTTCTTCAAACTCTTCACGTGGTTGAAAAGGGTTTGCCTGAACCTGACTAATGGGAATTTCGCTAATCGAGTGTAGGGGCTTTGATTCTGTTGCCGTAATATCTGTACTGGCATTTTCCAATAAGGCACTTAAACCTCTTCCTAATGCATTTCTATGTTGTTTACTCATCTTCGTCTGCTTCTCTATATCCTGTAATAAATATCTTAATCTAATTTAATTCGTGGTTTGACTCCATCATGCTGGTTTTTGTTAAACCGTTTTTATGTAACAATTCTTTTGCCAAGTTTAAATAGTTGATGGCTCCTTTGCTCTCGGCATCATGCGTAATAACAGCCACACCAAAACTTGGCGCTTCACTTAACTTGGTATTTCTTTGAATAATGGTATCAAAAACCAAGTCTTGGAAATGCATCTTAACCTCTTCAACCACTTGATTGCTAAGGCGCAAACGCATGTCATACATGGTTAACAACAAACCTTCAATTTGCAATTCAGTATTTAAGTTGCTTTGAATAATTTTAACCGTATTCAACAATTTACCTAAACCTTCCAAG
>CAILJQ010000028.1 GCA_903834625.1 uncultured Bacteroidota bacterium
GAACCGAATGAAAATTGACCCAGCCATTGCTACAGGGCCTTTTATTACCACCAGTAACGACCTATTGGGGATTGTTATTTATTTTTCAATTGGAAGGTTGCTTTACAATACTTTATAAGTTGATGCAACCAATTGTAAAAAAAATATTACTAATACTATGTTTGACAAGCTGAACGCAATTAATCGAAAACTTAAAGTACTGATTGTTGATGATGTACACGAGGTGTTAACGGTTGGTTTGCAGAAGGCCGGTCACGAGGTTCTTTATTTACCGGACGCAGACAGGAATGGAATTTTAGGCAACATGGCGGGGGTAGAAGTTTTGGTGATACGAACAAAAACTCAAGTTGACAAGGAGCTTATGGAGGCAAGCACACAATTAAGTTGTATTGCACGTGCAGGAGCAGGTTTAGATAATATTGATGTTAACTTGGCTAAGCAGTTAGGAATTACATGTGTTAACGCAGGAGAAGCGAATTCAGATGCCGTTGGTGAACATAGTTTGGGTATGTTATTGATGTTGTTAAACAACTTAAGTAGGGCCCATAGTGAAGTAAAGCAAGGTATTTGGCAAAGGGAGGCCAATAGGGGAACCGAATTAAAAGGTAAGACTATTGGCATCATTGGATATGGGAACACAGGAAGCGCGTTCGCCCAAAAGTTGAGTGGAATGGGTGTGAAAATTCTGGCCTACGACAAATATTTGAGTGGTTTTGGTTCAGACCGAGTGGAAGAAAGCAATTGGGAAAAAATTTACCAACAGGCAGATATCCTCTCTTTTCATGTTCCATTGACCCTAGAAACGCACCATTATTTGAACCATGAAAGCCTCAAATTATTTAAAAAACCTATTTGGTTATTGAATTTAAGTAGGGGTAAAGTGGTAGATTCCCGAGCAATAGTGACAGGATTGAAAGAGGGAAAATTGAGGGGTTGTGCACTGGATGTGTTAGAAAATGAGAAACTTGAGACCTTAAAACCGGAGGAAAAGGAGCAATTTGGTTTTTTAGCGGGAAACCCTAATGTGATACTTACTCCGCATGTTGGTGGATGGACTTTTGAGAGTTATGTCAAAATTAGCGAGGTATTGTTGGGTAAGTTGCTCACTTTTAGTTCCAAATTGTGAGTTGATTAGGGGTTGGGGTAAAATGCTTTTGTTATTTTCAATTTAACTACTTTATTTTACCGCTCTTAAAAAATTGTTTTGAAATAGTAAATTCTACGTCAAATGAAGAAAATATACATTCTATTAGCTGTGCTGTTTGGTTTTCAAATTGCGCTACACGCCCAATCGGGTATGGGTACCATGAGGGGTACTGTGAAAGACGCGGTAAAGAAAACGCCCATGGACTTTGTGAGTATTACACTGAAATTGAATGGTGTAACCAAAGCAACGGCGCTTACCGACGATGATGGAGGTTTCGTTATTAAAACACTTCAACCTGGTTCATACGACTTGTATGCTACCTTTTTGGGTTATAAAAACGTGGTGATTAACGATATTAGCGTTGCCGCTGAGGAAGATAGATTTGTTCCGTTTACCATGGAACCATCATCTGATGGTACTACCTTACAAACGGTTACAGTTACCTTTAAGAAGGACTTAATTGACAAAGGTGGTATTAAAGGAGGTGTAAAAACCAACCAAGAAATTTTGGCATTAGGTACTCGTAATATCAACAATATTGCTGGAACTACTTTAGGTGTTGAATCTCGTGGAGGTGGAACTCCTAACTTTAGGGGTTCGCGTTCGGATGGTACAGCCTATTACATTGATGGGGTGCGTGTTCAAAGTGGTTCGTTTAACGTTCCTGCCAATGCAATTGACCAAGTTCAAGTAATTACTGGAGGAACTCCTGCACAATATGGTGACTTCGTAGGTGGTGCGATTAGTATTACCACTAAAGCTCCTACCAAGCAATTTGTAAGGGGTATTGAAATTACCACAGCTTCTCCTTTTACTGGTTATTTAGATAACTCGCAGTACAACCAAATCCAAGGATTGATTTCTGGTCCGGTTAAAACCATTAACAAAGGAAGAGGAAAAGAAGAAAGGGTGTTGATTGGATTCTTATTCTCTGGTTCACTTACTTACAGCAAAAGTATTTCAGTTGTGGATCTTTACAAGGTGAAAGATGCCAAGTTAAGAGAGATTGAAGCTAAGCCATTGGTGCCTGGTGCGCAAGGTACTTTATTCCCAGCAGCAGAGTATTTAACAAAAAATGATTTGGAAAAAGTTAGTACCAGGCCAAATGCTTATGGTATGAATGCCGATGTGAATGGTGTTTTTAACTTTCAACCAACTACTAATATCAACGTTCGTTGGGGATACTATGGTAACTACAACCAAGGAATTGGAGCCAATACTTTCCACCAATTATTGAATTATGATAAGAATGGCTTTTCAAAAGGGTATACTGTAAGGTCATATATTCAGTTCACTCAATCGTTTAAAAGCGATAAGAAAGAGGATGAGAAAAAAGCA
>CAILJQ010000029.1 GCA_903834625.1 uncultured Bacteroidota bacterium
CAAACTGTATTCCCCCCCTAAAGCTAAGGCTTGGTGCATCTGGGTATTTGTTTTGGGGTGGCATGAACCAATTCATGGCATTTCCTTCTACATCTTTTAAGTCGGCATTCCCATATATCCCAATTTTATAACGCCATTTTTCAAATTGTCCTTTTCCTGGGCCAATTTTACCTATCACATTACATTCAAAAGCTATACCTGGGACAAATGATTTAAAAATCTGATGTGCTTTGCTATAAGGGATTTTAAAAATAAGCTCATGACCATTGTAAGTTTTTGTAATACTCTCAAAACCATTCTTATCGGCAGTTGCCAAATAATTATGAAAAGTATCCCTTTCACTATAATAGTTTTGTTGAAAATTCATCAGGAAATTCAATTGACAACCAATTTTTGTTTCCAATTGAAGTTTCTTATTAATACCCGTGGTCTTACCAAATAAAATTTTGCCTTGAAAATAATTGAGCTTAGTAGTTGATTCGAATTCATCCATATGTAACTCACTTGGATACCATGTTGCTTGACCACTATTATTGGTGCCCATATGGTAAATTGACTTTTGAAAAGCATATCCTACTCCAAAACTAATATGATATCCATTTTTCAAATGATGTTGTATGTCTGTATTTACATGAAATGAATTGAGTAATTTATCTGCCCTTTTATAAATGACCCCATAGTAAAAATCATTTTCATCTAGGTTTCCTTTATTATCTATATAATAATCAAAATTTTTATTGTGGTAATACGTTTGTCCCATTCCAGCTGTAAAACCGAGATACCAACCTTTATACTTCTGCGCTTGGCTATTTACGCTCAATAGGGTCAAACAAAAAATAAGTAGATTTTTCATGGTTGTATAGCTATTGGTAAGTGAAGTTTTTCAGTAGCATTGGCAAATTGCAATACATACAATCCGCCTGGAATTTGTTCTGGTACAATGGGCAAATTAAAAACATCCATTTCTGTTAAATCCCAACTAAAGCAGCGTTTGCCGGCATAATCGTATAATGCCAAGGTGCCTGAAACTTTTTGGTTGAAACTTACTATTATTTGTTCTTTTCCTGGGTTAGGATTTGCCTTCATTTCCATGCCTGGGTTCAGTACAAATTCTGCTCCATTTTTAAACATTGGTGTTGGAATAAATCCCGGAACCACCAAAGGTTTGGGAACAGTATAGGTATAATCTCTCGACTTACTGGCACAACCATTGGTTTGAAAAACTTGTATGGCTTCACTTACAAATGCAGTGGTATGGTAATCGTAATTGCGTAGCTGAGTTCCATTATAATAATAATAATTCCACAAGGCAATGGTAGCAGGGCTAATAAAAATGCTGCTACCATTGGCATTGCTGCTGCTAAAATTTAAAGTGCGCAATTGGTTCATAAGGGTTGAGTTGGATGGGGTATAACTACCTAAAGTTCCAGAAGGGGTATTTACTGCATCTGCTCTTCTAATTAGGTAATTGGCACTCACTGTCACAGGGGTACATCCACCCATATAACTTGCCGAGAATTGAATTTGTACGGGTGTGTTATTGTTTGTGCTGCTTAAGGGGGTTATGGTGGTTGTGTTGCCACCTTGAGCGCTAATGGCACACCCAGGAGCAGACCAAGTCATATTGCTTAACCCACATACGCCTCCTTGTACCTGTATGGCGTATGATTTACCTGTACACAATACATTTACCCCGCCACCAGGATTGGGTTCGCCAATGGGTGTTAAAGTAACAGCCCCGGGTGCCGGGCGGGTTACCACCAAATTCTGTATACGTTTGTAAAGGGTACTTGCAGTGTTTCTTCCTACTTCTAAGGAAACCATATAGGCACCATTAACTGGAGGCATTATTTGCACGTTGGCAGTACCTTGCCCAGAGATAATTGTGGCTCCATTAGAAGCAGTCCAATTAAATGTATTGGCCGTGCAGTAGCCATAAGCACTATAAGTTATGGTGCTGGTGCAACAGGCATAGGCTGGTTTGTTGGGTACTAAAGATGGCGGGCAAATGGGTTTTAAGGTGATTTCCTTTTTTTTGGACTCAAAGGCAACTGAAAATAATTGAGGAGTCCAAGATGCCCCGCTATTGTTAGTTTTCTCATACCCACCATTACAAGTCACCACCAACTCATCTTTATCACTAGTTGACAAGTCACCCCAAATAATTTTAAGATTGGTGCTAAGGGTATTGCCGCTGGAAGTAGAGGTAAAACTGGTAATGGTAGCAGATGAAGTAGGCATACCATTCATTTTACCCACTATAACAGAGGTGCCTGCATTCCATGAAACCCTACATTCAATGGAAGTTAGATTGATATTCCTAAAATTACTTGCTGTACTTTTGTTGATCACAATAGAGTAGGTGTATTCAATACCAATTTCCACGGTTTCTGGTCCGCTAATATTAATGGTAAGAGGAGATGTTTGCGCCTTTAGTTGAGGCTTAAAAAATAAGTTGTTAAGGAGGAAAATTGTAGCGACTAAAAACGCGCTTTTGAATGGATAGATTGTTTTCATGTTTGAGTGATTTAAGTGATTGGGAATTCAATCACTCCAAACCTAAAACAGCCCGAGAACCTTGTAAATAGTACAATTTCGAAAAATGCATACAATAAAATCGTTGACCCCTAGCTTATGTTGTAGGTAGATTTTTTTTGTAATGAGATGAGGTATGAATTTATATTTTTAGTCTTTTATAATAGAAGGTGTTTTTCCATCATGGAAGATTTCCTATGCATGTATGTTTATAGGATGGTGCAGGATGAGCATATTTTAGCCAGGCTTGGTTTTACAGGACAGCAAAAAGCTAACTCTCGAACTAATTCTATTTAAAAATAAATTAATACTAAAAAGAAACATTTTACATCTGCACATTTTTGCTATGCCTTTAAGATGAAAATTGGAAGTGCACTTCAATATTATTTTAAGGCATTAAACCAATAAAACTTTATATAATCATGAAATCAAATCGAATCAATTTCGAGATTCCGGCATCAACCCTCAAGGAGGTTAACGATGCCATCGAACTGGCAAAAGCCAAACTAGAACCTTATTTGTTGTCCGACATTACTTCAGACGAACTAAATGGGCACGCCCGCATGGGTGATGTTAAACTATCTTTTGTTTCCAACATTTTAGAGTCGGTACAATTTAATGAAAGCATGGTGCCGCGTTACCACAACTTGGAGGAAGCTAAGGCCGACAAGCGCTATTTTGAATCGCTGAGTGAGGTATGTGGTAAGTTAGAGCAATTAACCAGTAGGGTTGTTATGAACCAACAATTGGCAGGAGTAGAGCTCTTAGATTTTTCGAATGATGTGTATGCCACTATCAAACGATTGTATCAGTCGGGTGACCCGAATGCAAAGGCCATTTTTCCTTCTCTAAGACCACATTATGCCAAACCAAAACGTAAAGGAAAGGAGGAAGTTTAGTTTTAATCATTGCTTGTATGGGAAACGCTTCAATGCTAGCAACATTATTTGAAGTTTACACGCCCGTTTGTTGGTATGGTACTTCTGGGAACCTACCAACAAACAACAAGCCTTTTAAAGTTAGATTCTACTTATGCTAATATGATGCTGCTCCTTTCAGTCGCTTGCTGCAAAGGCGGCTAGTGGCGGCCTGATGCAATTGCTGCTTATAGTAGCAAGTCCCCAATTCATTGTCCTTATAGGTCTTAACCTGAAAAGAATAGGTAGGCAGGCTATAGCAATCACAAAATACCCTATTGCAATTTCAATTTGCCCTATGGCTTTTTGCAAATTCATGAAAGCTACCATCAAAATCGTCAAAGCATTTAGCAAATTCATGGAAGCATTTAACACATTGGTCGAAGCATGTTCAAATTCACCTATAGCTTTTAGCAAAATCTTAGAAGCTTTGATGAATTCCCTAATTGCTTTCAGCAAAATTGTAAAAGCATTTAATAAAAAAGTAAAAGCTTTTAGCAAATTGGTCAATGTTTACACAAATTTCATCAAAGCTTTTACCTATTTGGTCAAAGCTATACCCAACCCTAACAAGATGCACACCACTGTTTTATTGGGACATAGAATTTCCAACTCTTCAGAAATAGACATCTACGAATTAGATATTATACTTTATCCTAGCTCAACTAAAGTAGCTAACTTTTCCCCTGCCTATACCTCCAAACCTTTTCCACCACAATAGCCGTTAAACCAAAACAATATAGGTAAAAGATGTTTTGCGATAGATAGGCTACATTGTTGGGGGTGTAGAAAAAGCCCATGGCTGTTCCTGTTATTACACAGATATTTCCTAGGTATTTGAAAAATAATGGCCAAGAGGGTTTCATTTGCTTATGGTCTTGTGGGTTTGTATTGGTACGAAACTATTTTTAGGGATGTTTACAATTGCACACTAGTTATTTTTAGGACCCTCACATGTCATTTTTGTGTTTGTTTAAAGTCAAACGAGAAGGAGCCGTTTGTATAAACGATTTCTTTTGTGAAGCTTTACCATACCAATGAAATAAACGAAATGACAAAAATGAAATGGATAGTAATTGTAACAACCTTGTTCACCATAGTAAGCAAATATACTTACGGTCAAGGATGCAGCGATGCAGGCTTTTGTACGCTAAATGGTATAAAGCCCAATAGCAATGACAGCACTACAATGTTGAACAACCAATTTAAAATAGGTGCTTTTTTGGGCAATGCAGATCATGCCATTGCTGTGTATGGAAATTATGTAGAATACAATAGGCAGTTGAATAAGAAATTTGGCTTGGATGTTAAACTAACTAGCATTGCTCAGAACGGAAATGGGATAGCCACCTTTGGCGTTTCAGACTTATTTGTAAACCTGAATATGAAAGCAAGTGAAAAGGTAAAACTTACCTTGGGTACAAAAATACCTTTATCTGCCGCTAACAAGACTTACAATAATTTACCGCTTCCCATGGATTATCAGGCGAGTTTAGGAACCTTAGATTTAATTTTGGGGATTGGTTTTGAAGTGAAAGACATTCAATTTGTAGCAGCCCTACAGCAACCTTTATCGCAAAATGACAATCAATTTTTAGCCGTGAATTATCCTTTAGGTTCTGCCTTACGTTCCTTTCAATCTACCCATACCTTTATAAGAAGTGGCGATGTTTTGCTTCGCGTTTCTTATCCAATTGAGCTTACTTCAAAATTCAAATTTACGCCAAGTATACTGCCCATTTATCACTTGGCAAATGATAAGTATACAGATGAATTGAATGTAACAAAAGAAATAATAGGCTCGCAAGGACTTACCTTAAATGGCAATGTTTACCTTGATTATAAGGTGAATACCAAAAATATACTTCAATTGAATATAGGAATGCCATTTATGGTAAGAGATGTCCGCCCCGATGGTTTAACCAGAAGTTTTATTGCCAACTTAGAATACAGAATAAAATTTTAACGAAACCCATTCATGTGTTTAAGTATTTGAGGTTGGAATTTGGTAGAGAAGGTAAATTGTATGTGCCAGCTATTTTGAAAAAACGAGGGTATCGCATAATACTTTGTAGATTTATCCTATCTTTTGTGAACTTTTACCTATGGTATTCAGTGAACAATTAATAGCTATTCTATGAGCAAAATAATTTTTGATAGTGGTATCTCTTTGGACGGATTTTTTGCGGGCAACAATCGAGGTCCTAAAAATCCTATGGGGGGCGTGTCTGGACAAATTCATTCTTGGATGTTTAACCAAAAGGCTTTTTGGGAACATTTAGGTATGGAGGGTGGCAAGGAAGATAACCAAGATGGGGAATATATCAGAGAAACCATTCACAGAACGGGAGCTTATATTATGGGTAAACGCATGTTTGAAGAAGGCGAGGCGGTTTGGCCCAATGATTTGTACAAGGCAGATGTTTTTGTGTTAACACATGAAGTGCGCGAGCCCTGGGTGCAGGATGGATCAACCACTTTTTATTTTATCAATGATGGAATAGAGAGCGCTTTAGAGAAAGCCAGGGCATCGGCTAAGGGGAAAGATATCAGAATTCAAGGTGGGGCAAATACCATTCAACAGTATTTGAATGCGGGTGTGATTGATGAGTTTTTTATACATATTGCTCCGGTTTTTTTAGGTACGGGCATTCGTTTGTTTGAAGGAATAAATCACGAATTGTACCAACTGGAGATAGCAGAAGTAATTCCTGCTCCTTTAACCACGCATATGAGGTATACGCTGAAGAGAAGATAATTGATTATCCATTTCACGCAGATTTCGCCGATTAAATTTGGATTATGCAGATTAGTGCAGTTATTATTGAAAAAGGTTACAATAATTGATATCCTTCATTAGTGTTAAATACAAAGAATTGAGCAGGAACTAATCTGCGGAATCTGTTTTTAAAATCTGCGAAATCTGCGAGTTATTGCTTTCAATGAAGTACAAATCAAGATTGCAAAGCAGCCATTAGGCTTTATCGTATTTTCTGAAGAATGATTTAATCTTCATGCTTATAACCCCACCCACGGCTTCTTGAATTATGCCCTTAGAGATTTTAGATTCTCCTTTGGTACGATCCGTGAAAATGATGGGAACTTCCTCAATGGTAAACCCATGTTTCCAAGCAGTGAATTTCATTTCAATTTGAAAAGCATAGCCACGGAATTTTATTTGATCCAATTGGATATGTGATAACACCCTGCTACGGTATCCAACAAAACCCGCTGTGGTATCATGCACTTTCATGCCTGTAATAAATCGCACATAAGAAGAGGCAAAATAAGACAACATCACCCTGCTCATGGGCCAATTAACCACATTTACACCCGTTTTGTAACGCGAGCCAATAGCAACATCTGCACCAACACAAAGCGCTTCATACAATTTAGGAAGGTCGTTGGGATTATGCGAGAAATCTGCATCCATTTCAAAAATGAATTCATATCCTTCTTGTAAACACCATTTGAAACCATCGATATACGCTGTGCCTAAACCATTTTTAACCTTCCTTTGCATCAAATGCAAGTTCAAATGGTACTCGTGTTTTTGAAGGTTCTTTACAATGTCGGCCGTGCCATCTGGCGAATTGTCGTCAACTATTAATACATCAAAACTTTGGTGCAATGAAAAAACTGCGCGAATAATCTCCTCGATATTCTCGCGCTCATTGTAGGTTGGTATAATGACTATTTTCTTCGACAAGGCCTTCAAACTTAAGTTTTCAACGGCTAAAATTCAATTTTATGCGAAATATTGCTTAATTAGCAGGTATGAACATGTCAAAAAAAGCCGTATTCCTCGACCGAGATGGAGTGATTAACAGGGAAGTAGGCGACTATATCAAACGTTTTGAGGATTTTGAAATTTTGCCCCATGTACGTCATGCCCTCAAAATTTTACAGGAGGCAGACTTTCATTTAATCATTATTACCAACCAAGGTGGCATTGCCAAAGGATTATATGATAGA
>CAILJQ010000030.1 GCA_903834625.1 uncultured Bacteroidota bacterium
AATGAAACTGCCCGTGTTGGAATAGGTGTTTTAGCAGGAAGTATTGTGTTGGGAGTTGCGCATAAATTACGTGCCAACTACCAAGCATTTAGTTCTGTATTGGTTTCAGGAGGAATAAGTGTGTATTATTTTACGTTTGGCATAGCCTTTCAAGAGTACCATTTGTTTTCACAGAGCTTGGCCTTTACCTTAATGGTTTTAGTTACCGCTTTTAGTGTTTTTATTTCACTCAATTATAACCGAGAAGAATTAGCAATTCTATCGCTCATAGGAGGGTTTGCAACTCCATTTATTGTAAGCACTGGAGAAGGAAATTATGTGGTATTGTTTACCTATTTATTGATATTAGATACAGCTATGTTGGTGATGTCGTTTTACCGTAATTGGTTTTGGGTGAAACTACTTACCTATGTATTTACTGTATTGTTGTTTGGTACTTGGTTTTACCAAAAGGTATTGAATGCGGCATTGGTTCAAACCGAAATACCTTATGCAGGTGCTTTGGCCTTTGCTACTGGTTTTTACTTCATATTTTCCTGGGCGAACCTATTGGGTCAGCTCAAAGAAAAGCGGGCAGTTAAAGCATTTGAATTGTCTTTTTTATTAAGCAATACCTTTTTCTATTTTACTTGTGGCATGCTTGTATTACAGGCATGGATGCCCGATTACAAAGGTTTGTTTACCTTGTTATTGGCGGCTTATAATTTGTTCTTAACCTTCTTAATCAAACGAAACGGGCAAGAGGGCTCTGTGGTGTTTTATTCCTTGTTCGGCTTGGCCTTAACCTTTATTACATTAGTTGCACCTATACAATTAAGCGGACATTACATCACTTTATTTTGGGCTGCAGAAACATGTTTGTTACTTTGGTTGGCCATTAAATCTAATTTGGCATTGTATAGGTTTTCTTCCTTGTTGGTTATGGTTTTAGGTGTCATTAGTTTGTTGTTAGATTGGCAGCATTTATACCAAATAGACCATGTAGGAATGAAACCAATTTTTAACCAAGCATTTTTGAGTTCTTTATGTTTGTTAGGTGCCATGCAATTGTATAGGTATTTATTGTTGAATGAGTCACAACAAACGCATGAATGGTATGGCGAGCCCTTTCATAATGCATGGGTTAGGAAGGCTGTTCAGATTGTTTTTTTACCGCTATTATACCTTGCTGGAATGTTTGAATTGCATTATCACTTGGTTTTTGCATTGAATTATAATTGTCAAATTTCTTCCTTTGAATATGCGTTTCATTTTTTGTTTACAAGTATGCTTTTTTACGCATTACGTTCGAATCAAAACCATTATATACAAGAGTATTTTATTGTGTTAGGAGGTTTCCTAAATCTGGTGTTTTTTACTTTTTTTGTGAATGCAGCAATTTTCACAGAAGTAGAAAATACTTTTCCTTCGGTTGACAGAACATTATATACCTATTGGGCGCATTATTTGAGTCTGCTATTTGTGTTGCCATCATTACCGGTTATTTATAGAACGGCTAAAAATAGATATAGAAAAAGCACTGCTTGGCTACTTACCATATTACTTACTTTTTATTGCAGCTTTGAACTATTGGCTCAAATGTATTTTTTCTCGTTCGACAGTTTATCAGTTCAGCAATTGAATCCCATGAATGAAGGAATGTTTTTTCTAGAGATAGCCCGCAAGATGACCATTAAAACAGGCTTCCCAATTCTATGGGGATTGTTGGCTTTTGTGCTATTGAGTGTGGGGATTAAGCGTGGTTATCAAACTTTGCGCATTGCGTCTTTAACGTTAATTGGCCTAACTATTTTTAAGCTGTTTGTTTATGATATTCGCAATGCATCTGAAGGTGGAAAAATTGCCGCCTTTATTTTGTTGGGTGTGGTATTGTTGATTATCTCATTTGCCTACCAAAAAATTAAAGCACTTATTTTGGAGGAAGAGGAGGTAAAAAATGAGAATTAGGATATGTATTTTGCTCCTTTTTGTGTTACTTTTATTAGAGGGCAAATCACAGCACTTTACCCACTATTTGCCAATTGAAAAGGTTGAACAAACGGGTTGGTACAAATTACAATTACCTGCGCAATTTTTGGCAGTGTCTACTCCCAATTTAAGTGATGTACGTTTACTTCAACGCATAAATAAAGACACACAAATTCAGGTGCCTTACTTTATTGAGGAGGAGAAGCCCAAAGACGATTCTATTTGGTTCGAACCTTTTAAAATACAAAAATCCTCGCCGTATATTTATTTCATACAGCATAAATTGAGTGCCATTGATGCCATGGAAATTCAGGTTAACAATCATGCAGATGTTTTTTCATTTTCATTGGCTGGAAGTAAGAATGGGAAGGATTGGTTTAGTATTGATGAAAGCATAGATTTACCTGCTAGCACAAATACTGAGTCAGGTGAAAACAGGGTAACTATTCAATTTCCAAGGATCAATTACCCTTACTTAAAGTTGAAGTTTAAAGATACCTTGGCAACTCCAATTCAAATCTTGGGCGCGGGTGTATATAGAAATGCAGAACATGTAAGTTCATTAAATAGATTGGTTCAAATCCGCTATTCTATTGAGCAATTGCCTAATGAGAAAATTACACGCATTAAAATTGTTTCTCCCTATGTGCAGCAAGTTGATAAAATAAGTTTTTCAATTTCATCTCCTGTTTTATTTCAAAGAGAGGTTTCGGTGTATCAAAAAGTGGCTGTTACACATAAAGGTAAAGTGTCGTATCGGTCTGAACCAATGAGTTCTTTTTCTTTGCATTCATCTAAGAGCTTTGCCATGTTAACGCGAATGAATCTGATGGATACTTTGTTTTTGGATATACAAAATGAAGATAACCCTGCCTTACAGATAGCAGATATTTCTTTGTTTCAATACCCACGGATTCTGTTTGCCTACTTAGAAAAGGGTAGTGAGTTGAACCTATATACAGGTAACAAGGAATTGTCATTACCTGCCTATGATATTGTGAATTTTATCTCTGAAAAAGAAAAGGCTCAATCATTGAGTTTTCGCGCTTTGCAGGTGATTGAACGAAATTCTGCCATCACAGAAACACCTAAGCCTTTTTATGAAAGCAGATCTTTTATGTGGATTTGCTTAGCTATTGGAATGTTAGCTTTAGTTTTTTTTGCCATAAAATTGATTCCATCAAATGAGAATTAATTTTGGAGGGAAAGGACGGTTTGCTCAATGATATCGCAGGCTGTTTGAATTTGTGCTTCATTGATTACCAAAGGTGGGGCAAAACGAATGATGTCTCCATGTGTTTGTTTGGCCAATAAACCATTTTCTTTGAGTTGTAAGCAAACATCATAGGCTGTTTTTCCATTGGCAAAAGGTTTAATCACAATTGCATTCAATAAACCTTTTCCTCTCACATCTGTAACCAATGGCGATTTAGCCATAAGGGCATTCATTCGGGCTCTAAAAATGCTTCCCATTTCTGTAGCGTTTTCTGCGAGCTTTTCGTCTTTTAACACAGCTAGCGCTTCCATGGCAACTGCACAAGCCAATGGATTTCCGCCATAAGTTGAGCCATGTTCTCCTGGTTTAATGGTTAGCATAACTTGGTCTGAACCTAACACAGCAGAAACGGGCAGGATGGCACCAGATAGGGCTTTCCCTAAGATGAGTAAATCTGGTTTTACATTTTCATGATCGCAAGCCAACATTTTCCCTGTTCTGCATAAACCTGTTTGTACTTCATCCGCAATCATCAACACATTATATTTATTACAAAGGTTTCTCACCCCTTTTAAATAACCGTCTTCTGGAACCACAACACCCGCCTCACCTTGAATAGGTTCAAACATAAAGGCTGCAATGTTTTGATTGGCTTGTAAAGCTGTTTCTAGTGCTTGTAAATTGTTGTAGGGTATTAAGCTGAATCCAGGCATATACGGGCCAAAACCTGCATAAGAACTTGGGTCGTTGCTAGAACTGATAGCAGCCATGGTTCTACCCCAAAAATTACCCTCTACAAATAAAATATGGGCTTCATTTTCTGGAATACCTTTTACGGCATAACCCCACCTGCGTGCAAGTTTAATGGCAGTTTCACCCCCTTCAACTCCTGTATTCATTGGTAGAACTTTGTCGTACCCAAAATATTGAGTGATATACTTCTCATATTCACCCAATAGGTTATTGTGAAATGCTCTACTGGTGAGGGTGAGTTTGCTGGCTTGGTTTACAAGTGCTTTTACAATTCTTGGGTGACAATGACCTTGGTTCACCGCGCTATATGCCGAAAGGAAATCGAGGTATTTTTTGCCCTCCACATCCCACATGTAAATTCCTTCTGCTTTTTCTAATACAACAGGAAGTGGGTGGTAATTGTGTGCACCAAAATGGTGTTCAAGGTCAATAAAATAGCTGCTTTTATGGTTTTCGGCTTGTTTCATGGCACAAAGGTATGCAATTAATTACAAGGCAAAAAAAAAGCCCCGAGTTAATCGGGGCTCTTTTAATGATAAATATTTTGAATTAGTTTTTGATAATTCTATGGATGGATACTTTCTCACCGTGGTTGATACGGATGAAGTAAACGCCTTCTGCTAACTCGCTGGTTTGGATATTTACATTTCCTATACCTTGAGAAATTACTTTAGATTTACCACTCATGTCAAATACTTCTGCAACAACTGGCATTTCTTTGTTTTCTGAGCTAATGACAATTTTATCTGAGAATGGATTAGGGGTGATTTCGATGCTGATTTCTTCATTGGTAATGCGGATAGTTTCTGAATAGCTAAATTCTCCATCAACATCAATTTGCTTTAACCTAAAGTATGTAGCACCTAATTCATTGTTATGATTAAATGAATATTGGTTCAAACGATTACTTGTTCCCTTACCAGCAACAAAGCCAATGGTTTCAAAATCGGTTCCGTTAATACTACTTTCAACCTCAAAACCTTTGTTATTGGTTTCTGTGGAAGTTGACCAATTTAAGGTTACACCTTCAGTGGTTTTAGTTCCTTTAAAGTTTGTAAGGGTAACTGGCAATACAGAATTAACCCATGAGTTGGCAATTCTAATTCCATCAACAGAAACATTGGGTGTGCCAGTTCCTTGACGTAAGGCGAATCTGCTAAAATCTGTTAAGTCTGAAGCTGTTCCACTTTGAGCAGTTGCTACAACTGGAGTTGCAATGGTAGTTGTTAATGCAGGGTTCACAAATAAGAATGTACTATCATTGCTGGTTCCTGTAACAATAATATGTCTTATTGCGATTAAATAGGTAACACCCGGAGTATAATCTGCACTTGACCAAACAGCTGCAGCCATGCCAGATGAAGTACGAATACCTAAATTAAATGTGTTTCCTGATGCACCTTTTCTAATAGATAATCTATCGTTCAAAGCAGTTGTGCTTGAAGCAGGTAAGAACGACATGAAATAATCACCTGTAGTACTGGTATTTGCCAATAAACGTGCGGTATCTGTTACATTTATCATGAACGTAGCGTAAAATTCGCCGCTTGTATAGGAGGTGCCAAATGCTCTATATGCATCCTCAGCAGAGGTTGAAGTAGCCACCATAGTAACCATGTTGCCAATGCCCGTAGCAGTATATCCTGAATAGGTTAAACCTGGAGAGGCAACAGTTAATGCCGCACCTGTTCCGCTGAAGTTGATCCAATTCCCACCGCTCACATTTGCACCTGTGTTTAATGCAGTTAATTGTCCGGTTGAATAGGAGAAGTTTTCCATTAATGGAGTTTGCGCCACTGCACCCAACGTGGCGCCAAGCATTAGAATTGTAAGGATTCTTTTCATATGTTTTTTTCTATTTGTTATTTTAAATATTGTGTGAACCAATTTTTTACCATGCAAATTAAGTTATTCTATGTTAAATAATTAGAACTTATAGTTTAAACCTAACATGATATGTCTTTGCTCTAAGAAGCGTGCAGGGTTGGTGGGTGGAGGACCAGGGGTTCCTAAACGTGGGTCTATATACCTTGGGTCTACCCAAGAATCTGGCACATTGTCTCCCATTCTGTATGCTTTACCAGTTACTGGATTGATAATAGCTGCATTTTGGTTATTAAAGATATTAGAGATTTGCAAGTTAAAACCAAGTGTATTCTTTTTGATTTTCCACCATTTGCTAAAGGTAAAATCTGCCCAAAACCATGGGCTACCAATTTTACTCCATTGCGCATTAGGGTTAGTGTTTTGGATATAGATAGGTCTGCCTGTATTTGGATCAATGTTATTAAAAACAAAAGGGGTGTAGCGAACACCAGATCTAAATACTGTTTCGAAATAAAAGCTCATATTGTTTAACCATGGCAAATCAAACAAGCCTCCTTTTTTATCTACTTTAAATACATGGTTGGTTTTAAAATCAAAAGGAACATCCCAAGGCAAATAATATTCTCTGGTATCCTCTACACTTCCGCTTGCCAAAATATCTTTGAGGGCTTGATTGGCAGAGGCAGATTGGCCTGTACTTACCATATATGTAAAAGAGGCCTGACCTTGATAAAAATTACGAATACGTTTGATGTAATTTAGCTCAATACCGCGGGTACGGGCATAATCTGAATTGATACGCATGGTACGAGTTACCTCCCTACCGGTGATATCTTTGATAATGACAGAGGTGGTGGTAACATAATCGTACTTATCTTTGAAGAAGGCAGAAAAGTTTAGGGCATCATTGCTGGTGATTTGGAATTTTAAGCCTAACTCATAGCTAATATCTACTTCTGGGTTCAGATCTGGATTACCTACTCTTGAGAGGGTAGAACGATCTTGGTAGTATGGATTTAAGCCTGGGTAAATAAAACTTGGGTGAGGCAAAATGGTGGTATGACCGTAATTAAAATACAACATTTTATTTTCGGCAATAGGAAAGGTTGCATTGATTTTTGGAAGGAATCTGAACTTATATCTTAATCCACCAATTTTTACTGTGTTGTTTACATAGCTCTCGCGGACCTCATTAAGTATAGGGGCCCTTTCATCGGCAACTGCATCATCAACATATTTGCCAGGAGCCCAATATTCAAACCTGCCCCCAATGCTGGCCACTAAACCTTTGTATTTAATTTGGTCGGTTAAAAAGAATCCACCTCTACGTGGACTAACCTGCCACAGATCGCTTTGTTGCCCTAGTCTAAAGGTTTGAGAATAGGTTCCATCAGCTAATTGAATGGGAGCGCCAATCCATGGTCTATTAATATCTACCCACAACATTTCTTGGAATTTCATTTCAAATCCAAAGGTGAGTTTGTTTAAGGAGTTTCTGCTAAAGAGGTTTCCTGTGGCTTTGGCCACGTATTCTTGCAAATAATGGTGATGCCACAGGCTTGCAATACCATTATTGTTTACAAATCCTGAAGGTGGATTTACAAAAACAACACTGTCGTTTTGGGTTGGCCCAAAAATTCCTACAGGAAATTCATTGATGGTTCCTGCATCAAAAATTTGGTCAACATTTGATGGTCTCCAAGGTCTGCCATTTGCATCGGCACGCAATTCAACTAAGAGGCGCGAAACAGTGGCATTGTAACTTAATCTTTTATTGATAGAATGTTTGAAGTTAATCATTTGCAAAAACGACTCATGCGTAAATGTATTTGCATTGTCCATTTGCTGACTAAAATTGTATTGGAAGCCAGGTTGGTATGGGGCATCATTCCCAAATATGCGGAGCATGTTAACGTCTTGGTTAACGGTGATGCTACGTAACATGGAGGCCGTAAGGATTTTACCTTTTTTAAAATCGTAACTAAACTTTAGGAAGGCACTCCACCTGTTGTCTTGAAATGGAGCGAGCTTGGTTGAATTAAAACCCTCTTCTTCTAGCAGGGAAGAACGCAATTGATTGGCAGGATTTCTATAAAACTCATCCGTAAATGAGGCTCTCAATGCAGCATTTATTTTTAGCCTTCCTCCTAATTTTTCTTTCCAAAGTGGTGAACCTACGTTGAGCTCTATTAATTGGCTGTTCCAAGTGCTGATCCAATCTTTGTTAAAACCAAGGTTATCTCTCTTGTAGTTTACTCCTAATTCAAATTTGTTACCTGCAGTTTTGGTTCTAGCGCTTACCACGCCTGCTGTAGCATCGCCAATTTCAGCACCAATTCCGCCCGTTGTGATGTCAATTTCACCAATAGCATTTGCGCCAATATCCAAACCAAAACCTGTTCCAGCCAATGGGTCGGTAACAGATACCCCATCAATATAAGTTCCAGTTTCGTAGGTTCTGCTTCCTCTAATACTTACTCCCGCCGGAGATTGAATAACCCCTGGTTGGGTATTGATGATTTTTTGTAATTGTCGGGCAGGGGCCAATTCAATATTTTCTTGGTTGATATTGTTAACACTTTGGCCCTTCTCTAGGTCAATGAGGGGTTTTTTACCCAAAACAACCACCTCATCAATATTGGCGGTAGCTTCTTGCATTTGGAAATTACCCAAATCTTTTGACTCACCTGCCTTCAGTTTAATACCTGTTTGTATGATTTTTTTATAGCCTATATATGAAATCTCCAATGTGTATTCACCAGGTTTAATTCCTTTGAGAATGAATTTTCCTTGTGCATCGGTTGATGTTCCAAAAGAGGTGCCTTTGATGAGGATGGTAACACCAATCAAATCACTTTGGTCTGATTTGTCTGTTACCTTACCCATGAGGGTAGCAGTAGTTTGGCCGAAAACCCATTGTGGTGTAAACACAAAAAATAGGACAACAAAAGCAAAAAATAGCCTCAAAATTTTCATTTTTAATGGGTTTGAACCGGATGGCAAATTAACTCAATTACCATTAAAATCATAGGCCTTAAGTTAAGCTATCTTTACTTTTAGGAGCCAAGTCCATAATTTATCATAAACTCGTCAAAAAAAAAATGGCTAAATAGCCATTCCCGCAATTGGTGCGCCCTTATTATTAAAAAAACTTAAAAATTCTTTAAAAGCCATGATAGACTGATATAATTGCCAATCAAGTTGTTACATTGCAGTTAAATTATTTTGCTTTTATGAGAAAACTCTCCTTTTTATTATTGTTTGTTTTTGCGTTTGTGGCAACTCAAGCCCAACAATTATTGACAGATAATTTCAGCTATACCGCTGGCCAATCGCTTACTGCCAATGGTTGGACACAAAATGGCTTTCCACCTACCAATCCTATCAATGTTACGTCAACCGGCTTATCTTATTCTGGGTATATTTTATCTGGAATTGGAAATGCTGCTTATCTAAATAATAATGGAGTAGATGTTTATCAGGCTGGTTTAACCAATGTAACCGCTGGTCCGGCTTATACCTCTTTTATGTACAAGGTAGATACGGTAAAAACAGGTGATTACTTTTTTGGCATGTTGAGTTCATTTAATCCAAACACCTATGTGGCGAGGGTTTATTTAAGAGCCGCTGCAACAGGATATTACAAGGTAGGTTTTGCTAAAAACAACGATATACCTGTATATGGAAATGATTCATTTGCCTTGGGAACAGTTAACATGATGGTTGTGAAATACTCAATTGCTAGTGGTTCAACCACCAATGATACTGCAACCCTATATCATTTTACTAGTGGTTTTCCATTAACTGAACCAAGT
This sequence comes from uncultured Bacteroidota bacterium, assembly GCA_903834625.1. Taxonomy (GTDB): domain Bacteria; phylum Bacteroidota; class Bacteroidia; order UKL13-3; family UKL13-3; genus B1. The sequence goes on from CAILJQ010000030.1 coordinate 9,580, forward strand.
TCCTATTACTTACGATCAGTAGGCGGTACAACTGTTCAAGATGCTAATAATATTAGTAGAATAGCTTTAAGGCAAGGTGTAGTTACTCAAGCGCCAAGTTTAACCGTGGATGGCTTTAGGTTAGCGCAGTAATGGGCCGATTTGCACACACCAACTTCTAACAAGCCAGGTCCTTTACAATTTATTTTTGTAAATAATATTACAGCTACTACTGCACGCATCAATTTTACCAAGCACCCAACCTACAAAAGAGACATGCACAATGTATTGATCTTTCTAAAGAAAGGTGATACCATTGCTGCAGGAACGCCAACACGGTCAACATCTTATTACCAAGCCGATTCTAATTTTGCAGGTACAGGAACTCCTTTTGAATATGATACCGCTGTATGTGTTTACAATGGTGATAGTACCTTGATAAATATAGTAGGATTAACACCAAGCACACGTTATAGGGTAATGGGTTATGCAGTTTCTGAATCAGATTCTGTTTATTCAACAGGTTTGTTGTCTACTGTTTTTACAACTACTACTACAGCTCCTGGTCAAGCCTTTGCCTTGCAGTTTGTTGCCAGTTCAACACAATCTGCTAATATCACTTGGTTCAAGAATCCTAATTATAATAATGCTAACCATACCACCCTTGTATATATCAAAGAGCTTTCTGCGATTACCTCAGGGATAAACAATATGAATCCTATTTCCATATTCCCTGATACGAATTTTAATGGGCTTGGCACAAGGTACAAGAATGATACTGCGGCGAGATGTATTTATAATGGTGATGGAACTTCTGTGAGTGTTTCAGGATTGAAGCCAGGGACAAGATATTATTTGATGTTATTAGGAGCAAGTGTTGCAGATTCAAATTATTCAACTGCTACATTGGCTAATGGAATTACACCAACGGGTGGACCTGGTGCACCAACAACCTTTCGCTTTACAGGCAGATATGAAAATAACTCTACTGTTTCATGGGTTAAACCAGTAGGTTATGCAGATTCTACGCATACCATTTTGGTATTTATGCGCAAAGATACGTTCAATTATATTTTCCCTGCAGCTTCGCGCATGCCTAATTTGTATGTAGCCGACTCAAATTTTGCAGGTAATGGGACAAGGTTTGAAGGTGATACTGCTGCAAAATGTATTTATAATGGTGATGGTTTAAGTACTGGAGTAACCAATTTGCAAATTAATTCTCGCTACTATTTATTGATATATGCAGTGAAATCTGATTCTGGATTGTATTCATTGGTGAATATAATTAACAACAGAACCATGGTTGATTCTGTGACAAACATCAAATTTTTAGGAAGTAGTTCAAGTTCAGCTACCATTAGTTGGACAACGCCACCAAATTATGTGGCAGGGACCCATCAGGCATTAGTTTTCGTTAAGGCTGGAAGTCCAATGACCGTTGGTACTCCTACAAGGTCTATTAATAGATATACTGCTAATACTAATTTTGGTTCAGGTACCAAATACCAAAATGATACCACCGCATACTGTGTCTTCAGAGGTGCAGGCACTTCCTTTACGGTAAATAACTTAAAATTTGGCACTACATATTATGCTACAGTATTTATTGTTCGCACCTTTGATTCAGTTTACAATAGAGCCAATACAGGTATGGGTGGTACATTAGATCAACCAGATGTTCGTGATATTGGTCCTTTGGTTCGAACCGTAAATACAAATGGTGTAATTGATAGCAATAATGTTCGTGCTACTATACGTGGAGTTGTTTATGGAGGTAACAATAGAACTGCTGGAGTTCAATTTGTTATTAGAGATGCTACGGGAGGTATTTTGATATACCATACTACTAAGAATTTTGGCTATACCACCATTACAGAAGGTGATAGTGTTGAGGTTGTTGGTACGGCATCCCAGTTAAATGGAACAGCTGCCATGATAAATATGGATACTATCAGAAAGATTGATTTTGGCAAGGCTATACTTTCGCCAAGGTTAATTGGAACAAAATTAGATGAAACTACCGAAAATGAATTGGTACAATTTACGCGGGTTTCCTTTTTTACAGCTACAGCCAATTGGCCAACCAATGGAAATGTGAATGTGAAAAATTCATATACGGGTGATACCATTATTGTTCGTATTTATCAAAACTCTCCATTAAGTGGAAAAGCTGCTCCTACCGGAGAATTTGCAATAACTGGTGTGGCCGGTCAGGCTACCTTAAGTGCAAATGCGCCATTCCCTTTCAACAATTATAGAATGGTTCCCCGCACTGCATCTGATATTTCTATGAATACAGGAGATACCATCTCTAATTTCCCGCTACTAACTCCTAATACCCCAGTGAGTGTTTTGTCTTTGGATGGAGATACAAGTCAAACATTTAACATTGTTTGTGGTTCTGCCAAAACAGTTCGTGGTTTGGGTACTGTAACCTACGTAGCATTATTTGATGAATCTACCGGAGATTTCTCCTTGCCTATGTTTGGTAAGCCAAGTAATAATAGTGGTACAGATACTGTAACAACTATTTCTTATGGTGAAATGAAAAATTCTCTTACCAATTTATTCCCTGGAGATAGTGCTATTATTCGTGTGACGATGATGGCTAACTTTAATACCATGTCGAAAATGGCTGACCAAAAGAGAATCATTATTTTCAAATTGGCACCATTACCTGCAGGTATTGAAGGAGTGTTTACAAACAGTGATGTGGCTGTTTTCCCTAATCCTGCATCCGATAAAGTTTTTGTGAAATCAAATAAAGAAATTACCAAATTGACCTTACTTGATATGCAAGGGAAATTGGTTCAAGAATCTGAATACAATACTGAGCTTGATTTAAGTAATTTGCAAAATGGCATGTATGTTTTGCAAATTGAAGCAAGTGCTGGAGTTGTATATAAGAAATTACAGATAGCGAGATAGTTTTTAAAATATAATACCCAGATTTTTCTGTTAATTAGGCAAAGCTTTCAACCTATTTGGTGCTTGGTTCAAACAGAAAAGTCTGGGTATTTTTTTATAATTTAATTCCTACTCCTACATACCAAGTTCTTCCTTCTGCTGGTAATAATCCCGGTCCAGGGTATCCGCCACTTCTTCTGGTGAAATAGGCTGTGTTTGCTATATTATTGATTCCACCATTTAAGGTTAATTGATGAGGTAGTTTTATTTGAAAACTCCAATCCATTACTTGATAGGAAGGAATTAAACCCACTTGAGCCGTGGCATTAGGTGTAGTAGTATTTTTCGCATCTGCGAATGTTGTTGAAACACTGCTCCATTGAAAACTGGTACTTATTTTTTTATACATATAATTCAAGCCTATTCGGTGAATTTGATGGGGTGCATTTTCTACCTCATTTCCTACCAAAGATTTACTTGGGTCTGGGTCATTCCAAGTTGTATAGCTGGCATCTATAAAAGCCAAAGATGTATATAAACTTAGTTTACCCATTTTATTGTTTTCAATCCATTCTGTGGGTGTAAATTCTATAAATGCTTCTACACCCTTGCTTACTGAATTACCAATATTAGTTTTATAGTTTTTACCATTAATAGAATAGGTTCCAATTCTGTTACCATATTGCATATAAAAGAGGCTAACATCATAGGTCAACATGTTTTTGTGACTTCCTCTTATTCCAAAATCTGCATTATAACCTTTTGAATCTTTTAGGTTTTGGTCTATTGAGTCTGAGGTAGCAGTTGGTGTGAGGTCTGAGAATAGCACCGGTCTGTATGCTTCACTCATATTGGCATATAACTGCATATTTGCTTTTATTTTGTATTCTGAACCTATACCTAAAAGGATAAATTTCCTTTTACTATTTGTTGGTGAAATGGTGTTTGTTCCAAATGAGCCTTGAATAGAATTGGTTAAATTTTCAAGCCTAAACCCTGGTGTTATGCTCCACCTTTGGTTTATTTTGAATAGATTCTCGGCAAAGAATGCCACATTTCCCGTTTCAAAATTTTGGTCGATAGCTAGTGTATTACTTTCTGCACTTAAATCATAAGTTTTTCCTCTATTTCCATTGTTATTTCTTATTCTAGAAGTATTTCCTTGATATAGTTTTATACCCGCAGCTAAATGATGTTTTTGTTTTCCTAGGGTATAGGTGTTTAGGTACCTTATTTCTGCTCCTAAATTTCTATAGGCATCTTGGTCAATTCTTCTTAAACCATACATTCCTGTGCTGGTAGATATGGTATCCGGAATATTGATGGCATTGAGGTTTCCA
>CAILJQ010000031.1 GCA_903834625.1 uncultured Bacteroidota bacterium
ATACGGTCATGTTGAATAATTATCCCATCCTACCTTTCATCAATGCAGGCAGCACAAGTCTATCGGATCAAACCGAAAAAACAAACTTGCACTTAAGCAATTACCCTAACCCCGCCAATACATACACCCGCTTGTTGTTTACAGGTATAGGATCACAAACGCAAATCATGTTGTTTGATGCCAAAGGAAGTACCTTGATGGAGTTGGCCAATGATTATTATGCCAGCGGAAACCATGAGTTGTTTATAGATACTTCTATCCTACCATCAGGCTTGTACTACTATAGATTAAACAATGGCGTACACCAGCAAACAGGAAAATTAGTAATAGAGCGTTAAGCAAAAGTGAATCCAAATTGGAGGGCAATATTGCGCTTCAATTTGGCCGATACTTCTTCAAAATTGGGCTTGTAACCCAACTCGCGTTCCATGCTGGTTACATCCTTGTCATCAATACCGCAGGGGATGATGTTTTTGAAATAACCCAAATCTGGATGCACATTAAAAGCCAAGCCATGCATGGTAACCCAACGGCTGCAACGCACACCCATGGCGCAAATTTTACGCGCAGTTGGTTTATCTGCATCTAACCAAACACCAGTATAGCCTTCATACCTTCCCGCACTTATGCCATACTCGGCAAGCGTAGTAATGATGGCCTCTTCTAAAAAGCGCAGGTATTTATGAATATCGGTAAAAAACTGTTCTAAATCAAAAATGGGATAAGCCACCAATTGCCCCGGACCATGGTAAGTAATATCTCCCCCACGGTTAATGGGATAAAAAGTAGCATGGGCTTTTTCTAAACCTACCTCATCTAACAAGAGGTTTTCTTTTTTGCCACTCTTACCCAATGTATATACATGCGGGTGTTGGCAAAAAATAAGGGTATTAGGCAATAATGTTTGTTGTTCGGCTGGTAATTCTCGTTGGGCAAACTTATGGTCTACAATGGTTTTAAACAGCGTTTCTTGTTTGTCCCAAGCCTCTTGGTAATCTGTTAAACCCCACTCCTGAAAATGTACTTCGGGCATGTATTATTTGTAAAGGTCTTTTAACTCAACCGGCTCTTCTGAAGGAGATTTTTTCTTTCGCATTTTCATGTTCAGCAATTCAACCATTACAGAGAAGGCCATACCAAAATACACATATCCTTTGAGGTTATAATGCTCTGCCACATCATGGCTCCAACCCTCTACCAACAACATAATACCAATTACCAACAAAAAGGCCAAGGCCAATAATTTGATACTTGGGTGTTTATTGATAAAACGAGCAATGGCACCAGAAAAGAACAACATAATTATCATAGAGAAAATAACCGCCAAAACCATTACGGGTAATTCCTGGGCCAGACCCACCGCAGTAATAATAGAATCGAAACTAAACACAATATCAATGAGAATAACCATGAGTACAACGTTCCAAAAAGTAGGACTCACTTTGGCGCTGGTTTCATCTCCTTCTTCCTCTAATAACTCAAATATCTCGAGGGTACTTTTGTATAACAAAAACAATCCTCCTGCTAATAGAATGATATCACGCCATGAAATGCCATGGTCTAATAAATAAAATACAGGGTCTTTGAGTTGGTTTACAATGTAACTGATAAACGCCAACAACACAATACGAATGAATAGCGCAAAAAATAAACCCAGTTTACGCGCTTGGTTTTGTTTTTCGGTAGGCAGTTTAGACGTAACCAAAGAGATAAAAATCACGTTGTCTATCCCTAATACAATCTCCATTACGGTTAATGTTACCAGCGATAACCAAGTGGAAGCGTTCATAAACAAATCAATCAATTCCATTCAATTCCTTTCAAGGCGCAAAAGTAAGAATTTTTCAGGAGCTTTTTTTCGCTGCCTCAGTTTTTACAAACAGCTCAATATCATCGGTTTTATTCGGTTCGAACCAATGAATGCCCTCATCTGCTCTGAACCAAGTCATTTGGCGTTTGGCATAATTGCGGGTATGTTGTTTGATTTTGTCAACGGCTTGTTCTAATGTCATGAGTCCATCTAAATGTTCTACCAATTCTGAATACCCCACGGTTTGCATGGCATTTACCTCACGGTATGGCAGCAAAGAGCTCACTTCATGTAACAAGCCCATTTTCATCATTACCTCCACACGTTGGTTAATGCGTTCATACAAAACCTCGCGCTGCATGTTTAAGCCAATCTTCACCACATTAAACGGACGTGCTTTGGCTTTTTTTACCACCAATCCACCTTGCATTTCTAATTCAATGGCACGCATCAATCGTTGTGGATTATTGCTATCCATTTTTTTCAGCTTTTCTGGATTGAGGCTTAACATACGTTGTTGCAAATAGCCCAATCCTTGGTTTTGGTAAGCGCTAATCAACTCATTTCGCAAAACCATATCAACAGGAGGCACTTCATCTAAACCTTCGCATAGCGCTTTCATATACAATCCAGAACCACCTATGGCTACTACAAAATCATGTGAAAGAAACAAGGCTTCAATTTTCTCTAATGCCTCCTTTTCAAAATCTCCTGCCGAGTAATATTCTTTAATAGAGCGGTTATTGATAAAGTGATGTGGCACCGCGGCCAACTCTTCTTCAGTGGGTTTGGCTGTACCAATACTCATTTCTTGGTAAAACTGACGGGAATCTCCCGATACAATTTCAGTTCCTAAACGCTTCGCCAATTCAATAGAAAGGGCTGTTTTTCCTACGGCGGTAGGACCAATAATCACCAAAAGCGTTTTCTGCATAGGTGCAAAAATAAGAAAAGCGGGAGAGCTTTAACCCTACCGCTTTTCTTTTATCAATAATAAACTTGTTTTATCTCTCGGTTTGAACCAAACGGATATGCGATATTTGGTCGTTTACCTTTAATTGAAGCACATACATAGCAGAAGCATTGCCATTAGCTTGGAATACATACTGGTGTTCTCCTCTTCCTAAGTTTTCGTTTTGAACCAAGCTTTGAACCAATCGTCCGGTTACATCATACACCTCCACGCTTACTTGTGCATTGTTAGGTAAGGTGAAACCAATGTTTGTTGCGCCATTAAATGGATTAGGATAAGCCTTTACGCCAAAGTGTGGCAGTTCTGAGGCCAATAAACCAACCGTAGTTAAATTGATGTCTTGAGACGAGTTGCTTACACAACCTGCAGTACTTGTTACATTCAACACTACAGTATAGGTTCCATTTGCCGCATACGTATGTGTAGGGTATGAAGAGTTGCTGGTAGTAGCATCGCCAAAA
>CAILJQ010000032.1 GCA_903834625.1 uncultured Bacteroidota bacterium
ACCTGTTCTGTGATATCACTAATGACTCCAAAAATAAGGTTGCTTCCTGGTTTAAAATCGGCTTTAGAGTGGATTATCCGAACCTTTCCATCATTTTTCCTTTTAATTTGATAGGTTACATCATAAGGTTTTGTTTCTGTAAGTAGGTCCTTCAGTGCCTTATCTAGCATTTGGGTATATTCTGGTAATCGGCAAGCAATAACTTCTTCCAAAGAAATTTCTTCCTTAAAAATCCCATATATTTTTCTTGCCCCTTCAGAAGTCTCAAATTTTTTGTTGTCGAGTTGTAAGGTCCAATAGCCAATTTTAGCTACCAACTCTGTTTTGTTCATTAACTGCGCTCGATTTTTTACTTCTTGTTCTGCTTGTTCACGCGCTTTTCTTTCAACAGTCAGTTCTGCCTTTAAGCGTTCAATTTCCTGCAGCGGGTCGATATCCAAAGGGGAGAGATTTTTTGTTTTCATACCACACACGTTAATTTTCACTTTTTTGAACCACCTCCACCTTTTTGTTAAAAGGGCCACACGCAGAGGTATTTCAAACTAGCTGCAAGGTAATGGCTATTTTGTTTATAATTACTGACTTAAGTTTGTTTTTGAAAGAAATATTGTGTCTCAGGGAGGCAAGAAAGCCAGCAGTTTTATCCAATTTCTGCTCATAAGTATGGTCCGTGCCATGGGCCTTTTAGCATTTTGCAGGTGAACAAACAAGGCTTGTGCACAATTGAAGAATAGTGCACGCAAATTACGCCGATTCAATGCCTAGATTTCGCAGATTTGATTTTCGGTTTTGAGAGCGTAAAGTAGATTGTGTAAACTCCCTTTTAACTTAAGGGCAAATAGGATTGATAGGGCGTTGGCTCCTCCGCTAATGGCGGAGTTTGATTTATTCACATGTACTTGAATGAAATCGATATTATTATGGAAAAGCGTCAGTTTCATCCGTGTGTATGAAACTTGACGGGGCGACCCCACGTGGCCGCCCTCATTTATGTGAATTTCAAATGTGAAATATTTCTATTGACGTTTGATTCCAATGGGGGCATATGTCCCTTATCAACGCAAACAGCATCTTAGAAAGTTCCTCGGCTAGGGAATAGAATTTTTGGTGGGTGCTTTTGTTGAGGGGGTTTTGGAGGAGGATTAATTATTCAAAAATCGCTTAAACATAAAAGCACTTCCAGAACCCGACTTGAGGTATTTCTCAAATTTAAAGGCCAAATATTTATCTGAAAAAACATTATAGGTTAGGAGTTGAAGTGGTAGTCTGGATTTTGTGTATTCACATTGTCCTTTGTTTTACCTTGCCATACGTTGCTCCAAATTACCTGTGCATCCTACATAATATTTACCATCAGCGCAGCGCAAAATATAGACATACCAATTCATAAAGCAAATGCATTTTGCGCCTAAACGCTTTCAAAAATATATACAACTTTAATCGGGGATTTAGGATATCTGGTGGAGTTCCTCCACCGAAGCCCAACGAAGGATGGGAAACAAAAACACCCAACTATGAATAAACCTAGTTGGGTGCTGAATTACCCACCTACGCTATAGCTTCGGTGGGCGAAGGTGGAGCTGCAGGGATTCGAACCCTGGTCCGGAAGTGCAATGGTCACGCTTTCTACATGTGTAGCAAAGCATTGAATTCAGGTATGTCAGGTTGCTTTGCTTACCAAACCTACCCATATCTACTAAATATTGTTAACAGCCAGTAGCCACACTGCTAACAATCCCTGTCTGATGACGGTTCTAACAGAGACGCGACAAGACAAACGCCTCAGAACCGAAGGCTATGCGTAATCTTCCTGATTAGGCAGCCATTGCGAATTGAGTTTCGCCAACTATAGTTGTGGAAATTGAGATTATAGTGCCAACTGTCCAATGCACTACATGCTTACATGCCAATCAATCACCCCGTCAATACCGGTCAGC
>CAILJQ010000033.1 GCA_903834625.1 uncultured Bacteroidota bacterium
CAGAGTGATGGCAAAATGGCGAGTGTGGTGATGTTACCTAAGATTACCCCACTATCTGATAAGTTTGATTATACCGTAGAGAATTTTATTTGGTTAGATAATGCTAAAATTGCTTTTACCGCAGTAATAGAAGGCACAAAGCAAATTTGTATGTTCGATCCAAGGTTAAAAAGTTTGAGTAGGGTTACTACCCTTTCAAGTGGTGTGCACGACATAACCAGTTTGGCTTTGGTACCTATGGCGGCTAAACCAAGTCTATTGGTTTCAAGAATGAGCATGAGTATGCCAACCGAGCTGTTTTTATTTGATATGGCTAGCGCGCGATTACAACAATTGAGTTTTGTAAACAGAGAAATATTAAACGGGTTAACCTTGGCCAAAGTTGAAAAAAGAATGGTTAAAACCACTGATGGCAAAGACATGTTGGTGTGGGTTATTCTTCCGCCTAACTTTGATCCAAACAAAAAATACCCTACACTTTTGTATTGTCAGGGCGGTCCACAAAGTCCGGTTTCACAATTCTTTAGCTACCGTTGGAACTTTCAATTGATGGCAGCCAAAGGATATATTGTGGTGGCACCAAACCGCAGAGGTTTACCAGGTTTTGGTAGTGAGTGGAATGATGCAATTACCAATGATTATGGCGGACAATGCATGCGCGATTATTTAAGTGCTATTGATGATGTTGCCAAAGAATCATACGTAGACAATACTCGTATGGGCGCTGTGGGTGCAAGTTTTGGCGGTTATAGTGTGTATTGGTTAGCCGGTAACCATGGTAAAAGATTTAAGACCTTTATTTCACATTGTGGCATGTACAATATGGAAAGCTGGTATGGAACTACAGAAGAAATGTTCTTTGCCAACCACGACAATGGCGGTCCGTTTTGGGATCAAAAACAATCGCCTAATAACTTTGAATCTAGTCCGCATAAGTTTGTAAGAAATTGGGATACACCCATCTTAATCATTCACAACGAGAAAGACTTTAGAGTGCCGTTGAACCAAGGAATGGAAGCTTTTACAGCCGCCCAAATCAAAGGTATAAAAAGTAGGTTTTTGTATTTTCCAGATGAAAACCATTGGGTAACCAAACCACAAAACAGTGTCTTGTGGCAGCGTGTATTCTTTCAATGGTTGGAAGAAACTTTGTAGCGTCAATTCCTAAAAAACTTTGAACGCAAGCAATTTTGGATTGAACGCAAAGATAATTTCTTAAATTTTTTTCCTGAAAAAGTTGGTGTTACATGTTTTAAGTCGGAACGCAAACCCTTTTGCTTTGAACGCAAACAAAAAACATTGGAACGCCAGGTTTAAACCTTGAATTTTTTCCCTGAAAAAGTTGGCGTTCCAAGTTTTTATGTCGGAGCGCAAGCAAATTTGGTTTGAGCGCAAAGCAAAAACAATGGAGCGTAAGCAAATTTGGTTTGAACGCAAAGCATTTTGGTTTGAGCGCAAAGCAAAAACACTCAGCTTCAAAAGTGGAGGATATTCCTTTAAACCCTAGGGTTACTGCAGTTGCCTTAGCGTTCCAACAGATGTAACATTTGCTTCCAAGGCTAGATGCATATAAAACTTTGTTCTTAAAACTTTCGAAAAAATTCAAATGTCTCTTTGACGATCTTGGTATATAATAATATCTTTGGTTTAGCGCGACTTGTATATCTATACTACTGAATTTTTTTGGGGGGGGATTTGGATGATTTTGGTATCCTTCTAATCAAGTTAGTGGCAGCATAAAACGAACGATGAAATATTTTGATTGCAAATTAATTCCATCATTTTTTTGTAGATATGCGGTTCAATGCTATAATGAAACAATTTTGGGTAATCAAAGTTTGGTTTTCCACATCAATCCTGATAGAAACCGGGATGGTAAAAATCGCCACCTTCAAGCAAAAAAGAAAGCAATGTTTGTAGCGCGAAACCCAAAAAATAAATAACAGAACCTCCAAACAATTTGACCTATGAAAACAATAATATTCCAAAAGCTCATACTTACAATTCTCACCATAACACTTATGGGTACGGCCTGCAACGGACCCGTTAAAAAAGATTCGCCAAAAGAAAAGGATGGATCAAAACCCATAAAAAATAAGGGAAATGGCGTAGCTCAACGTTTTCTTTTGGACAAATCAGGGAAGCTTTGGTTCGGAACAACAGATAATGGAATTTTTCTGTACGACGGAAAATCGTTTAAGCATTTTACCACTAAAGATGGCTTAGATGCTAATAAAATTTATTGCCTATTGGAAGATAAAGAGGGCAAAATTTGGGTGGGTACCGAAGTAGGACTTTGTGTTTACGATGGAAAGACATTTTCTAATATTCAAATTCCTTTACCCAAAAATCTACCTCCTAATAAGAATCCCTATTATCAAACCCATTGGGTATACCATATGTTACAAGCAAAAAACGGAAAACTTTGGTTCGTAACAATAGATGGTGTGTATATTTATGATGGCAAATCCTTTACACATTTTCCCATAAACGAAGCCCCAAATGGCTTTTTAACCAGTAATGATAAGGTAGAACGCTTATTAGAAGATAATGAGGGGAATGTTTGGTTTGGTGGCCGAACCAACGAAGGTGTTTATAGGTATGATGGAAAATCTATTTCCAAGCTCAAACCCATGGATCTGTTCCAAAGTGGTCCAAAACTAAAAGTACATAATTGGGGGTGGCCTCAATGGCAAGACAAAAATGGAAATATTTGGTTCAGCAATTGGGGTGGAGCCTATAGTTATGATGGAAATACATTCACGAGTTATACAAAAAAAGATAGCTTGCCAAGGGAAATCACCCGAATTATAGAAGACAAAAAAGGAAATATTTGGTTTGGAGCAGCTGATGGACTTAGACTTTATGATGGTAAAACCTACACTCATTTTAAAGAAGGCTTAATCAATCCTTGGATATGGGAAATTTTAGAAGATAAAAATGGGAATCTTTGGGTGGGGACAAGAGAAAGCGGTCTATACTTTTTTGATGGAAAAACATTTATTCCTTACACAGAGTATAAGCCTTAATTGAGACCAGTCTAGCAAGACAGTAATCGATTCTTCCCTATTTGTTTATACCCAACACATATTTAAAACTGCCATTTTGGTATAATGGAATACCTATTGGGTGTTTGTTTACATGAATTTGGTTTGAACGAAAAGTGAACCATCCATATTAAAAAAGGCCATACAAAAGGCCATGAGAGTAATTGTGTGTGGTCAAGTGTGTTTCTGAGCTTATGGTGGTGGTGCAGCGAGTTTGCAGCCGTGGCATTGGCCTGGTGCTGAAGGGCATAATCATAGCATGCAATGAAAACGACACATCACAAATGGTGGCACTTGGAGGCTGATGAGCACTGCTAGCAACAGCACTACTGATTTAAAGGGTTGTGTGTCCACTATGCTGGGGTGGTTGAGGCAATGGGGGCTGCCAATGGGCATCCTGAGGAGCCATCTTGAACAAAGCCAGTTCAGCCAGTTGTCAATACATTGTGGAGTGCTCTGTCGCATTGTGGAGTCACATGATAATACAACTGCATGTGACCCAGAATTAGAACCTCGACGGCGCTCGCATGAGTTTGGACGCTGCTCATTTCATGAGGTGTACTGAGGATGCACTGAGGTCATCAAGGC
>CAILJQ010000034.1 GCA_903834625.1 uncultured Bacteroidota bacterium
AACCTCATTAGGGAATCGCTGAAAGGTATAATACATGGAACCCATGAGTATGGCAAAAGGGATAAATAGGATGATGCGCTTAAATCCTGTTTGAAGGCTTTTGCTAGGCACCAGAAAGGCCGCTAATAAAGCCCAAACCAACTGGTGTTCTGCCCGCTCTAAAGGAAAATCTACCAAGGCTACAAATACATAAGCAATCAACGTAAAAATGATGAGCCATTGGATGTGTGCTTTCTTTCCTTGTTGTTTGATAGTGGTATATCCCCAATAAATAGGCAGTACAAGGATTAGCAAATACACCAAAGCACCCAGTATTCCGGTTTCACAAGCTGCCCATATAATGTCGTTATGCGGACGTTGGAAGGTAGTATAGCCATCGCTCACCAAATAGTTGGTTTGCATAAAGTTGCCTAAGCCATATTTAGGGAAGTAAATTTGCCAATTGCCTGCACCCACGCCAAACCAAGGGTTTTCTAGCCACATGAGGTAACTGTTTTTCCATAACAACAAACGTTCTTTGGCTGTATCGCCACTTAATAAAACAGTGAACCATTCTGGGTGTTGCTTGATCACAAATAAAAAGCCTGCAGCTAGAATGAATAGGCCAAAAACCACTCTCCACATCCAAGTTGAATGAGTACTTTGGGTAATTCTATACATGCCCACACAAATGAAGAAAGAAAGCGCCATGCCAGCCAGCACAGCCTTTGTTTGCATGAGTACAATGCTGGCCAATACCAATAGGATAAATAAGCTACCCAATACCTTTATCTGTTTGTTTGCACCTACTAATAAGATGCCAACAAATGGTAAGCACAACAATTGAAAGGAGGAGTACAGGTTCTTGTGTCCAAAGGCCGTATGCAATACATAGAGGTTCTTTTGGTGCCAGAGTTGTGTTCCTTGTTGTTGTACATCTATTAACTCTAAAAGCAAAAGGGCAAAGGATAGCGCAGATGCAATGGCAATAGCCACCGCTATGGGCTTAAATGAAAGAAGTTTGTTGATATAAAGTAATGAAAGTAACCACACGCCAATGGCATACACCCCAATTTTACTAAGCGTATAATAGGCCTCATGTGGGTTGTGTGCTTGTTGCAAGCTCCAGGCATAAAATGCTACCCAAAGCAGGAGCAGCGCGCTCCACAAGGGGTGAGGAAGTTGTTGTATATGGTGTCTTTGCGTAAAGCTTATATATAATAAAGGCAGGCAAAACAATTGGTATAAAAGTAGGCGTGTGAGTTGGGTTGGATCGGCCAAAGTATGCCATTGCACCCATGGAATACAGGCAAGCAATAGCCATAAGAGCCACTTTTTATCAAACGCAAGTTGTTTCCCTTCCATTAGGTCAAAGGTAGGGGATAGAATTGGTGAAAAAAGTACCCCACAATTCACCACCACTGGGTTTGCTTTTAATGAAAATCAATTACTTAAGTTTCTTGGTCTGAACCCAAAAGGGTGTTTGAGTTGTAAACAGCCCCCTTTTTTGAAAAGTCGCATTTTTTCCAAAAAATAGGCTTGAAATCCAGTCTGGTAGCTGCTTTTCTCAATTTGGTCAAAATGTGTAAAAGTCGAATTTTTCCACAAAAGTGGGAGAAAGTGGTAAAAAGTGGAAAAATGTTTCTATTTTTACGCTGTAATCGCGCAACACCAGCAATGACGCAACTTCACGGAGAATACGAATGTAAAATGGATGCCAAGGGGAGGTTAATGATCCCCTCTGCTTTAAAGAAGCAGTTGCCCGAGGCGGCAAAGGATTCCTTTTTCATCAACCGTGGTTTTGAGAAATGCTGTGTATTGTATCCGAGCAATGAGTGGAAATTGATTGCTGCAGAGATTGACAAGTTGAGTGATTACATTCAAAAGGAGCGCACCTTTAAAAGGTACTTTTTAAGAGGTGCCAGCAAATTGGAAATGGATGCCGCTTCACGCGTATTGATTCCAAAACAATTGCAAGAGTTTGCCGAGTTAAAAGGAGAGTTGGTTTTATTGGCGTATGGCAATAAAGTAGAAATCTGGAACAAGGCAGAGTATGAAAAGATGTTGGGTGAAGAGCCTTCAGATTTTAGTGCATTGGCAGAAGAAGTAATGAGCAAGAGAAAGAAGGAGGAGGAAGATGGAAAATAAATACCACGCTCCTGTGATGTTGAGTGAATGTTTGGAGGCATTAAATATTCAGCCTGCCGGAAGATACGTTGACGTAACTTTTGGCGGTGGCGGACATTCAAAGGCTATTTTAAATAACCTTGGTTCAAAAGGTGTATTAATAGCGTTCGACCAAGATGAAGATGCGCAAGCCAATTTGCCGCAAGACACACGTTTGGTTTTTATTGACCAAAACTTTGAATTTATTGGCAACCATTTGGCTTATCAAAACCTATTGCCAGTAGATGGGATTTTGGCAGATTTGGGTGTTTCATCGCACCAATTTGATGAAGCAGACAGAGGTTTTTCTTTTCGTTTTGATGAAGCTGTTTTGGATATGCGCATGGATGCCAGTTCGGGCAAAAGTGCAGCAGCCGTATTAAATGAATATACAGAAAAGCAATTGGCCGATATGTTTTACCAATATGGTGAACTGAACAATGCCAAGTCTTTGTCGGCAGCCATTGTTGCTTACCGCAGTGCCCATACCATTTCAACGGTAGCACATATAAAAGAAGCTTTAAAGAAGTATACACCCAAGTTTGGGGATTATAAATTTTTTGCCCAGGTGTTTCAAGCATTGCGCATTGAGGTAAACAGGGAAATGGAAGTATTAAAAAACTTCCTCCTTCAAGTGCCTTCTGTGTTAAAGCCTGGTGGCAGGTTGGTGGTAATGAGTTACCATTCTTTAGAAGATAGGTTGGTAAAGAATTTTATCAGCAGTGGCAATTTTAATGGCGACCAAGAAAAGGATTTCTACGGCAACGTAAGTAAGCCCATGGACGCGGTTTCAAGGAAAGTAATAACGGCTTCGGCAGAAGAGCTAGAGCGCAATCCGCGTTCAAGAAGTGCCAAGTTACGTATAGCAGAAAAAAGAGTCGAGAAGCGATGAATAAAATCATTACGGAGAAAGAAGAGGCTACCAAAAAAGTAGCTGATCAGGATACCCGCAATTTTACCGAAACGGTAAAACGCATGACCGACTTTGATTTTAGGATCAAACAAGAGCAGTTGATGGAGCAGGTTCCTTTTTTGATTTATCTGTGTGTGTTGGTGATGTTGTTTATCTATAACAGCCACCATTCTGAAAAGATCATACGCGAAACAGATAAGCTGAATAAGGAAGTAAAAGATTTGAGAAGTGAGTACATCTCTGAGTTGAGTGAGTTGATGAGCGAAAGCAAACAATCGGCGGTAGCTAAGAAGTTACAGCCATATGGAATAAAAGAATTAAAAACACCACCAAGCAAAATTACCTATAGTGGCAACAACTAATACCAATACACGTAAAGCAATTCTCATGCGCACCGTTGTGGTGTTCTCTGGCATGGTATTGTTTGCCATTATGGTGGTTAGCTCACTGGTGAAAATTCAGTTTGTAGAAGGAGCGCATTGGCGTGCATTGGCTGATAGTTTAAGCACGCGGGAGTTTACCTTAGAAGCAGTTCGCGGTAATATTTTTGATTGCAACAGGAACTTATTGGCTACTTCCTTGCCTATTTATGATATCCGCATTGATGCAAAAGCACCATCGTTTACTGATGAAGAATTGTTTCAAGAAAGCATCGATTCATTGGCCAATCAATTGGCTTCATTGTTTGCCGATCAATCTGCGCAAGCATACAAGCAAACCTTGGTGCGCATTAAAAG
>CAILJQ010000035.1 GCA_903834625.1 uncultured Bacteroidota bacterium
AGCACCTTTTTTCTCTGCGTGTGAAGCAACACATTCGTCGCCACAGCTAGCTTTACATTCTTCAGCTGTTTTGCATCCTTTAGCACAACCTGCTACACAGGCACCATGACCCATGTCAGATTTGCACATTTCTTTGCATTTGGCTTCATCAAATTTGCCATCAGCACCATACATGCTCAAACACTTTTCTTTTTGCTCTGCAGTACAACCTACGCTATCGCAATAAGCTGCACACTCGTCTTTGCTCATGGTTTTGCATTTGTCCATATCACAATTGCCCATCATGCCACAATGTGCACCCATATCTGCAGCACATTCCATTTTATGGCCGTGCATCATACCAGCAGCTTTTTGGTGACCGCCTTCTACAGCAATGTGTGGAGCAATAATCAAAGAAACAATCGACATCAATTTGATTAAGATGTTCATAGACGGACCAGAAGTATCTTTGAAAGGATCACCTACGGTATCTCCAGTTACAGAAGCTTTGTGTGGCTCAGATTTTTTGTAGAAAGTTTCGCCGTTAATAACTACACCTTTTTCAAAAGATTTTTTAGCATTATCCCAAGCACCACCTGCGTTTGATTGGAACATACCCATCAATACACCACTTACGGTAACACCTGCTAATAAACCACCTAATACTTCCGGACCAAAAGCGAATCCCACAACAATAGGAACGATTAAAGCAATAGCACCAGGAGCAATCATTTCACGAATAGAAGCTTCAGTTGAGATAGCCACACATTTTTCATATTCAGGTTTTGCTTTGTATTCCATGATACCTGGAATTTCGCGGAACTGACGACGAACTTCGTTCACCATATCCATCGCAGCTCTTCCTACCGCAGCAATTGCCAATGAAGAGAAAATGAATGGAATCATACCACCCACAAATAAACCAGCCAATACGTTGGCTTTGTAAATATCAATTGAATCAATACCAGCTACACCTACAAAGGCAGCAAATAATGCCAATGAAGTTAAGGCAGCAGAAGCAATCGCAAAACCTTTACCTGTTGCAGCAGTAGTGTTACCAACCGCATCTAAGTTATCTGTTCTTCCACGAACTTCTTCTGGTAACTGACTCATTTCTGCAATACCACCTGCGTTATCGGCAATAGGTCCAAAAGCATCAATAGCCAATTGCATAGCAGTTGTTGCCATCATACCTGCTGCAGCAATTGCCACACCATATAAACCAGCAAACTCATATGAACCATAAATACCAGAAGCCAATACTAAAATAGGCAATACTGTTGATTCCATGCCTACTGCAAGTCCACCAATAATGTTGGTTGCATGTCCTGTACCAGATTGTTGTACAATAGACATTACCGGGCGTTTGCCCATAGCGGTATAATATTCGGTAATGATACTCATTAAAGTACCTACCACCAATCCTAAGATAATGGCATAAAACACTTGCATGTTAGAGAAAGCCACACCACGAATTTCCATGGTTGCAGGAAGCATCCACATAACCAAAGGATAAGAAACCAAAGCAGTAATAACGATAGACGACCAGTTACCCATGTTCAAGGCATTTTGTACATTGCCTTTTTCATCAGAAACTTTTACGAACATCATACCAATAATAGAGAAGATGATTCCTAAACCTGCAATTAACATAGGTAATAAGATTGGGGCAATGCCACCAAACTGATCGTTAGATACAATCTCACGACCCAATACCATGGTAGCTAAGATAGTTGCCACGTATGAACCAAATAAGTCGGCACCCATACCTGCAACGTCACCCACGTTATCACCTACGTTATCGGCAATAGTAGCAGGGTTACGCACATCATCTTCAGGAATACCTGCTTCTACTTTACCTACTAAGTCGGCACCTACGTCGGCAGCTTTGGTATAAATACCACCACCCACACGCGCAAACAAGGCAATTGACTCAGCTCCTAAAGAGAAACCTGCAAGAACTTCTAACGCTTTTTCCATTTCAGCACCGTTAACACTGGCACCAACAGAAACTACATACATATTATAAAATACAATGAACAATGAGCCTAAACCCAAAACAGCCATACCGGCAACACCTAAGCCCATTACCGAACCACCTGTGAAAGAAACTTTCAAGGCTTGTGGTAAGCTCGTACGAGCAGCTTGTGTGGTGCGCACGATTGCTTTGGTAGCAATGTTCATACCTATATAACCTGCCACAGCAGAGAATACGGCACCAATGATAAATGAAATGGCAATAACTGGGCTAGAGGTTTCAACTGTAGTACCGCTCCAAGCAAGCAATACAGAAGCAATCACTACGAAATAAGAGAGTATTTTCCACTCTGCTTTTAAGAAGGCCATGGCACCGCTGGCAATATAACCAGCAAGTTCTTGCATTTTAGCATCGCCTGGATCTTGTTTCGTAACCCACGCACTTTTTACAGCCATTGTTATCAGGCCAACTACCCCTAGGGCAGGAATCAGGTAAATCAGTTCTGTCATAATTTTTCCTATAAATGGTATAATCTTTTGAAGGTCGCAAAAATAGGGATTGGCGGTCATTTTTAGCAAGTAATTTTAAAAACTCCATGGCTTTAACAATCAGCTTATTAGATTATTTCTTTTAATTGGTTGAAAAATCAGCCACATGAAAGCCCTCCTATTTACCCTTTTTGTTATCCCCTCATTTGTACATTTCTCTCTCGCTCAAATTATTGGCAAAAGTTTCGGCGCACAAGCTACAGCCATGGGCGAAACCGCAATTGTTTACCCCAATGCATTTGCCTCACTTGCTAACCCAGCCCTTTTGCCTCAAAACAAAAATAAGCAGTTGGCGCTATTTCAAGAAATCCCCTTCCTGCAAAAAGACTTAAGTACGGTGGCTATAAGTTACCACCAGGTATTTGGCCAATTGTCTATTTCTCCTTGTTTGGTTCAGTTCGGAAATGAATACTTTAAACAACAGACAATAGCCCTAGGGTTGGCGCAAAAGCTAGCCAAACAAGCACAATTGGGTATTACCATGGGTTTCATTTCCACTTCTGCTTTACACAACAACAGAAATGGGCAATCATTTCTCCTTGTGGGTACAGCCTTTCAGGCCATGAAAAGGGTGACCATGGGGAGCAATTTGACTTGGGTTCAGGCGGGAAGAAAGACTGAAAACCAACAAAACTTACTCATTGGCTATTCCTTTGGTGCCTCGGTTCAACTCGATTCTGCTGTTACATGTACCCTAGCCTACCAAAGCAATAACCTGCATGATGCCCAAATAGGTTCAGGAATGAGCTATACCTTTTCTCCTACTTTTTCACTGCAATTTGGTTGCGTTTTTCCTGAAGTCTCTCCTTCCCTAAACATGTGTTACGTTTTCAAAAACCTTCAACTACATATCGGTTTCGGTTTGAACCGAAATTTAGGCACATCGCCTTTCAGTGAGCTGCAAACTGATTTCCTATCTCCTAAAAAATGAAACAATTTTTTATGGTATGCCTGTGCCTGTTTGGTTTGCAAGCGCGCGGACAGGACAAAGACAAGGTTTTCAAAGACCTCATGTTTCTCCTCACAGAAACAAACTTTACCCAAACCAACAGTGAAGAACTAGAAACACTCATTAGGCATTGGATAGATAACCCTTTGCCATTGAACCATTGCAGCAAAAACAACTTACTTGAATTCCCTGGCATGAGCAATAAATTGGCAGATGCTATCATAGGTCATAGAGAAGCGTTCGGACCATTTATTAGTAAATATGAATTGCAAGCAGTTGTTGGTATGCCCTTAGAAATGGCCCTATTGCTCTCTTCCCTAACCACCCTCAATGAACCCAATCTTTTGTTTGATGCACCTTCATGGAAATCTCTTCAAAAGGGGGAGCATGAATTGGCCAAGTATGTAGGGTTAAACCTACCCGCTTCCCCTTCCTTTCAGGCAGAAAGTAGAGGCAATTCTTTGCAACAATGTTTAAGGTATAGATACCATTTGGGTAAAAATGTTTATGGGGGATTTACCTTAGAAAAAGATGCGGGAGAACTATGGGGTGTTTTGGGTGATTTTAGCAGCTTTCATTTTTTGAAAAATGGTTCGGGTATCATACAACAAATAGCCTTGGGAGATTTCCAACTGAATATAGGCGGTGGCTTAAACATGAGCAGTGCAGGTTTGAGCAGGTATCCATTGGCCATATGTATGAGCAATACAGGATTTAAACCCTATCGGTCAGCGGGTGAATATGGGTTTATGAGGGGCATAGGAATTCGTTTAAAAAAAAGAAATATCCAAACAGATATATGGCTCTCTGCCTTGCCTGTAAGTGGCAATGCCATGGCTGATTCTGTGAGCACAACCGATATTCCCAGTTTCATTCAAATGAATGGCTTGCACCGAACGCAAAACGAATATGCCAAGCGCCATCAAGTGCTTCAAACAAGTGCAGGCCTGCATGTGAAGTATACTTTCAAAAAACAACAAGTGGGATGCCTCTTTGGCAAGCAACAAAACTTTTCTAAGGAAAGGCTATTTGAACAATTTCAAGTAACAAGTTACCTGCTTAATAATGCCAATCTACAAGCAGGATGTTATTACCAGGTAACGTACAAAAGCAGTTTAATGGTAGTTGAATACAGCTTAATGGCTAACAAACAATCGGCATTTTTGGTTCACCTTCTTAGTAGTTTAAGTGGCAGTACCGACGTTCAATTTGTTTACCGCAATTATGGGTTAAACTACCGCAACGGTTTCGGTCTGAACCAACAATCTA
Organism: uncultured Bacteroidota bacterium; assembly: GCA_903834625.1. Lineage (GTDB taxonomy): Bacteria > Bacteroidota > Bacteroidia > UKL13-3 > UKL13-3 > B1. Next base: position 4,724 of record CAILJQ010000035.1, read on the forward strand.
CTGGCAATGAAGAAGGTTTGTTGAGCATGTTTCAATGCAAACTTTCAAAAAAATACCTCCTTCAAATAAGCGCCGATTTGTATAGAAGTGTATCTCCTAAATACCTCATGGATTTTCCTTCCTATGGATCGATGCATAAATGGCAGCTTAGTTACAAACCTAGTAAACAAAAGGAATGGGGATTAGCTTATCAGTACCTATTCAGGCAACAAAATGCCCAAAACGATGCCACACGTTTTCAATATCCCATCAACCAAACACGCAACCAAATTCACCTCTATGTGAAAGAAGAGTGGAATGCCAACCTTACTTTTGATTGGCATATTTACCCAGTTTTCGGTTCAAACCGAAAAGCCGAAAAAGTGCAAGGTTTTTTTGCTTACCAAGATATGTTGGTGAAATTGCCTTTACTAAAACTAAAAGCCGAATGGCGATTGGCTTACTACCAATGTGAAGATTACCTCATGCGGGTATATGCATTAGAAAAAGACATACAATACAGATATGGCTCCTTTATGGCATACCAAACAGGTATTTATAGCTATTTGTTACTTACCTATAAGGCAACAAAACAACTTACCCTTGAGGCAAAAATGAGGATCAACTATCAACCCAATGAAAGCACCATGAGTAGCGGACTCACAGAGCTAGACTCCAACCAACAAAGTTCTTTAGGTGTTCAAGTCTTATACAAGTGGTAGCTACAACGCCACCATGATTGAACGAATTCCGCTTTCATCGATGATTTTCAATTTGTGTAAGCTTTTGGGAATTGTCGAGTCATCGAAATTTTCCTTGGATTGGGATGTTTAACAAAGTAGAGAAAATCGTTCAATGGATGATTCCACTCTGGCGTTGGGTGTGATGCAAGCTCCCTTCGGTCGCGATGCATACGCTCATGCCTGCGGCATTCGCTGTTGCAATGTTCCAAAGGATGCCTTTGTGGTTTTGGTACAACATTTTCTTGGGTGACTGTCCTCCCTTTGGTCGGAGGCGTGGTTTGGAGGTAGGGGAATATGCATCATGCGGCTTTGCCGCATCCTTTTGCATGCGCTATTTGAGTTGGAATAATTAACCCATTCCTATTTTCACTTTGTTCAAAATTGATTCTCAGTAGATTCCATTTTAAACCTTCGTGCAGCTACGCTGCCTGATACATTTGAAAATACCTCGAATTTATTCCTAAGTCCAAATTGGCTGGTGCCAACAGCACCCAAGGCATTCGAACCACCTCCCAAAGCAGCGCCCTCCGCGCAAAGCGGAGCAGCCGAAGCCCTAGAATTTTGATTCAAACCGCCAAGGCATCCTATGCATCATCGTCAACCGTAGCTTTAGCGTAGGTGGACTGCAACAGTCCCGTCACTTGTGACGGGGCGTATGCATCGCGACCGAAGGGAGCTTGCATCACACCCAGCGCCAGGGTGAAATCATGATTGAAAGATTTTCCTCAATTTACTTTTTGCATCACCAAAAAGATACTTAAGGAGGTAAGTGCGGTAAGAACGGCAAAGGCGGCCAAATCAACCCATAGTACCATCATTTCAGGATACATGCTGGTCATTGAGTAGTTGTTTAAATTCACACCTGCGGCATACAACACGCCAAACAAAGCACCTTTGCCCAAGGCACCGGTAACAGAGGTGCTATGTTGAATAAAAAGGGTGATAAGAAAACTGGTCAAAATATTAGAAATGAATAAGCCCCCTAACTTCAAATCGGCTTCGGGTAAGGCCAAACATTGGTTGGTATGTGCTGTCATGTATGAAGAAAGCAATACGCCGTAAATTACAAATCCAAGTAAAAAGAAGATCAAGCCACCAGCCAATCCTCCTAGCATCAATTTTTTGTTCATAGGTTTTTAATAGGTAAACCAAATATACCCATTGTTCCATTTTTTTACAAGAACCATACAATAAAAATCTATGCGTGCGTTTTA
>CAILJQ010000036.1 GCA_903834625.1 uncultured Bacteroidota bacterium
ATCGTTGGGGTGAACAATATAAATTCCCCCTCTACCATTTATGCCAGATGATGCATTAGAAACAAGGTTTCTTTTGATGCCACCATTCTCATAAACCATGCTACTATCAAAGGCATCGGCAGCAAAATCACCGGTCCAATCTCCTCCTCTTACTGTTGCATAATTTTTATTGATAGACACATCCATTCCATTGTCTTGCAAGCCACCTAAAATATAATCTTTGGCTAGTTGACTGCTTCCCATTTTATAAAATTCAGAAGCCGAGAGTCCATCTTCAAAGGTGGTCCAAGTGCCGCCACCATTGGTGGTTCTGTCTAATCCACCATCATGATAAATAAATAATTTATTGGGGTTAAAAGGCGAGAAAACAAAACCATGTTTATCTGCATGAACACCATAACCCCAATGAGAAAGTAAGGTAAAAGCACTTCCTTGGTTGGTAGATTTCCATACATTGATGGCACCCACATACAAGGTATTGGCATTGTTGGGGTCAACAATTAAGGCTAGGTTGTATGCTCCTTGACCGTCCATGGTATTGCCTGTTCCCGAGTATCCTAAAATATTAGGTGTATCTGCCATGAGGGTAAAGGTGCCACCATTATTGGTAGATTGATACAACCCACCAAAGGGAGAAGTTCCACCAGTTTTCCATGCCACGCAATACAACCTAGATGTATCTGAGGGACAAACAGCCAATTTAATTCCAGCGCAAGTAATGCTTGGATTGATATTAATTTGCGACCAAGTTTCACCATTGTTGAAACTCCTATAAAAATGTGTATTGCTTGCCGCATACAGTATTTGCGTGCTTTGCGGTTGGTATGATATGTCTCTATAGCTTGTTGTTACCGTTGTTTTTTTGACCCAAGTGCTGCCATTATTGGTGCTCTTATAAATGCCATCTGAACAGGCGGCAATAAGGGTGTTGGTATCACCTGGTGTGAAAACCATTTCAGAAATCATTCTGTTGCCCATACCTGTATTTGAAACAAACCATGATTTACCACCATTGGTTGTTTTGTATACACCTAGTCCGCCTGAGTTATAGTTTGCATCGCCCGTTCCCAGGTACATAACCTCTGGGTTAAGCGGATTGATGAGCAAAGAAGCGCAAGCAGTTTGTGGCAATAAATCACTTAATGGTTTCCAAGTTTGTCCCTCGTTGGAGCTTTTAAAAATACCACCCGATGCGGTTGCTGCAAACAAAACATTACTATCTGTTGGATGGTAAACCAGCATAGAAACTCTCCCCATACCCGTTGTTTGAACGCTGGGGTTGCTGGGGAATTTTACAGGACCGTGTTGGGTAAATGTGGCACCGGTTTGAGCCAATAAATCAGAGTAGAAAAAGAAAATGAATAGGCAAAGTAGCAATCGGTTCATTATCGGTTTTTCCTTTCTTTTTCAGATTGTTCGAGTATTTCTTCTGGTGTCATTAAAGTGCCATCAGCCTTTACCAAGTTTTTATTTCTTTCCATCCAATTCAAGAATTGTTTGTATTCATAAACGTATTGAATGGTGCGTCCTGCTTCTGCTTTTTTTTTCAGCTTCGGATTTGTCTTTCCCATAAATATCTCTTGCTTCGCCGCTGTCTTCTGTAGGTTTTTCATGTTTAGACCAATAGGTATTAAATGCTTCTACCGCTTGGTAATAATTCACCTTTGGGTCGTTCATCATTTGTATCCATGAAGGTGTCTCCTCTATGGTGTCTCTGTTTTTGGTTTCGGTTTGAACCGATACCTGCGATTTTCGGCTGCAGGATGAAATGATTAAACCCAATGAAAGTATAAAAAGCAGTGTGTAGAGTGAACGCATGTATTGACTTTTTGTAAATGTATTAAAAACAAGTGAAAAGGTCAAAATTGACAAAATGGAAAGGAAAATCCTAGAAACCGGATTTCCTTTTAGTTATTGATAGACGTGCGTCTTGACGAGAATAATGTTATTACTTAAAACAAAAGCATTCGGGTGTACAAGGTTGTAACAAATGCCAACAATAGTTTTGTGGGGAGCATTTTTCAATAGCGTTTGAAAATGCTTAGAAATTTCCTTAACCCTTAAATTTAAAAACTATGAAACACAAATTATCTACCCTGGTTTGCTTGTTGTTTTGTTATGGTTTAATCCATGCGCAGCAAGTTGTATTTACTCAAAGTCATAAAATTTTGGAGTATTCTTATGCAGTAGTTGATAGTGCTGGATTTGGAAAACTCAACGACCTTGAAAAAATAAAATATGGCCTAAAGTTTCAGGAGAAAACCAAAAGGCTTACTATTTATGATAACTATGACACGCACACTGAAATACAAATAGATAGTAATACCCACGGAGAAGAATGGATGCGGTTGGTTTCTAAATATAGGTATACACCTTTTCAAACGGAGTTTATTGGCTTGAGTGGGGAAGTTTTAGAAATAATTCCGCACACTGCGGAGCAACTAAAAGTTGAGCAATCTAGAAAATTGGAGATGGATACTGCAGGGTATCATCCTGGCATAATTTCTTTTCCAGATTTTAGAAGTTTATTGAATGTAAATACAGATTCATTGGGTTTTCAAGTATTGGAGAAATCGCCCAATGAAATTCAACTATGGTATCCGAATCGCAGCCTTGTTTTTAATGATAAATTGTATACCATCACCGAGGAGTTTACAGATAGAGACGGTATTAAAACTCGCCTATTACGTGCCTATGAACCTTATAAAACCAATAGTGGGTTTTTGCTCAAACTTCTTAAGGAGGAACGTTTTTTAACAGGCCATCAAGGAACTTGTATTACTGAAACCAAGTTAAATTATTATACCAATTATGTTATTCAAGATAATGGGAATCTTATTCAGAAAGCACTTGGGAATATTGGTCAGGTAAAAATTTATCCTAACCCTAATACGGGCGTATTTACAGCTGAGCTCATTTTACCAGATAGTAAACAAGCCGTCTCGTGCAAGGTGGTTTCTCTTCAAAATGGTCAAGTTATTTCAATTGATATGGGTAATAGCAAAACCTTTTTGGTGAACCAATCCAATTTACCTAGTGGGAATTATGTGCTGCAAGTATTACTTAATAGCGGCCAGGTATTAAGCACAAGTTTTTATAAAAATTAAAAGCCTAAAAGTTACAACCATGAAAAAAAATATATACATACCTATTTTACTATTTTTACCTCAATGGCTATATGCCCAATCAGATAGCCTTCCACTAGGCTTTGCATACCAACAAGTGCTGCAAAATCAGCTAGCCAAAATTGGTCAATCTATTTTGCAATTTCCTGTATCTGACCTATGTGAAAGAAAAGGGACTCCCCAAATTAAGCGTGGGATGGAAGGGTCAATAGGAACCTTTGCTAAAGGATTGAATCCTGAAATTAAGTTAGGTGGAATAGCGGATGAGCTTTTACCAGTTGAGGGAAATATCAATATTTTTTGGGTGCATGGACTGAACGGTACTACAGGATCATGGCGTGCTGCCGCGCAGGCAACACAATTTGGTTTTGGTAATGATTTTCCGGCCAGGAAGGTAAGAAGCATACGCGGTATTCCTAGCTCTAGCTCGCATGCTATACAATTTTACAGTGAGGATGGTGGTTTAACTTCTGCCGCGGGTGATTTAGAAAATATGTGTAATTCTTTGGTTCCAAAACCCGACCGCACTTGGCGCGATTTTATCATAGCGCACAGTCAGGGCGGAATGGTTTCAAGAGAATGGCTCCGAAAAATGGAACAGGAGCCAGGTTCTTATCAAAAATTTGCACATGGTTTGGTAACCTTTGGTTCTCCTCATGCAGGCGCAATGATATTAAACAATACCAGACCAGAAATGGGAAACATGGCCGAAGCATTTTTGAAAGATGCTTGTGTAAGTTTAGGCGCTCCTGAAGTTAATGAGGTTGTTGCAAGGAATTTAGCCATGCGGTTGTTGGTTTCAGATCGTACCAAGAAAACCATAGTTGACAATTCCTGTGGTTTTATTGCAGGTACTATTTTGCCTCTAGCAATTGATAATTACTTCAAAAGAACTACGCTTGATTTTTATGTTAATTCCCCCTTTTTGGTAGGCTACAATGAGTTGAATGGAAAACATGTTCAAGGCTTATCAGAGTATGAATTAAAGGTGCCAGTGGTTCAATTTTATGCTTCAGAAAAACAGCCTGTGTTGTGGAAATATTTGAGTAGTGTGATGGAAATGGGGCATGATCAATTAGATAACAAACAAGTTGTATTCGGATATAATGATGATACCCAATTAGAAAATAAAGTGGTAGAAATGATTAACCAATATCAATCTGGGTATGAGTATTGGCTAGACAAAGAGGAGATGTATGAAAAAAGAAGGATTCGGTATTTAGCTGCCATAGTTTCTCCTTTATCTATTAGCACCATCTTATTTGCGAATGCAGCACAAAAGAGTAGAGATGCCGCAGCCGATGTAAAGGTTGCTCATTGGAAGGCAAAAACATGGTTATTGGATGCCAATATTATTTACAATAGAAGTATTCTAGGGGCAGAATATCAGCAAGTAAATTTAGAATGTAATGTGATTGAAGAATTGAGTTGTAGAGACCCAAGAAAAAATCCAGAAGGTTCTGGCAAGCCTGCGGTAAACAAGGTGGTAACAAGGGTGTTTTATTCTAAAGGTCCAGATTGTCATATTCCTAGTATTGCCAATTCTTACGCTAGTTATCATTTTGTAGGTACAGATGGAACCATTTGGTTAGGTAGTTGTACTGGAGAGCAAACTGTTTTTAAAACATGGGTGAATATGACTTATACAGCACCGAATGACGGAGTTGTTTTAACCTCATCTCAAAGCCACAAAATAAAAGTTAATACAGATAAGGATGTTAGAAATACTCATTTCATTGTAAACATGGGTGAATCTAACCATGAACAAATGAAAAATGATGCGAATACCCAACGAATGCTTCTTAATTTATATAAAGGGGAATATGGGCCGTTTTTTAAAGTAGAAATTAAATTATGAAGCAGGCTATTTACATTGGATGTATGTTGTTAATTATGCTAGTATTTACAGCTTGTGAAAAGAAGGTGCTTAGACCTACAGTTGTCACTCAACCCAAAATTGTAGATACTAATATTATATGGAAACAGAATCAAGGATATGGAATGGAACCACGCTTAAATTCTATGATGAATGTTGTGGCCAATGGAGTTTTTGGAGAAAACGGATCAACTTTTTTTGTTTACAACAAAGAGAATGGTGAAAAATTGCTCACTTGGCAAGATTATTTGACGCCTGGTGAAATCATACCTACAAGAAGTACCCAATTTATAAATGACCATTTAGTGGCCATTTCTGGCACACGCTCGTATTGTTTTAATTCATTAACAGGAGCTACTGTTTGGCGCCATAACTTTCAGGGAAAGTCTGCGGATCCTCATTTATTTATGGATGATAGTAATTATGTTTATAGGGCCATTTCTGATAAATACAGGTACTACTATTATAGAACACCTTATGATAAATGCGATTGGAAATTGATATGGAGTGAGCCTAAAAACTTTTCTTATTCCTATATAACCAATTCTCACTTGGCTATATCATATAATGCAAGCGGAGAGAAATTGCTCATATCCTCTATGTACCAATTAAAGAATGTGAATGGTTCAAATTATGCAGAGCCAAGAGTAGTTGCCTATAACATGACTCAAGGAGGTATTGAATGGGATAAAAATTTGTCGGATAAGTATGTTGAGTTTAGTCCCATATCTCCACTTATTTATAATGGATTGTATTACAGTTTTGCCGCTTATGGTCCAACTTGGTATTTGGTGGCTATACATGTTACTACCGGGCAAGTAGCTTTTGATATTGGACTCCCCGATTTTGGCACCAAAATGATGGTGTACAATGGTAAATTAATTGTAACCTGTAACGGAAGAAGTCCGGTATTGTGCTATAATATGAGCAATGGCTCTTTGATATGGTCTCTAGATTTGCCTTACCCTAAGTATGAACAAATCAATTTTAATTTTGATAATACCTGTTTGTTTAAAAATTATTTGCTCTCTACCCAAAACGATTATTTTTTAGGTGTCAATTTGATGAATGGAAAAGTTGTTTGTTATAAAAAGTACTTAGATGACAAGTACCAACATGATATGGGTATGACGGTAAACGAAGAAAGGCGTGTGTATTATACCATGAATGGGAATTACTTTATGGCACATAAATTACCTGTAGAAATTAGATATTAATTAGATGATAATGCAAAAATATAAGCTGGTTTTTTTATTTGTTTTATTGACGCAATTGGTTTTGGCTCAGCAAAAGTATCCGTGTGTAATTGGGTTGGGACTTCAACTCAAATCGTATGCACGGGCAGAAGATTTTACCTTTGAGCCAGAACTAAATAAAACACTTTATGCGGTAACAAGGGGTTATACGCAAGTAACACCTAGTAAAGAAAAAGGTACTATGTATGGCCTTCCAATAACCATGTATTTTGAATACCCAAAATTCATTTTATATGCCTCTGTTTTTTTAGGGAAAGAAACATATGAAATCAATTTTATGGGCTTAGGACAAGGAGGAATAGGTAGCCAAGATTTGGTATACATTTCTGGGGAGGAAGTTTTTACCAAGTATTTTAGCTCCATGGGAATTGCCCGTGCCATAAATTTGGATCAAGGAAACAGATGGGTATTTTTGCCCTCTCTTTCTTTTTCACAAAATTTTGCATCAAAAAATATGGTGTCGAAGATACAGTATAAGGACTTTTTCTATGATATAGAAGATCAAACAAGAACCGAATATGTTAGGTTAGGAATTGGATTTGATTTTTCTTTAAACTATAGGGTAAGTAATAAGTTAGGGGTTGGAATTACCTATCCACAAGCCATTCAATGGTACACAGACCTCTATGATCCATTAAAGTCAAACCTTGGAAACAATAAATACTTCGATTTGAATATGGTTCGACTTCCAGATTTAAGGTTGTTGTATTTTATCAATTATCCTAGCAACTAATTTTCTTCAGGTATCCTGCTACCATAGTTAACTATGATAGCGTTTTCATAAGCAAGCCACTCTTGCCAACGTTTTTCAACGTTTAGTGTTTGACCGTATTTACGTGCATAACCCAAAAAGGTACTGTAGTGGTTTGCTTCACTTTCCATGAGGTCTCTATAAAATTGCGCTAAATCTGGGTCGCTTAAATTCTGGGCCAATACCTTAAAACGCTCGCAGCTTCTAGCTTCTATGAGCGCAGAAAACATCATTCTATCTATAAATGCATGCAGCCTGCTTCCATCTTTTTTAAGAAACTTTAGTAAGTCGTTCACATATTCATCTTTTCTTTCTCTCCTAAGGGTTAATCCACGTTCAACTATTTTTTGGTGCACCAATTCAAAATGCTCAACTTCTTCTTTAGCAATAGCCAACATGTCGGTAACCAAATCTGGATGTTCGCTGTTGTTGGTTACAACAGACAAGGCATTGCTGGCCGCTTTCTGCTCTGCCCAGGCATGGTCGCTTAATATTTCTTCCAAATTAGTTTCAGCCAATTTTGCCCAACGCGGGTCGGTTGCGAGTTTTAAACCTAACATGATACTTCACTTATTTTGTGCGAAAATACCATAATTCAAGTATTTAGGCTATCTGGAATTAATAGTTATTTTGCACAAAAATGCAAAAGTTATTAATCATTGGGTTTGTTTGGCCTGAACCTAGTTCAAGTGCTGCGGGCATAAGAATGGTGCAGTTGATTCAATTGTTTCGTAAGTTAAATTACGACATTGTATTTGCCTCTGCCGCCGCTGATTCTGAGCATAGAGTTGAGGCTTCACTGATAGGTGTTCAATATGAATCTATTCTTTTGAACCATGAATCCTTTGATAGTTTTTTGCTTCAATGCAATCCTGAGGTGGTTTTGTTTGATCGTTTTATTCCTGAAGAACAATTTGGGTGGCGTGTGGCAGATGTATTGCCCAATGCCCTTAAAATACTAGATACAGAAGATCTTCATTTTTTAAGGGATGCCCGTAAAGTTGCTTGGAAGGAAAATAGAGATACCCAAATTTCCGATTTTCATTCTGATAAATCATTGAGAGAGTTGGCTAGCATTTATAGGTGTGATGCTTCATTGATTATATCGATGGTGGAGTATCATCTGCTTAAAGAACGCATGGGTATTCCGGAACAGTTATTATTTTATTTTCCATTGTTGCCAAGTTCTTCCTTGGATCAAACCGAATTGCCAGTATTTAACAAAAGGCAACATTTTGTATTTATAGGTAATTTTTTGCATGAACCAAATTATGCCGCTGTGGTTGAGCTCAAAGAACAAATTTGGCCTATCATTCAAAAACAATTGCCTGGGGCAGAAATGCATATTTATGGGGCATATCCTTCTGCCAAAGTGCAGAACCTTCATCAAGCGAAGGAGCGTTTTTTAATAAAAGGGAGAGCAGATAATGCGCAAGAAACAGTTAAAAATTACCGGGTTTGCTTAGCACCATTACGATTTGGAGCTGGTTTAAAAGGTAAGTTAATAGAAGCCATGATTTGTGGGACACCTAGTATAACAACACCTATAGGTTGTGAAGGTATTTCCTCTGAAGATATTTGGCCTGGGTATATAAAAAACTCAGCAGAAGAATTAGCAAATGCTGCCATTGCTTTATATACCAACGAAGTTGATTGGAAGGAGAAACAAAGAATGGGATTTGAAATACTACAATCTGCTTTTAACGAAAAGGTTCATGAAGAGCGGTTTATTCATTGGTTCAAAAAGTTGAAACAAGAAATGTCCCAAAGTAGATGGCAAAATTTTGTGGGGGCTATGTTAAAGTTTGAACAGCTGCAGGCTACTAAATTTATGAGTAAATGGATTGAGGAGAAAAATAAACCTAAATTATAAAGATACAAACCCATAAGTATGTATGAGGGTATCGTCTTTTAAACTTTGGTTCCTGCTTTGATTTGGCAGCTGATTCATTTCATTTAAAGATTGAATAGCCAAATCTGATTGAGGAATGGTGATGTTTGATTTGGTTTTAGGCATAATGACGGAACTCTTTTGGGGCCTTTTCTGAATAAATACCGTATCATAAAACGTAATAAGTTTTAGTGGCTCGGTGCGTGTAAGAAAAACGGTATCGTGAACAATTTGGGGAATAGAAGCGGAAGGATGTTCAGCACTTTTCCATAAAAATGGTATGGTTAAAACACTTGCTATAAGCATAGATGCAGCTATATGGATGCTGTTAAACTTTAAGGCATATGGCCATGAAGTTGATGGTTTATGTTGTTCAAATTTTTGTAAGAGTTGTTGCTTTATTTCATGCTTTCTGCTTTTTTGAATACTGATTTTTTGAACCAATACATAAGTTCTTCTCATTTGAGTGAATTCTGTTTCGCTCATTTGGTTCAATACCATTTTTACTTCATCACTATTTAACTCCTCAAAGTTTTTTTGTTCAATAAGGGCGAATAATGCAAGGTCTATATTGTTTGTATTTGGTTCCATACTAAAAGTCTTTTAGTTTTTGGGATAATTTTTTAAGCAGATAAAAAATACTTGATTTTACAGTCCCTTCAGGGATTTGGGTAATAGATGCAATTTCTTTGATAGGTAATTCCTGTTCAAATCTCAAGTGAAATATAGATCTATCTTTCTCTGGCATGGCTTGAAGTGCTTTTGCCAGTTCAGCAGTTAATTTTTGATAATCGAAAATAGGCTGAATATGGGTAATTGCTTCATGTGAATTTTTATGCAGTAATTCTTGCCTATTTTTATGATCTCTAATATAGTTTCGTCCTCGGTTGGCAACTAGGGTAAAAATCCAAGTGGAGAAGGTTTTTTGCGTATCAAACAATTGTGGCCTTTCTATAAGTTTCATAAAAACTTCTTGAACAATATCTTCTGCTGCATGCAATTCAAAAGTAAATTGTTGGGCAAACCAAGTAAGCTTATCAAAATAGCGTTCATACAAAACCTCAAAGGCTTGGCTATTGCCATCTTTGAGGAGTTGCATTAATTTTTCGTCAGTTACGGCCGAATCTATTTGGGTGACCTTTTTCAAGCGTTTGTTATGGGTTCAGCATGTTCAAAATTTCTTGCTCTTCTGGTCTTCCTTTGGCAATAAAAACGAGTTTGGCTTTTATTTTATTTGCCCCTTGTACATCGCCAGCTAACACATAATGGTTATATAATTTAATCATAGGAACCACATAGTTAAAATGTGTACTGTAGGTATAGTATTCTGATATATCTTGAAAGAAACTATTTTCAATATAATCTAGGGCATATAATTGTTCCATATTTTTTTGAATGATGGCAATATTATTAATGTTGGATGTGCTGTATTCATATGCCAAACCAGTAAGATATAAATTGCTTTCATAGGGTTGTATCATTTGATTTCCGCAAGTAACTGCCACAGATACTGGTCGGTTTTTGGGATTGCCTGCCAAAAAGCTAATTAAATTATTGGCAAACCACTTTTCACTTATACTATCTACCTTTAATTCTTTTGGCATAGGCAAGCCTAATTCTTTAAAAATTTTCTCCCTATATTCTTTTATTTTAAGCAGGTAAATGTTTAAGAGCAACACATCTTGCCTAAAGCCTAATGATTGTTGAATCCAAGCAGGGTAGGAGTCGTTATCGCCACAGGTAATTAAAATGCTATTGGGTTTTAATCCTGCTAGTACATTGTAGTTATAGTAAAGTAAACCTGGTGAAACAGGACCTTTTTGATACATGAGTTTACTATAGGCGTTTCTTTTTTCTATGTTTCTTTCCACTTCTGCCCAAACTACTAAATCACTTAGGTGTTCGGTTCGGTCTGAACCTAATTCTTCGGCTTTTTTAAGATAGGAAAGGTATTCAAAATTATTTCCTTCTGCCATCCATTTACATAGGTTATAATCAAATGAATTAGGCACTGCTTTGCCCATTCGGTCTACAATTTTTCTGAGGTCGGCATCTTTTTGTTCTCTGCTCCTTTTGTCACTTGGGTCGGTTCTGCTAAAGTTTCTATTTGCTCGGTAATAATTATACCAAGCAAAGGCATTTAAAGAGTCTTTTAAAATTTCTTTTTCCCATAAAATACTTTGTTCTTTATAATAGGCAGCAGGTTTTAAAACGGTTGCAAAACTTAATATAGGTTCAGGTTTTTGGGCCTGGCTATACATACTTATAGAAAGTATCCATAGAAGTAATATGGTTTTTTTCATTTCTCTAAAATTTATATTTATACACGTAAAGGACTTTTAGGTTCAAACCGAAATATTTTTTAAGTGGTTGAACCTTTTAAACAAAATTGTTGGCTTGTGTTTAAATGTCTAAACTATGAAACAACAATTTTACCTTCTTTTTGTAGGATTCTTTCTCTTGCTTGGTTCGAACCGAGTTTTTGCGCAAGTTAATTTTAATGCTGAACAGCGCTTTAATCGTGTTTCTGTACCATTGCCCTATACTGGTTATGATGTGTTAAAATCGCAGAATCCACTTGTTATTATTCAAGTAAAAGGAGTAAATAACAAGTGGGTAAATAATATGCGTTATGAAACGGTTTTTGATCCTTTTAGAGCCGATTTGCTATTAAACCAAAGTATTTATTCTTATAACCTTAGCACGAATACATTAGTGGCAGAAATGGTAGATAAATACCAACTTAAGCTTCATTCAAGCACAGGTGCAGTTCTTTCTAGCAGGAATGAAAAGAGGTATGCTAATCCTACCTATAATGCAAACTATCGTTCCATTTTTTTTCTGAACGCTCAAAACTTAGCCGATTCTGAATATCTCTATAGGTTAAATGGCACAGATAGTTCTTTACGAGCAAGATTTGTGGTAACTTTTCAAACCGTAGGTAAACCTTTGCAAGAGAATTATTTTCATTATACTGGATTTAGGACAAGCAAGCGTTACACCTACAATCAACAATATATTACACAAACTTCGAAACTTTCTGCAAGTGATTCAATTCAACCTTTAGACTCAAGTTCTAAAACCGAGTATACCTATGATGCGCTTGGAAGGTGTATAAAGGTTTGTGAGTATTTGATAGACTATCCTAATAGTCCGCTTGATTGGACTCCTGTTTCTGCTACAGAATATGAATACGATGCGCAATCTGTTTTGCAAAAATCTGTTTTGTATACCAATACCTTCAGTGGCGCCTTTCAGTTAATTCCCTTGGAGAAGTTTCATTATTATTACCTTTCAAATGGCAAGCTTTCAACGCTTATTCAAACCTATTATTCCAATGGAGGAATAGTTGAGCAGAATAAAGTTGTGGTGGATTATATAGACGGTAAAGCTTATCAAGCACTTGAGTATGGAAGCAGTGATTCTGTATTTACAAATGAACCAAGTTACAGATATATCATGTCTGAGTTTCCAATGGGTTTGTCCAATATCCTTCATCCGGAGTATCAACAAAAAATGTTTTACCCTAACCCAGCTCATGGTAACATAACCTTGCCACATGCTAAGGTAGGCGATGCTTGTAAGTTGTTTGATATGCAAGGAAATTTAGTTTATGAAGGCAAAGTGGATGAGCATTTAATCCTTCATTTTCCAGATGTTGCAAGCGGAATGTTTGTATTGCATTGGAATAATTACCACAGCAAAGTTTCTATTGAATAAGGCTTATTCTTCAATTACCTGCATGAAGATTCTGAAACCTACTAATGGACAAGGTTTGTAGGCTGTAAAAAATTCATTAGGGGCATCTAACCTCAACCAATCTGCTTGCGAGCGATAATTTCCACCAATGCAATCGCCTTTGGTATTAACCATTTCGCTCACATTTCCGGAAAGGTGATACATGCCTAAAGCATTTTGTTTGTAAGGTTTTAAATAAACTTCATCTGGGTATTTGTTTAGGCAAAAGGTCATGCTATCATTTCTGCTGCAAAAATTTACTTTCATTTTTTTGGGTAGCTCCTCAATGCTTTCACCCCAAATAAATCCTGTTGTTTTGCTGCCCGCCGCAGCCTGTATCCATTCCTTTTTAGATGGCAATTTGAAGGCTACTTTTTTAAAAGGACGTTTAGGATGGTTATTGTATTGCTGACTAAGCCAATTGCAATAAAAATTGGCTTGCTCGTAACTAATATTCACTATAGGGAATGAGGCATACGCTGGGTGCTCAAAATAATACCTCACGAAATTAATGTTGTTAAAGCCTGGATCACTCCACCTAGTGGTATCTGGTATTAGGCTATGATATACCGCTGGGTTCATGCGGTATTTTACATTTTCAACAAAATACAAATAATCTATATTGGTGGTTTCAAATTTACAAGCATACAAACGGGGTGATACCTTCACAAAGTTTTTATGAAAAAGGTTTACGTCGTGGTAAGAGGGCAATTTCTTTTTCTTTAATGAAAAGCTGCATGTTACCAACACCAACAACACAAAAGTTAGGCGAAATAAAATTTTCATGTTTACCATTAAAACAAATATACTGCTCACAGCAAATATTGTTTGAATTAACTTAACCAATTATTACTGACGAAGTACTTTTTGGGTGTATACTTTGTTGCCCGATTGAAGCACAAGGAAATAGATTCCATTTTCTATATTGGGGATAATAACACCTTCTTTAGTTGATGTTAGAAGACAGGGTATGGTTCTTCCTTGTAAATCTATCAAGGTAACTTTATCTATGTTGAGCCCATTCAGTTGCATATGCATTTCATTCTGAAAGGGATTTGGATATGTTTTTATGTTGTGTGTTTCTGTTTCGTTGATAGAATTACTTTGCTGTAAGGTGAATTTTAGTATGCACCTTTTTCCATCATCGCTGCTCATATACAAGTGAGTGGTTTGTCCGTTGTTTTCAACCTTTGAGGCCAATCCAACTGGTCGGCCCCAAAAGGTACCTGTTAGGCTATCTGTTAAAAATCCCGTGGCAAAATCAGAAATTATAGGAGTTTCGGGGTTGCTGAACCTAGGGAAATAAACCAGTTTATAACCTGTAGCCGGACTTCTATTCCAACTTCCTCTGAGCGCCATCATAATGCCTAGGTCGGCAAGCGTTGAATAATCTGTACGCATAAATTCCATTTCCATTGGGGCAGAATGGGCTTGAAATAGAGCTTTGGGTTGAACCATTTGCGACACCCATAAGCTATCTGTTTGGGTTATGGGTTTGAGCTTTGTATAATCTGGGTGCGCATCCATATTGAACCAATTTTTATTTCCATAGGCAAAAGGAAATCCATAAAAACCACCTTCTCTTATCTCATCCATCCATTCTGGCGGTATGTTATTTCCTTGTTGGTCGCTGCCATTGTTGTTTGCCCATAGTTTTCCCGTGTATGGGTCGATGGCCATTCCTACGGCATTTCTGGTACCTGTGGCAAATATTTTTCTTTGGGTTCCATCTATGTTGTATTGCTCTATAATGGCTTTATCTGTATCTCTACAAACATTGCACGAGGAGCCAATGCTCACATATATTTTTTGACGCACACTATCTATTACTAGCGTTCTGCTTCTATGCCCACCTGTAGGGTGGTTACTTCTTAATCCAATAGAGTCGATGTAAACAGATTTGGTTTCAAAAAAACCGTCACTGTTAAGGTCGGCACATTCTAGGATGCGTGTTTCTTCAGCAACATAAATGCGGTTTTGATAAAACTTAAAATCATGCGCATTTACCCCAGTTACCACAGGAAGTAAGGTGTCTGCAACCTGATCTTTGTTTTCATCTGGCAGGGCATAAATGGCACCATTTGTTTTGTAATCTATGACGTGAAGAATGCCAGAAGGACTCATTTCTAAAACTCTAGGTTTGCTTAAATTGCCAATATAATAAACTTGAACCGACCAATTTTGTGGCACATTTAAGGTTCTTGGGCTGCCAAAAGCTGATTTAAATTTTTCAGCTACAATAACTTCTTTTTGAACCAAACCAAGGCCACCATAGGGCATAATGGTTGTCATAAAAACGCTGTCTGACTGCGCTTTTGAGGAGAGAGAAGAGAAAAGCAAAAAGATGCCAAAAAAGTTGAAAATAAGCTTCATGATGCTAAGATACTGAAAGTTGAAGGATGTTATTAAGAATATTTCTTGATTGGTTTTTTATTACATTTGCGGTGTTGGAAAAGGTTTTCAAACATATTATTCAATGGGCTACGGTTGCCATGCTGTTTATGGGCTCCTTATTGCCTGGCTTTAGCAGTCAGTTGAATAAGCTTCCATCCTTAATTAACCATTATAGGCACCATGTAGAAGAGCATGGGAATATTGGTGTGGCCGAATTTATTGCCATGCATTACAATGAAAACTCATCACACAGAGAAGAAGAGGATCACCAAGATTTACCTTTTTTTCAGATGAGTTCTACTTCATTGGTAGCCGTAACAGATGCATTTGTTACCTATTCTCCTGAATTGCCTTCTCAAAGTAAACTCGAGCTCGGATATTACAAGCCTTGCCATTATTCTTTTCAAGAAAGTGGCTCCATTTTTCAGCCACCCAAGTTGGCGTAAAATATTAAGGGTTGTTTAACCCAACTTTTCTTTCGCGCAATTGCGCAATTATTTCATTTATACCATCAAAGATGCTGAATAGAATTATTGGATTTTCAGTCCATAATAAATTAATTATCGCCCTGTTTACCTTGTTTTTGGTAAGTTACGGGGTATATCAATTAACGAAATTACCCATTGATGCAGTTCCTGATATAACCAACAATCAGGTGCAGGTAATTACCGTTTCACCTTCATTGGGAGCACCCGATGTTGAGCGCTTTATCACCTTTCCTTTGGAACAAGCCTTAAGCAATATTCCAGGGAAGTTGGAGATAAGAAGTTTTTCTAGGTTTGGCTTATCATTAGTAACCATTGTTTTTGATGATAAAACAGATGTTTATTGGGCAAGGAACCAAGTTTCTGAACGTTTACAAACTGCCAAAGAGCTAATTCCTCCTGGTGTTGGCGTTCCGGAGTTAGGTCCGGTTACCACAGGATTAGGAGAAATTTACCAATATGTATTAAGACCTAAACCCGGCTTTGAAAACAAATACAATGCCCAGGAGTTAAGAACCATGCAAGATTGGATTGTTCGTAGGCAGCTATTAGGTGTAGAGGGCGTTGCCGATGTGAGTAGCTTTGGCGGTTTCTTAAAACAATATGAAGTTGAGATAGATCCAAACAGGTTAAAGGCAAGTGGGTTGGGGGTAAACGAGGTGTATGCAGCCTTGGAAACAAATAACCAAAATGCAGGAGGCTCGTATATTGAACGTGGTCCGAAAGTATTGTTTATACGAAGCGAAGGTTTGATCAAATCTGCCGCAGATATAGAACAAATTGTGGTAAAGGAATTGCCAAATGGCTCACCCATTTTTATTAGAGATATTGGTAAAGTAACTATTGGGAATGCCACCCGCTTTGGTGCTATGGTGTATAATAACCAAGAAGAGGTTGCTGGTGCTGTGGTGATGATGTTAAAGGGAGCCAATAGCAATGTGGTGATTAAAAAAGTAAAGGAACGCATTGCCAAAATTCAAGAAACTATGCCAGAGGGAGTGCAAATAGATGCTTTCTTGGATCGAACCAAAATGGTGAATAATGCCATTGGTACAGTTGAAACAAACCTTATGGAAGGTGCTCTCATTGTGATTTTTATTTTGGTCTTGTTTTTGGGCAATGTGAGAGCAGGCTTATTGGTAGCTTCTGTTATTCCTCTTTCCATGCTGTTTGCGGTAATTATGATGAATGCCTTTGGTGTGAGTGGTAATTTAATGAGTTTGGGTGCTTTAGATTTTGGTTTAATTGTAGATGGTGCGGTGATTATTGTAGAAGCTGTAATGCATACCATTACCCATAGCAGAAGGTTTACCAAAATTGCTGATCTCTCTCAAAAGAAGATGGATACTGAGGTGAAACATGCGGCAGGAAAAATGATGAACAGTGCGGTGTTTGGTCAGTTGATTATTTTAATTGTTTACCTCCCTATTTTTAGTTTGGAAGGCATAGAAGGAAAGATGTTTAAACCTATGGCGCAAACAGTTGCTTTTGCCTTATTAGGAGCCTTTATATTGTCGCTTACCTATATCCCAATGATGAGTTCCATGTTGTTAAAAAATATTCCACATGAACCCAATTTTGCCGATAGGTTGATGGAAAAAGTAGAAGGATTTTATCGCAAGATATTGCTTAATGTATTGGCTCATGCAAAAATGGTTATTGCCATTGTACTGGTAATGTTTGTGGTCTCTATTGGTGTGATGATGCGACTAGGCGGAGAGTTTATTCCATCCTTGGAAGAAGGTGATTTTGCTGTTGAAACAAGGGTGTTAACAGGAAGTAATTTGAATGTAAGCATAGATGTGGCCAAACAAGCAGCGCAAATTCTTACCAGTAAATTTCCAGAAGTAGAAAAGGTTGTTGCTAAAATAGGCAGTGGCGAAATTCCTACTGATCCAATGCCCATTGAAGCGCAAGATTTAATGGTTATTTTAAAGGATAAGAGTGAATGGACTAGCGCCAAAACTTTTCCGGAATTGGCAGAATTGATGAGCAAAGAATTAAATGCTGTTACTGGGGCAACTTTTGGATTTCAATACCCCGTTCAGATGCGCTTTAATGAGTTAATGACAGGTGCACGACAAGATGTGGTTTGTAAAATATTTGGGGAGGACTTAGATACTTTGGCGCACTATGGAGAAGTAATGGGGAAAATGGCCATGGAAATAGAAGGCGCTAAAGATGTTTTTATTGAACCTGTAACAGGTATGCCACAAATTGTCATTGAGTTGAACCGACCTTTACTGGCTCAATATAAATTAAGCGTTTCAGAAGTGAATGATGTTATTCATGCTTCTTTTGCGGGTAGGAAAACGGGGATGGTTTTTGAAGGGGAACGTAGGTTTGCTCTGGTAGTTCGCTTGGGTTCTAGCCAAAGGTCGCAAATAGAAGATATCAGAAATTTATTGATTCCAGTTGGACCAAACAACCAAATACCTCTACATCAAATTGCTAAAGTTGATATTGTAGATGGTCCAAATCAAATACAAAGAGAAGATGCCAAGCGTAGGTTGGTGATGGGCTTTAACGTAAGAGGGAGAGATGTGCAAAGTATTGTGCAAGAGTTGCAATTACGCATGAAGAATGAAGTGAAATTGCCTGCAGGATATTTTGTTACCTACGGTGGGGCCTTTGAAAATTTAGAGGCTGCCAAAGATAGATTGGCTATTGCCGTGCCTGTTTCTTTGTTGTTGATTTTGGTGTTATTGTATTTTGCTTTTAACTCCATGAAACAAGGTTTACTTATTTATTCGGCTATTCCTTTGTCTGCAATTGGGGGAATATTTGCTTTGGCATCGCGAGGCTTGCCTTTTAGTATTTCTGCAGGTGTAGGCTTTATTGCTTTGTTTGGAGTTGCGGTTTTGAATGGAATTGTGTTGTTGGCAGAATTTAATAGGCAACGAAGTGAGGGCTTATCAGATTTGAAAGAAATAGTTTTGGCTGGAACCAAATTGCGCTTACGTCCTGTGTTAATGACGGCCTGTGTGGCTTCATTAGGTTTTTTACCTATGGCTTTAAGTAATGGAGCAGGAGCAGAGGTACAACGACCATTGGCAACTGTGGTAATAGGAGGATTGTTGTTGGCTACATTGTTAACCTTATTTGTTTTGCCCGTATTATACATTTGGTTCGAAAAGAAACCAGCTGTAAAATACCCTAAAGCAACCCTGTTAGTTCCTTTTATTTTATTTGCATTAAGCTCTCAAGCCCAAACAAAAATTGGGTTATATGCAGCGGTTGATACAGCCTATAAATACAATGCTGGTTTGAGTGCCAAAGATTATCAAACACGGTATGCAGAACGTATGAAAAAAACGGGTTGGACAATTCCTCAAACATCCGTACAATATGAAAAGGGGCAGATAAATAGTAATTACAGTGATAACCGTTTGATGGTAAGTCAATCTTTTGCTTTTCCTACGGTTTACTTAAGGCAAAAGCAAACCATGAAGGCTGAATACGATTATGCCTTACAAGATTATAGTGCTAAACAATTAGATGTGAAAGCAGAAGTATCTCAAGTATATTTTAGGTATTTATTTTTGGCCGAACTCGAAAAGATTTTAACGGAAGAAGATGCGCGTATCAAAGAATTAGTAAAACTATCTAAATTAAGATTTTCAAGTGGTGAAAGCAATATTATGGAGAAAGCTTCTGCTGAGCAACAACAGGCAGAATCATTGAAACAATTACATGCTGTAGTAGTAGAGAAGAATGCTATTCTGATGAGGTTCTCTATTTTGTTGGGGACCTCAACGGCATATGTCCCCTTAGATACTTTGTATAGAATGACGGTTCCTACTACAGATAGTTTGAATATTGAGCACAGTCCATACTTGCTTCGAATAAGCAAGCAACAAGATATTGCCCTTGGGAAAATGAAAACAGAACGCGCCCGCTTATTGCCAGAATTGCAATTAGGTTATCAAAATATGTCGATTACTGGTATTGGCAATGATGATGTATATTACCCAAGTTCTAAACGGTTTCAAGCATTTCAGGCAGGTATAGGCATTCCCTTGTTTTTTACCTCGGGTCAGAACAAAACCAAAGCATTGGGTTACGAGCTAAAAGCAAAACAATTGGAATATACTTATACCAAACAATTGATGCAGCAACAAATGAATGATTGGCGAAATCAACTGAAGAGTTTGGATGAAATTTGCACTTACTATGAGAAGAATGCATTGCCACAAGCAATAGAGGCTAGAGCGGCAGCCTGGAAACAATATAAAGAAGGTAACTTAAATTACATGGAATGGATGGTATTGCACCAACAAACATTGCAAACCTCCATTAATTACCTTGAAACGGTAGAACAATACAATCAATTACAGATTCAATTTCAAAATTTTCTGAATAACAACAAATGAAAAATAGTTATATAGTATTTTTGTTGCCATGCTTCATTTTATTGGCATGCACAGATAAAAAGCCATCTGCAAATACCACAGCAGAAGCTGTGAGTGATGGAAAATTGGTGACACTTGATAGCGGTCAGGTTGCAAGCACAAACATAGTGGTGGGTAAAGCCATTGAAAAAAATATTTCAACCACCTTTAAAGTAAACGGAACCATTGATGTGCCACCTCAAAATATGGTTTCTGTAAGTATGCCTTTGGGAGGTTACTTGAAAAATACCAAATTGTTGCCTGGTATGCACATAAACAAAGGTGAGGTAATTGCCCAAATGGAAGATCCTAAATACATTGAATTGCAGCAGGATTTTTTAGTTGCACGTGCTAGGTTAGAATTATTACAAAAGGAATACGAAAGGCAACAAGAATTACATGTTTCAAAAGCTGCGAGTGATAAGGTTTATCAGCAATCTAAAGAGGCATATGAAACGGCCCATATCAATTATCGCTCTTTGTTTGAGAAGTTAAAATTGATAGGAGTGAATCCCGATAAATTAACAGAAAAGAACATTTCTGGTACCATTCCTATTTATGCACCTATTTCTGGATTTGTTTCTAAGATAAACGTAAACATAGGAAAATACGTGAACCCAAGTGATGTGTTGTTTGAATTGGTTAATCCTGAGGACATTCATTTAAGTTTAAATATTTTTGAGAAAGACATGGAAAATGTGTTTATGGGTCAGAAGGTTGTAGCCTATACCAATAACCATCCAGAGCGTAAATATGATTGTGAAGTTATCCTTATTGGTAAAGATGTTGGTTCAGACCGAAGCATTAATATTCATTGTCATTTTGAAAAGTATGATAAACTATTGGTGCCTGGAACCTATATGAATGCAGAGATAAGCAGCTTACCTAAGAAAGGTTTTGTGATGCCTGAATCTGCAGTAATGAGCGAAGGAAAAACACATTATGTTTTTGTGAAAAAACAAAGCAATTCATATGAGGCCATAGAAGTTTCCATTGGCATTACTCAAGGAAATGAAGTAGAGGTGATTCCACTAAACGGCTTTGATTTGGTTCAGACCGAAGTAGTATTAGAAGGTGCCTACAGCCTGTGGATGAAAATGAAAAATATTGAAGAAGAATAGCTCTTATGCTTTGCGAAAAGAAGCAAGGTAAACCCCTGTAAAAACAATGGCAATGCTCAATAGCTTTTCTGTGGTAAGCATATCTTTGCCACTTACAACTGCTATGAGCGTTGCCAAAACAGGCTGTAAATAAATATACGAACCTACCAAAGAGGAACTTGCATGTTTTAACGCATAGGCATTCAATACATAGGTTAAAAAGGTAGATCCAACGGTAATGAATCCTATGCACATCCAAATGAGTGGAGGTAGATGGGCAAAATCAATTTCAAGTGCTTGGTTCAATCCAAAAGGCAATACCAAAAAGAATCCGAAAAAGAAGGAATATAATGTTACCGTAAGTGGATGGTATTTTACCATAAGTCGTTTAGCGTACACTAAATAGAAAGCGTAAATGATGGCATTGGCGGTAACAAAAATATCGCCCATTACGGTTTCAGATTGGAATTTAAACTTACTTCCGCCCATCAATAATAAGGCTCCCCCTGCAGCTATAAGAATGCCTATTACTTTGTTCCAAGTGAGTTTTTCGCCAATAATGATTGCTGCAAATACAATCACAAAAATGGGCGTGTTTAACATGAGCACCGAGGCATTGATGGGTGTGGTTATGCTTAATCCTTTAAAGAACAACAACATGTTTCCTGCCACCCCAAAAATGGCCGAAACAAGAAGTGGTAAAAGATCTTTCTTATCGCTAATGGCGCCCTTTACAAAATGACGATGAAAGAAATAGATACAAACAGTGGCC
The DNA here is from genome assembly GCA_903834625.1 of uncultured Bacteroidota bacterium. Lineage (GTDB taxonomy): Bacteria > Bacteroidota > Bacteroidia > UKL13-3 > UKL13-3 > B1. The sequence continues at coordinate 21,780 of CAILJQ010000036.1, forward strand.
ACACTTACACGCAATAAAATAAAGGCATAAGGTTGCACATAAGCTGGCATAACAATTTTTGCCACCGTAAAAGTTGCTCCATAGATGAGCGAAACCATAAACAAGGCAAAGTGTACTTTTAGGTTAGTTTTCATGCGTGCGTTTGATGGATAGTTCCCTGCTTTCTTTTAAAAATCTGGTGCTTAACATAAAGGCCGAAAAACTTAGTCCAAGCAACAACGCAATCCAAATTCCGTACAAGCCAAATCCTAGGGTAAAGCCAAGCAAATAACCAACAGGAATTCCAATGCCCCAATAGGCAATGATGGTAATAATGGTTGGGACCTTTGTGTCTCCTAGTCCTCTTAAAATGCCCAAACCCACACATTGAATGCCATCACTTAATTGGAACAATGCAGCAATATATAAAAGGGCTGCTGCCATTGGGGTAACAATACTATCTGTGGTATAGATGGAAATAATGGGGTAGGTGAAAATAGAGATGATAAGAGCGCAGAAGCCCATAAAGGCAGCTCCCATGATGAGTGACGCTCTTCCTGCATCCATTATATCGGTTTTGTTTTTTCTGCCCAAAGCATCGCCCACCAAAATGGCTCCTCCAGCAGAAATGCCTGTGGCAATCATGTAGGTAACAGAGGCAATGTTGATGGCTACTTGGTGGGCAGCCATGGCATGATCACTTATCCAACCCATCATTATGGCCGCAAAGGCAAAGGCACCAATTTCAAAAAAGTATTGAAAACCCGAGGGCAATCCTACGGTAAATATTTTTTTGAGGTAACTCAAGTCGCCTTCATGCTGCTTAAGTTTGAGAAAAGGTTTGTATTGTTTGTGAACCAATACCACAAGTGCCATGGCAAGTGCCATAAATAGTCGCGCAAGGGTAGTAGCCAATCCAGCACCATTCAGTCCCATTCGGTCTGAACCTAGGTGGCCATATATAAATATCCAACACAAAGTGGCGTTTATACCTAATGCTGCTAGGGTTATATAAGCAGAAGCTTTGGTAAAAGATAAACCATCAGAATATTGTTTAAGTGCCATAAAAAGCAACATAGGGAAGGTGCCAAAATTGAGTATGTGTAAATAGGATTTTGCCAAAGCAGTTGTTTGCTCGCTTTGCTGCAGGAGGTTTAGGTTTTCTGTGAGGAGGTAAATAATTCCAGAAAGAATGGCTGAAAGGATTAGTGAAGCGTGGAATCCTTGTCGGAATAATATGGCACATTGATTGGGATGACCGGCACCTTTACTTGTAGCCACCAATGGAGAAATTGCCGTTAAGGTGCCAATGCCCAAAATGCAGATAAAAAAATATACTGAATTGGCTAAGGAAATGGCCGCAAGATTTACGGAGGGAAGCTTTCCAACCATCATTACATCCACCACTCCCATGAGCACTATTCCTAACTGCCCAATGATAATAGGGTAACTTAAGATGGCAATTTGCTTGAAATAGGGCTTGTATCGGTTAAAAAATGGCATAAAGCCTGCGAAAATACGAGAAAGAACGGCAATTCCTTTTTTTGTAGCATATTGGATTTGGGAAATAGTAAATTCGCACTAATTAAAAGCATATGAGTTTTGATAAGGTGAGGTATAACCGCTTGTTTTATGCAGTTTTACATTCTTCGGAGATATTAATTAGTAACCGCAACTTAGATTCAGTGATGAATGAGGTTGTAAGTGTTTTGGGTGAGGCTGCTGCAGTTGATAGGTGCTATGTGTTTGAAAATGTACTTGAGAATGATATTCCTGTGCGCATGCATTATGCGTATGAATGGGTGAAACAAGGCGTTAATGCGCATATTGATGACCCCATGCTTCAGGATTTGGTTTGGGAGGATTATGCCGATTTACATTCAATTTTAAGTACTGGACAAAGTTTTTATACAAATACAAAAGATATACAAGATTTGGCCTTTAAAGAGGCATTGGAGGTTCAAAAAATTAAGAGTATTCTATTTACTCCAATCATTTTTGATAATAAGTTTTGGGGTTATTTAGGGTTTGATGATTGTACTTCGGAAAGAGAGTGGCTAGATATGGAAATTAGCACTTTGGTTTCGATTACTGCAAATATTGCAGCTTTTTTAAAGCGAGTTGAGCTAGCCAAAGAGCTGGAGGCCCAATATGTTACCATGCACAAGCAAAAGGTGTTTTACGAGTCAATTTTTAATAACATTCCTGCCGATATTGTTGCCCTTGATAGAGATCATCGTTACCTTTTTCTCAATAAAAACTCTGTAAAAGATGATGCTATTCGTGAATGGCTGGTAGGTAAAGATGATTTTGATTACTTCGAGTTGAAAAATAAGGATTTGGCGATTGCCAAGGTTAGAAGGCAGAATTTCTTAAAAATGTTAGAAGATAAATTGCCTTATTCTTTTGAAGAGAAATTTGACCTAGGGGGAGGTAAGTATCGCAAGCATCTTAGGGTAATGCAACCTGTAGTGGATGAAAAAGGAGAAGTTTCTATAGCCATTGGTTACGGGTTAGATATTACAAGGATAAGTGAGCAAGAGGAATTGATTTTAAGGCAAAATGAAGCCATATCCAATTCTCCGGATGGTATAGCACTTTTGGATAAAGAAGGAAAATATTATTATATGAACCGTGCCCATGAAGAAATTTTTGGATACGGACCAGAGGGCTTGATAGGCGAATCATGGCATATTTTGTATGAGCCTGAAGAATTAAAACGAATCAATGAAGATGTATTTCCAATTCTTGGGGCTAAAGGAATTTGGAATGGTGAAACTGTTGGACTCTCAAAATCTGGTAAATATGTTTACCAAGATATAACCCTTAGGTTGTTAGATGATGGCTCCTTGATATGCATTACAAGAGATGTTTCTCCTTTAGTTCAAAACATGCATTTGTTAGAAAAAGCCAACCAGAAACTAGAATTGGCGATTAATACCTCTAACTTAGGTATGTGGGAGTGGAACCTTGTCTCCGATGAATTGGAATCAAATGATATTTTTAGGGATATACTTGGTTTAGATTCTGAAGGTAAATTCACTTCTGTGAGACATAATTGGTTAAGTGCTATCCACCCAGATGACAGGCAAATGGTTATTGACGCAATGAATAGCCAAATAAGGGTAAGTGGACAGGATCAACCTAAATACAATATTGAGTACAGAATCTTAAAAAATACTGGCAAATATATTTGGGTTCTTGATTTTGGAAAAGTTGTAGATTATGATGATCATGGGAACCCCCAAAATATGGTTGGATTTACGCTTGATATAACTGAAAAAAGAACCATAGAAGATCAAATTCGAAATAGCGAAAAGCGCTATAGAGACTTGGTTGAAAATTTACGTGAAGTTATTTTTGAAATGGATGAAAAAGGGAATTTTGTTTTCCTTAATCCAGCTTGGTCGAAAATGACGGGCTATTCCATAGAGGAGTCGATTGGGAAAGGGTTTTCAAATTTTATCGACATGCAATCAGATGGCGTGGTATTAGAGAATTTTAAAATATTTTTCTTCTCGAACGCAAGTGATAACATGCATTTTGAATTACCTGTGGTGCATAAGAAAGGCCATTTGGTTTGGTTTGATGTAGAGGTGAATAAAATAATCACCGACGATAATGGCTTAAAGGGAATGGTAGGGTCTATTGAAGATATTACCAAGAGGAAAGTAGCCGAAGGTGAATTGAAAGCAGCCCTAGAAAAAGAAAAACAATTGGGTGATTTAAAATCACGATTTGTAAGCATGGCCTCGCACGAATTTAGAACGCCATTGGCTGGTATTAGAAGTAGTGCCGAGTTGTTGAAGATGCAAACCCAGCGCATTGAAGAGTTTAAAGTATTGGCAGAAAAGCATCAAGTGGGTAAGAAGTTAGATAATATTATTTTTGACGTAGATAGAATTACCTCCTTAATGACAGATGTGCTCACCATGGGTAGCATTGAATCTGCGAAAATTCCTTTTAACCCAGTAGTTGAAGATATTGCCGCTTTTACTAAAAACTATTTGGGAAATGAAGCCATACGATATTTAAAAGGAAATTTATTCCTATATGATGGATTGGATGAAGCGATAGAAATACCGTTTGACCCGAAACTAATAACCCATGTGTTTAATAATTTGGTGAGCAATGCCAGCAAATACTCCAAGCCAGAGTCTGCCATCACCATTCATATGGAGAAGGATGAACGTTGGGTGTCTATATCATTTGAAGACCAAGGTATAGGTATTCCTAAATCTGAGTTGCCTTTTATTATGGAATCATTTTTTAGAAGCTCAATAGTTGAAAATATACCTGGTACGGGTTTGGGCTTGTCTATTGCCAAGTATTTTATTGAGATGCACCGAGGCAGAATTCAATTGGAAAGTACAGTTGGGGTTGGTACTAAAGTTACTATTCAACTGCCATTCACTTTGTGATGCCCGACATATGTTGTTAGTATGGGTTAATTTCCTCATTTTTGGAGATTATTTTTGTATATGTTAAGATCAATGACCGGTTTTGGTTTGGCTGAATTGGAAACTCCAAAGTTTACAGTTAAGGTTGAGCTCAAGAGTTTAAACAGCAAGTTCTTAGAACTAAATGTGCGTATGCCAAGAAATTGGCAACATAAAGAGTTGGAGCTACGCAGAGAAGTTGGGAAATTAGTTGAGAGAGGAACTGCCCAATTAGCTATTCACATTAATTATAAACTGAACGAGGATAAGATAACTCCACTAAATAAAGAACTGGCCTTGTATTATTTGAATGAAGTAAATGATTTGGCTAAAGAAAGCGGATGGGAGCCTAAATCACTTTTGAATAATATTTTCTTGGTGCCTAATGTACTTCAACCTACAGACGACACTCCAGATGACGAAGATTGGAAACAAATACTTCAGGCAGTTAAATTGGCATTTGACCAATTTGATTCATTCAGACAAACAGAAGGCGCGGCCTTATATGCAGAACTAAGCAAGATGTCGGCAGGAATCTTACAAAGAATGATGGCCTTGGCTCCATTTGAACAAGAACGTTTGCAAACGGTGAAGGATAGGATTTTAAAAGATTTACAATCCCTAAACCAAGAACAGATGGATAAAAATAGGTTCGAACAGGAACTCATTTATTATATTGAAAAGTTAGATATTAGCGAAGAGAAGGTGAGGTTAAAGCAACACTGTGATTTTTTTGAAGAAACACTCAAGCTCCGCAGCAGTGGAAAGAAATTGGGTTTTATTACGCAGGAGATGGGTCGCGAGATCAACACCATTGGTTCAAAAAGTAACCACCATTTAATGCAAAGAAGCGTGGTTGAAATGAAAGACGAGTTGGAGAAAATCAAAGAGCAAATTAACAATGTTTTATAAGCAACTGAGGTAATGAGTAAAGGTAAAGTTGTTATTTTTTGTGCCCCATCGGGTTCGGGTAAAACTACTATTGTAAAACATTTGTTGCAAACCAATCCACGTTTGATGTTCTCTGTTTCTGCTTGTACCAGAAAGCAAAGAGAAGGTGAGTTAAACGGTAAGGACTATTATTTCCTTTCCCAAGATGAATTCCAAAAGAGAATTTCATCTGGTGATTTTTTGGAATATGAAGAGGTGTATGGAGGTAATTTTTATGGCACCTTAAAATCTGAAATAAGCAGGATTTGGGAAATGGATAAGGTAGTTTTGTTTGATGTGGATGTTGTGGGAGGCTTAAATATTAAAAATTATTTTGGCGATTTGGCGTTGGCTATTTTTGTGAAACCACCCAGTGTTGAAGTGTTAGAACAGCGCTTACGCTACAGGTCCACCGAAACAGAGGAAACTTTAAAAATGCGCGTAGGAAAGGCTGTTCAGGAGCTACAGTTTGAGGATAGATTTGAAAAGGTAATATTAAATGATGACTTACACAAAGCATTGGCAGAAGCCGAAGTTTTAGTGAATGACTTTTTAATGTCTTAAATAAGTAAACATGCAGATCGGACTTTTTTTCGGTTCTTTTAATCCCGTTCATACAGGTCATTTAATTATAGCCAATTATATGGCAGATTACACGCAACTTGACCAAATTTGGTTTGTGGTGTCTCCACAAAATCCATTTAAGGTAAATGATGAGTTGTTGGATGAAAACGTTCGATACGAGCTGTTGCAAAAGGCAATTTCAGATGATGATCGTTTTAGCGTAACCGACATAGAGTTTAAATTGCCACGACCATCGTATACTGAGCATACCTTAAAAGCGCTTGCTACAGAATATCCAGAGCACCAGTTCACGCTTATTATTGGAGGAGATAATTTGGCAAGTTTTCATCTTTGGAAAAACTACCAAGAGATTCTTGAGAGGCATCCGGTTTTTGTATATGCTCGTGTTGGGATTGTGGAAAAACCTCTTTTGGCGAACCATCCTTCTATTAAATTATTTGAGGTTCCTTTATTGAATATTTCTTCTACTTATATCCGTGAAACCATTCAAGCTGGCAAGAGTATCCGTTATTTAGTGCCAGAGCCTGTGCGTAAGGAAGTAATAAGCAGAGGCTTATATAGGAATTAGACAAAAAGAGGATTATTTCCCTTTTTTGTCCCTTTTTTTCCGCTATTCAAGTAATAATCTAAATAAAGGAAGTTGAATTTTGATGTGTAGTAATTACATACATCTTTTTCAACCATGAAACCTAAAAATTACAAAAACCTTATATACCCTCTACCTATTAAAAAGGTGCTATTTGATGGCCTTCCTTTGGTAGACATGTTCCTTTGTTTTTGCCTTTATTTTATTTCCTTGTAAGTAATGCAAAACTCCTTAACTACCTCAAAGGAAGGGTTATTGCAAACCAATATATTAGAAACGCTTGTACACACTACCACCGTTGGGATTTTGGTAGAGGATAAGCACAGGCACATTCTTCAAATAAACCAGGCCTTTCTCAACTTGTTTGGGATACCCAATAAACCTGAAGAACTGTTTGGCATTGACTGCGCACCATTTGCATCTAATTTCAATTCCTTCTTTTTAGTAGATCCTCCTTTTGATCAACTCATTGATGCTTTGTTATTGAAAAATGAAAGAGTAGAAAGGATAGAATTAAACACTGTTACTGGACAAACATTCTTGTTAAGCTTTTTTCCTGTTATTTTCTCCGATGATCAAAATGGCTTGGTTTGGCAGTATGAGGATATTACGGAGATAAAAA
>CAILJQ010000037.1 GCA_903834625.1 uncultured Bacteroidota bacterium
CCGGGAGGTATAATTCTAGCTTTAGAAGATTTAACAGATTTTTTTGGAGTATAATAAACAAACCAAAATACCGCTAACCATAGATAGCCAAAAATTGCTAAAATAATAAAGGTTGCTTGCCAGCCATATGCCGTACCCAAATACGCTACCAATGGAGGAACAATTATCACACCAAGAGCAGATCCACTATTAAAAATACCTGAAGCTGTCGATCGCTCATGTGGAGGAAACCATTCACTGGTTAGTTTAAGGGCAGCCGGCCAATTTCCCGCTTCACCAATTCCTAAAAAAAATCTAGCAATACCAAATTGAAATGGAGTTACTACAAATGCGTGGAAAAGGCCTGCTGTTGTCCAGAAAGCCATACACAATGAGTAGCCTATCCTTGTTCCTAATTTATCAATGACGTAACCAGAAAAAGCATTGGAAATCATGTACGCTATAAAAAATGCAGCAGCTATGTCACCAAAAGCACTGTCAGGTATTAATTTTCTTAAATCTCCATCTGCACTTAAATAGGTAAATGATAGTCGGTGAACATAATTAAGTAGTGTAGCCAAAAATGCAAGGCTAATCATGACCCATCGCATTCTTGATGGTTTTTCATTATTTAAAACGGCACTTTGAATTTCCATATCTGAAGCTATTTAAATTTAAGAAAACTGGTTTACCGAAATAATTACAAAATTGATTTTATTGATACTATTGTTTCTTTTTCCTTTGATAACTCCAATGGATTTTTCAATGTTCTACCCAACCCCTGCCATTCTACATTCATTATATCTCCTTGATGTAATTGTACCTGATTCCCAAAACTGAAAGCATCTGCCCCCAAAAAATGAACATGTGCTTGTAAGGGAATCCGGTGAGAAGCATATTTAAAATGATGGTATTCCATATTTGCCAAATTGTGCGACATATTATTTTCCCCTGTTTTTATATTTGCACTCCAAGCGAATTCGCCATTTCTTGTAATGCTGACTATGCCGCTATATTCCTTAAAATCAGCATCTATCACCAATTCAGGGCCTATAGAACAATTCCTTAATTTAGAAGGTGCCAGATACAGGTAATTTTTTTTCTCCATTATATGATCAGAAAATTCATTGCCGGTACTTAAACCAATTCTCCAAGGTTTACCTGTTCTGTCAATGATATAAATACTTGCAAGTTCTGGTTCTTCACCTCCATCGTTAGCATAAGGCGGAACTTCAAGCGACTGCCCATGTGCTTTTAGAATAGACCCATTCCCTTTGTAAAACCACTCTGGTTGAACACCAATTTCTCCCTCTGCTGGCGAACCTCCATCAACTCCCCATTGATACATTTGCATGCTATCGGTTATTTTATTTTCCGTGGACTGGTGCATCATTTGCCTGTTTAAGGCACTATTTTTATGCGTGAGCCCAGTTCCAGAAACCATACAACCAAACGGACTTTCCGGGTGGTCGAATGATGGAAGAAGTTTCCATTCGTTGTTACCTTCGTAAACAGAAGTATAATCAAGAATTTCTTGAGACAGCATTGAATTAATAATTTCCTGAATTTTTACACCTGTATCAATAGCTTTTAATGCCAATTCATAAATTGAACCTATTTCTTTAAGTAGTATAAGCGATGGTTCTTTTACCAGCGCAATACGTCTGCCTAACTGATGATGATTAAGCTGGACTAAACGTGTTTTTTCTGTAATCATATCAAGTATTCGTTTTTTAAAATTTAATTTATTGTGTTACCCATCCTCCGTCAATAGAAAAGCCTGCACCAGTTACAAATCCTGAAGCAGGACTAGAAAGGTATAATGCTAGACCGCCTATTTCATGTGGATCTGCCCAACGACCCATTGGGATCTTAGCAATAAATGCCTGGTATAATTCTGGACTATTAAGTAGGGGCAAATTTAAATCTGTTGCGAAAGGACCAGGTAAAATTGCATTAACTGTAATGCCTTCTTTTGCAACTTCCATTGCTAAAGCACGTGTTAATTGCAAAATAGCACCTTTGCTTGTTGCATAAGGTGTCCTTTCTGGAATTGCTGTTACAGAAAGCATAGAGCCAATATTAATAATGCGCCCGTATCCATTTTTTTTCATAATCGGAACTACCTCACGACTAGCTATCCATGAACCTGTTACATTAACCTGTTGCACCTGGTTAAAATCATCAACAGAAAGACCCTCTATTTTACCCCTTATATTGATACCAGCGGAATTAATTAGGATATCAATTTTCCCAAATTTTGTAACAGTTGTTTGAACTGCATTTTTAATACTTTCTTCTGATGTAACATCGCATTGTATGCTGATGCAATTCACCCCATAACCCGATTGAATTTCTTTTTGGGATTGAATATTTTTATTTTCATCCCTTGCTGCAATTGAAATGCTTGCGCCAGCTTCTGCAAGCGCTTTAGCCATTGCCAATCCCAAACCCCTGTTACCTCCCACTATTAACGCTACTTTTCCAGTTAATTTAAATTGCTCTAGTATACTATTTTCCATATAAGATTTATTGTATTATTCAATGATTTTGAAATGTTCGATATTTTTAGTTTTTAAAGTTAACCCCACGCCAGGTTTATTATCATCCAATTGAAGCTTTCCATTCTCGGCGATTGCTTCACCATCAAATATATACCAGAACATTTCGTTACCTACTTCGATCTCTGTTTGCGGAAAATACTCGGCCATTGGCGAAGCAAATGAACTCATTACCACATGGAGGTTATGCATTTGTCCGCCATGAGGGATGACTTCAATACCATGCATTTGTGCCATAGTACAAATTTTTTGTGCCTCAGTAAAGCCACCTACCCTGTTAGTATCAAACTGAAAAATATCAAGAGCATTCGACTGAATAAGATCATGAAATCCAAACCTAGTATACTCATGCTCGCCACCTGAAAGTGGGATAGAAGTATGTTTTTTCAACTTCGAAAATAAATGTATTTCATCTGGCAACAACAACTCTTCTGCCCAACGCAAATTAAAAGGCTCAAGTGCTTTTAAAAGTTTTTTTGCATATGGAAAATTAAATCCCATATACGCTTCCAGCATAATTTCCACATCATCTCCTACTGCATCCCTAACCACTTTTACCATTTCCACATTTTTCTTTAACCCTTCCATTCCATCTGTTAGCGGGTAACCACATCTCAGTTTCATTCCTGTAAAACCTTGCGATTTAAAATCTTCTGCTTCTTTTTGTAAGCTCTCCAGGTTTCGGGTATAAAGACGACTGTAATACGTAGGGATATATTCCTTGGTTCGACCACCCAAAAGTTTAAAAACAGGTTGTTTAGCTGCAAGGCCTTTGATATCCCAAAGGGCAATATCCAGCGCACTAATGGCAGCCATCACTGCACCCTTTCGACCAAATGCCACCGACGAACGGTACATTTTTTCATATAGTAATTCAGTATTCGTTGGATCCTCCCCAATCAGCAAGCCCTTGAGTTTGGAATCAATAATTAGTTTGGTAACATCGGGGCAAAGTCCAGCATTGCCTATACCTACCAGGTTATTATCCGTTTCAATTTCCACCACTAGCCAGCTAAAAAAACGGTAAGCCGCCTGCGAATCTTTCTGAAAAGGAAGCAGACTTACAGGTGTAGCAAAAATGGTATCGGCTGTTTTTACAGGCCCGTTCCATTGATAAAGTTTTGTACGTATCGAAGTAATTTTCATTTATATATATTTTAGATTTTACAAATTCAGTTACCTATTTTTTAAAAAACTGAATGTGAATATACTCATTTACACTTTAAATTATTGGTTCAAAAAATCATACAGTAATTATTTGCTCATTAACATTTATAATCGAGCTATCTCAAACTTATAAATTGTACTAGTAGTATATTGTTGACCTTTCTTAACCACTGTGCTTGGAAAATTAGGTTGATTGGGTGAATTAGGGAAATGTTGTGTTTCAAGGCAAAATCCGGAACGGGGACCATATATTTTTTTCCCTTTACCATCCTGTTCAATTCCCTTCAAATTATTACCACTATAAAATTGGATGCCGGGCTCAGTGGTCAATACCTTCATAACTATAGATGTGCCAGGTGCGTAAACACTGGAAGCCAGATGCAATCCTTTAGTTTCATTTAAAACATAATTATGATCATACCCACCCACCATTTTTAGTTGATCATCATTTGCATTAAGACGGGAGCCAATCTGAGTAGGCTGCTCAAAATCAAAGGGAGTCCCTGCTACTTTTTGTATACTACCAGTTGGAATGGAAGTAGAATCTATCGGAGTAAAGCGACTTGCGAAAATTGTTAGTATATGATCATTGATACTTGCACTACCCTCTCCTTCCAAGTTGAAAAAACTGTGATTGGTTAAATTTAAAACGGTATTTTTATCAGTGCTAGCGATGTAATCTATTTGGAGGGAATTATCGTTTGTTAAAGTATAAGTAACTTTTACAAAAACATTACCAGGATATCCACCTTCCCCATCTCTTGATAAATAAGTGAGTAATATTTTTTGCTCCCCGATCATGGTTGCATCCCAAACTTTGCTAAAAAAACCTTCCATCCCTCCATGCAATGAATTCTGCCTATTATTCAGGTCAAGCTGGTAGTCCTTGCCGTCCAGCATAAATTTTCCTTTGGCTATCCGGTTACCGTATCGACCAACTGTGGCACCAAAATACTGATTGCCTTTTTTCAGGTAAGATTTAACACTGTCAAATCCTAAAACAACATCCGTTGGGTTTTTATCTTTATCGGGAACAATCAAACTTACCACTCTTGCACCCAGGTTAGTGATAGCCACCTGCATTTTATTTTTATTCTTTAATACAAAAAGATCAACTTGTTGGCCATCAATGATCTGTTGATAGGCGCCCCGGTCAGGCAAAATTTTTGACTGAGCTGCTAATATAGAAGCAGTTTTTTGAATCTGATTAGAATAGCCTGCGACAAAGACTACCAAACAGACAAGTAAAAATAAAAATTTTCCCATAATTAAATTGGTTAGAAAAACCCACTCTCACTTTATAATAATATCCTCTTAATTTAATCTCAATATATAAATTTTCATAAGCAACCCTATAGCTACACTTAATCCAACAAGAAACTTTATGATTCAAA
>CAILJQ010000038.1 GCA_903834625.1 uncultured Bacteroidota bacterium
AGATTCTGCTGCTGCCCCACGTTATATTGAAGCGCGTTTGTCTAAGTTTGCTTTGGAGGTTGCCTTTAACAAGCAAACCACCATTTGGCAAAAATCATATGATGGCAGGAAAAACGAACCTGTTTGCTTGCCCATGAAGTTTCCTTTGCTGCTTGCGCAAGGGGTTGAAGGTATAGCAGTAGGTTTAGCTACCAAGGTAATGCCACACAATTTTTGTGAGTTATTGCAAGCCAGTGTAGATCATTTAAAAGGGAAGAGAGTTGAATTATACCCTGATTTTCCTACAGGGGGATTGGTGGATGTGGCCAATTATAACCAAGGTAAAAAAGGTGGTAAAATAAGGGTAAGAGCGCGTATTGAGGAGTTGGATAAAAAGACCTTATTTGTACGCGATGTGCCTTACGGTGTTACCACCACCCAATTGATTGATAGCATTATCAAAGCCAATGATTCGGGTAAAATCAAAATCAAAAAGGTAATTGATAATACCGCCAAAGATGTAGAGGTAGAAATACAATTGGCACCAGGTGTGTCGCCAGATAAAACCATAGATGCCTTATATGCTTTCACAGATTGTGAAGTGAGCATTTCACCAAACGCTTGTGTGATTGTTGATGATAAGCCTGTGTTCTTAGGAGTGGATGAGTTGTTGCGTATAAGCACCGAAAAAACCAAAGACCTCCTTCGTCAGGAATTAGAAATTAAAAAGGCAGAACTAGAAGAGCAATGGCACTATAGCAGTATTGAAAAAATCTTCATTGAAAAACGCATTTACCGCGATATTGAGGAGTGTGAAAGCTTTGAAGAAGTAATTGATACCATTTGGAAGGGCATGAACAAATTCAAAAAATTGTTCAGAAGAGAGCTTACCGAAAATGATATCTTACGCCTTACTGAAATAAAAATCAAACGTATTTCTAAATACGATTCTTTTAAAGCCGATGAGATAATGAAAGGCCTTGAGGCTCAATTGGCGCAAGTAATAAGTGATTTAGAGAACTTACGCGCCTTTGCCATTAAGTACTTCGAAAACCTATTGAAGAAGTATGGAAAAGGCAGAGAACGCAAAACAGAAATCCGCACCTTTGATACCATCGACTCAAAAACGGTAGCCATTGCCAACCAAAAATTATATGTAAACAAGGCAGAAGGTTTTGTGGGCATTGGCTTAAAGAAAGATGAGTATGTGTGCGATTGCAGTGATTTAGATGATATCATTGTCTTTCGGAAAGATGGAAAAATGACTGTAAGCAAAGTGCAAGAAAAAGCCTTTGTGGGCAAAGACATTATCCATGTAGATGTGTTCCGCAAAAACGATGAACGCCGCATTTACAACCTCATTTACCTTGATGGAAAAACCAAGGTGAGTTATGCCAAAAGATTCCCAGTAACGGGCATTACCCGCGATAAGGAATACGACCTTACCCAAGGTTCAGCAGGTTCTCGCCTCCTTTATTTTACTGCAAACCCATCGGGTGAAGCAGAAGTGGTAAGCATAACCTTAAGTCCATTAAGTCACGCACGCAAACTCAGCTTCGATTTTGATTTCAGTGAATTGGCCATTAAAGGTAGAGGCGTGCAAGGAAATATCATTAGCAAATACTTGGTAAAGGGAATCAAACTTAAAACCAAAGGAGTTTCTACTTTAGGAGGTATAAACCTTTGGTATGATGATTCTATTGGAAGGTTAAATACAAATGAGCACGGCACTTTTATAGGTAATTTCTTGGGCAACGATTTAATCATAGCACTCTATAAAGATGGCAACTACGAACTCACAAACTTTGATGTGAGCAACCACTTTGAATATGAGCAGTTATTACATATTTCTAAATTCAAGCCAGAGCGACCGTTAACTACGGTGTATTATGATGCCAAAGCAAAACAGTTTAACATCAAACGCTTTTTAATAGAAACGCAAACGCTGAATAAGAAGTTTAGTTGCATCCCAGAAGAAAAGGGTAACTATATTTTATTAGCTACAGATTATAAAAACCCAACTGTTATTCTAACTACAGGTAAAGGAAAAACACTCAAAGAAGAGCAATTAAATTTGGCCGAGGTAATAGATGTAAAAGGTTGGAAAAGCATTGGAAACAGGTTTGCTGCCAATGATTTGAGTAAGTTAGAATTGTTGCCGCCCGATCCGCAAGACGAGTTGGAAGAACAAATTCAAGAAGAACAAGAAACCTTGGTAAACGAAGATTTATTTGCCCAAGAACAGGAGAAAATAAAGAAATTGCTGGAGGATGAACCTGATAGCGACGACGGAAAACCACGCAAGAAACCCGGAAAAGCAGATCCCGACCAGCCTAAATTGTTTTAAAATTCTACACACTTAAAAAGATTGGTTATATTTGTGGCGAACAAAACAGACTATCGCTGGGCCGCAAGGCAAAGAGGAAAGTCCGGGCAACTTAAGCAGCATACTTCCTAACGGGAAGGATTATTGGGTAAACCAATAGTACAGACAGTGCCACAGAAAACAAACTACCCAATGCAAATTGGGAAAAGGTGAAAAGGCGGGGTAAGAGCCCACCGGGTTCCGTGTGAGCGGAATTGCATGGTAAACCTTATGCGTTGCAAGGCCAAATAGGCAAGAAATAAAAGGGTGTTCGCTTAACACCAACAGCCTCGGGTTGTTTTTCTTGCGGGTAGGCTGCTACATCTCTTTAGTGATAAAGCGAGTAGATAAATGATAGTCGCGGTAAAGATTTCGGTCTGAACCGTACAGAACCCGGCTTATAGTTTTGTGCAGATAAAGGGGCTTCGGCCCCTTTTCCATATCAAAAAATTGAAGAGAATACATACCATGATTAACTTAACCAACATCCAGCAATTAGAGGAGTTAGACCAAGTTTCTAAAGAAAAAGCGCTTGTTATTTTTAAACATAGCACCCGCTGCAGTATAAGCAATACCGCCTTTAACAGGTTTACCAAAGCTTATGAAAATGTAAATAAGGAAGATTTGCCAGTGTATTACCTCGACTTGTTAAACCACAGAGATATCTCGGCAGAAATTGCCAGCAGGTATTCGGTTCAACACGAATCACCTCAAAGCTTATTGATTAAAAATGGTACCTGTATTCACCATGCTTCACATTTTGAGATAGACCTTCAAGAAATTGCGGAGGCAGCCAAAGCTTAGTTACTTCTTTACCTGAATATATTGCTTAAGGTTTTTGACATAAACCTCAAAAGCCTTAATACCCGCAGGAGTAATCCTGCAGGTAGTTAAGGGGAAATTATCTCTAAAACTTTTCTCTATTTCTACATAACCTACTTCCTTCAATTTCTGCAATTGCACACTTAAGTTGCCAGCGCTAAAAACAACAACTGAAAATCATAGGTAACAAAGAAACTGGTGATTGCCTCTCCTTTCAAGTTGAATACTAAATGAAACAAATGGGAGGTCTATCCACTAAATGTTCATTTATGCTGCCTTGGCTTCCAAAGGAATATTCAGAAATTTGTTTCGTTTATTACATATGCGCAAAGGATTTAAAATATTTCTAATCACCTTATTGGTATTGGTATCTATATTAGGTACACTCTTTATTTATGTTTACCAGAATATTGACCAACTAAAAAAATATGCCATCACAGAGGTGAATGCCCTATTAAAGGCCGAGCTCAAAGCAGAGAGCATTGATGTAACAGTTTTCAAAACTTTTCCAAAAGTTAGTTTGGCTTTGAACCAAGTTTCTATTGCAGATCCGCTTCGTTCTGGAAAGTTTTTATTAAAAGCCCAACATGTTTTTCTTGGCTTTGATGTGTATGATATTTTGAATGAGCGTTACCGCATACAATTATTAGAAGCAGACAGTGGAGAGTTACATCTCTATACCAACAAAAGAGGCAGCAATAATTATGATTTGCTTAAAGAAAGCTCCGACAAAAAAAGCAAAAAGAAACCTTTTGAATTTCAGCTCAACAAGCTTTCTTTAAACCGCATGTTGTTGAGTTACGAAGACTTTTCGGCCAGTACGTTTGTGCAATCTCATATCACTTCTAGTTCCTTTTCTGGCAGCTTTACAGAAAAAAAGTTTGAAATGGCCATTGTCTTAAACGGACAGTGCAAGGAGCTTACCCAAGGAACCACGAAGCTCTTACGCAATAAAAAAATTGACATCAACAGCATTATGGCCGTTGATTTAGATAAGAACACATTCAAATTAGTAAAGGGTGAGTTTGGTGTTAACCAGTTAAAACTACAAGTAAGTGGGTCGGTTCGAACCGAAAAAAAACAGACCCATTACGATGTACAATTTAAAGCAGGGAAAACCAGCATACAAGATTTGTTATCTACCTTGCCTGTTCAATTACCAGCATCCTTTTTGGCCTACCAAAGCAATGGTTCAGTTTATTTTGATGGTGCCATAAAAGGCATTGGCAGTGATACCCAAGTGCCTTCTATGAACATTGGTTTTGGTATTGAAAATGGCTCCTTACTTGAGCCAGAATCTAAAATGAAAATAGAGGGCATTAAGTTAAAAGGTAGCTTTAGCAATGGTGCTGGTAAAACCATGTCAACCTCTGTGATTGATATTCCAGAAATGAGCGCAAACCTAGCTGGTTCTAAAGTAAATGGCAGGCTGAACCTAAGTAATTTGGAAGCACCTGTGTTGCAAATGAACGTAACTGGAGATGGCAGCTTACAAAACCTTCATGCCTTTTTTAAATTTGAAGATGTTAAAGAAATCAAAGGTGATTTGAAGTTTACCCTTTCTGTAAAAGGAGAGAAAAAAGGGGAGAATTGGGATTGGTCGAGTCCATTTAACCAAGGTAATTTTAACCTAAACATGGAACAACTCACCCTAAATTACCTCACCAAACCTATTCAACAAGTATACTTTCAAGGGAACATCAATAACAACAAATTGGAAATTGGGATGGCCCAGCTAAAGATTGGTCAGTCTGATCTTGCACTCAACGGAGCTATTCCTGGTTTTATGGATTTTGTATTTGGCAAAGATGTTCAATTAAGTGGTGCCCTTACCTGCAAATCTTCCATTTTAGATGTAAATGATTTGCTCATTTATGATTCTTCAGACCCAATGGAAGAAGGCGAAAAGCCAATGGATTATTTGCTTAACCTGCATGTGAATGCAGATAAGTTTGTTTATGATAAATTCCTCGCCAACCAATTTAAAAGTGATATTACCCTTAGTCCAGATAAAATAAGTTTTAACCAAACCTCTATGGCTACCTGCGGCGGAACATTTACGGGCAAGGCAGAATGGATCATGGCAAACAACCAATACATTCTCAAAAGTACCAACGATGCCAAAGGCTTAAAGATAGAAGAGTTGTTCAATGAATTTAACAATTTTGGTCAAACCGAATTTACCCCCGATAACCTCAACGGACTTTTAACTGCCCACACAGATTTGATGATTGTATGGGACAGTAAGATGAATTTATTGGGCAAAAAGATGGTTGTCTTATCAGATATGACCATCAAAAATGGGGAGCTAAAAAATTATGAACCACTCTCTGCTTTATCTAAATTTGTAGATGTGAATGAACTAAAGAATTTGAAGTTTTCTGAATTGCGTAATACCCTCACCATTCAGAATGAGGTGCTCAATATTCCCACCATGGACATTCGAAACAATGCCATCAACCTCAGTTTAAATGGTACCCACTCATTCAGTAATTTGTTAAACTATAAAATCAAACTCTCCTTATCTGAGTTAATTCAAAAACGCAGGAAACCTCAAGTAGATGAATTTGGTGAAGAAGATGTGAAAACAAGAGGAATCAATTTATACTTAACCATTTCTGGTCCGCTCGATAAGCTTCAATTTAAGTTCGACCGCAAAGGAGCTAAAGCGCAATTGAAGCAAGATGTGAAGCAAGAAAAGGAAGCAGTTAAAGAAATTTTGAGACAAGAGTTTGGAGTGAAGAAAGATTCTACCCTCAAAAAAATAGAAAAGAAAAATGACAACAACGATGAACTTGAATTTGAGCCAAATTAGAACATTGACTCTCTTCGCAGGCCTTATTTGCCTTGGCTTTGGAGCAAAGGCACAAAGTAAATCCCAACTTTCATATGGCATAAGTATTCATGGTGCAGGTGCTTGGGCCATTACAAATGGAACAGATTATAACAAGTATGTAGACACGGTTAAATCTTCAACCACGGCTCATCTCAACAAGGGTTTGCATGTTTGGTTGAATTACTCCTTAGGCAAAAAGAATGATTTGCAAATAGGTTTGGGATATGTGCAAACGGGCTTTTCTAGGAAGCAGGAAGATTTAAATTTTTCTAACTATACTTTCCCTGGCATAGGTACCGGAAGGATTGAAGATTTATCAAATACCCCCAAAGGCATTACCTATAATTATAGATTTAACTATTTTCAAGTGCCTATCATTTTAAATACCTATTTAGGTAGAAGCAGGGATTTTAAATGGGTGAGTAATTTTTCTGCGGGAATTACGCCGCAATTTTTATTGAAACACCAACTCCAAGCTAATTGCATTCCTGGCTATTCTATAGAAGGTGAA
>CAILJQ010000039.1 GCA_903834625.1 uncultured Bacteroidota bacterium
GGAGTGTTATTCTAATCTATTACTTAACATAATATTAATTATCGGTTATTTTAAATACAGTAAATACTAGCCTTGTCGAAGAATTCTATACAATCTGTTTGGATTATCAAGCCACAAATGACTTACTCTAGGATTTTCTCCCTACCTTGTTTATTCTGATTTTTTTTATACTTTTACTTTACTTTATTTTAATGGCGCCATGAACAATAAAAATCAATTCCGTTTATTGGTATTATGTGGGTCTATCCTGTTAAACCTAACACAGCTTTTCGCCAGTACCCCTTCATTCGGTTTTATTCAAAATGTTGGTCAGGTATTAGACCAAAACAGAACGCCCAACCACCAAGTCCTCTTTTTACTGAATAAAAACAACCTGCAAATTCAACTTACCCGAAAAGGCTTTAGTTATCAGATTAGTAAGTTTATTCCATCAACAAACCCATCTAAAACACCTAAAATACTTTTAGATGCTAAGAATCAAGCTCCTGAAGGTACATTTCAATACCAAAGAATTGATGTTGAGTTAAAAGGTATGAATAACCATTTTGAGGTTGAAATGCTTGAGCAACAGTTTTCAAGTTTGAATTACTACAATGAATACACGCCCGATTTCGGTTTTGAAGGCGTACATCATTTTAATAAAATAATCTATAAATCAATTTATCCTGGGATTGACCTAGAATTTACTTGCAGTGAAGATTTTAAATACAATTTCATTATTCATCCTGGTGCTAAAATCGCCGATATTCAATTGCAATACAATGGTGTTCAGCAATTGGCCTTTCAAAATAATACCCATATAAGTATTCAAACCTCTTTAGGAACAATTCAAGAGAAAATACCATTGAGTTATTTATTGTTTTCAGGAAAAATGGCCCAAACACCCATAGATGTTTCTTTTGCATTATCCTCTGAAAATACTGTTGGCTTTACAGTAGGCAAATATCCTGAAAACAGTACCTTAGTCATTGATCCTAGTCCGTGGGCTACTTATTTTGGCGGATTTGGTTATGAAAGCGGCAACAGTATCAAAACAGATTCTGTTGGAAATATTTTGGTTACTGGTTACACCTATTCTTCATCTGGAATTGCTACCTCAGGAGCATTTCAGGGTGTTTATGGTGGTAATAACGATGGCTATTTGCTGAAGTTTACAGAAAATGGTACTCTGGTTTGGGCTACTTATTATGGTGGATCCGACAACGACAATACCTACTGCCTGTCAAATACCATTCAAGGCAATATTGTAATTTGTGGTATTACCGGCTCTAAAAATGGAATTGCCAGTACAAACTCCTTTAAAGATACTTTAGATGGAATTACTGATGCTTTTATTGCGAAATTTACTGCTAATGGTACACGATTATGGGCAACTTATTTTGGTGGCGCTAACCTAGATTATGGTTATGGCATTTGTAGTGATTATCAAGGTAACGTAGTAATAAGCGGTTATACTAACTCTTTAAATTACATATCTTTTGGCGCTGTTTTACAGACTTCTTTAACTGGTTTTAACGACTGTTTTGTAGCTAAATTTAGTTCCAATGGAAATATGCTTTGGTCTGGTTATTATGGAGGTAATAACAATGATTATGGCGCGGGTGTTGCATGCGATCAAATTGGTAACATTTACCTAACCGGACTAAGTTCTTCGTCCACCGGAATTTCAACACCCAATTCTTATCAACCTGCTAGATCTGGCTCAAATGTTAACAATGATGGCTACCTTATTAAGTTAAATCCGAATGGTCTTAAAATTTGGGGCACCTATTTTGGTGGAGAATCTGAAGAGAATGCCAGAGCCATTGCAATAGGCACCAATGGAGAACTTTACCTTATAGGTATAACCCAATCAAATGCTGGAATAGCTACCACTGGCGCATTTCAAACTATTTATAAAGGGAAAATCGATGCTTTCTTGGCTAAATTTGATACCTCTGGGGCAATAAAATGGTCGACCTACATTGGAGGTAATGGAGACGATTTTGCAGGGGATATTGCTTTGGATCAGGAAGGAAAGATCATCCTAGCAGGCTTTACCTCTACAGAAACAGGCTTTGCAACCTACCAAGCACATCAAGAAGTTTTAAAAGGTGATATAGATGCCTTCTTAGTGAAAATGGATACTTCTGGCGCAAGGGTTTGGTCAACCTATTTTGGCGGAACCCAAGGTGAATATGGAATTGGCGTAAGTATAGGTAGGAACAATTACATTAATTTGGTTGGATTGTCTAACTCATCTACAGGCATTGCTACTTTAGGGTCTTACCAAACATCTTTGGCTGGGTATGATGACTGTTTGGTTATTCATTTAACTCCAAATGGTAATCTCAATCCTGTTTTTAATAATGTAATAGATAGCTCGCAAACCCTTTGTAAAGGAGTACCTCCAACCCAATTAAGGGGAAGTATTCCTCAAGGAGGGTCTGGAAATTTTCAATACAAATGGCTCGTTTCAACAGCTGGTTTAGGCGGTCCATATAGTGCGGCACCCGGAGT
The DNA here is from genome assembly GCA_903834625.1 of uncultured Bacteroidota bacterium. GTDB lineage: Bacteria > Bacteroidota > Bacteroidia > UKL13-3 > UKL13-3 > B1. Next base: position 2,500 of record CAILJQ010000039.1, read on the forward strand.
AAATACCAATATTCATTACAATCCTTCGGCACAAAATAACCCTTACTGGGTGAAAAGGTCGGTTAATTCTGGAGGTGACACCGACACCTCAAATGCAGTATATATAAATATTCTTCCTGAACCTAATGCAAATTTCACTGCAAATGACAATGTGCAATGCGCTAATAATAATAAATATATTTTTACTCCTACTATTTCTGCTGCCGACTCTATTATCCATTACTTTTGGAATTTAGGTGATGGTCCACACGACACTTCCTTGGTTCAAACCGCTATAAAAAATTATGCTCTCTCTGGCATGTACAGCGTGAGTCTTAGTTTAACCAACAAATGGGGCTGCAAAGATTCATCCTCAATTCAGGTTTTGGTTCAGCCCATACCTATAGCCCTTGCATTTACTAACCAATCTAATACACTTTGTGAGGGAGACAGCCTCTTAATTCAATGCAATCAATTACCACAAATACGGTTTAAATGGTTAAGAAACCTATTGCCCACAATAGATACAGGCTTCTTGGTATGGCAAAAAATTGCAGGCTTTTACTCAGTTATTCAAACCAATAACCTAGGGTGCAGCGATACATCAAATGCGGTTGAAGTTATAATTAGACCAAGGCCTGAAATAAATATTCTAGGTAATTCAGTGCAAGAAATATGTTTGCACAAAGACAGCATGTATATTTTAAAAAGCGCTCCTGAAAGCTTGTTTTATTATCAATGGCAAGACAATGGTTTAAATATTTCGGGTGCAAATACAGCCTCTTTTTCTACTAAAAAATCTGGGAATTTTAGAGTTTATGCAAGAAACACATTTGGTTGTTCAGATACCTCAGAAAATATTGCATTAAATATTCACCCGCTTCCAACAGCCAATTCAATTAATGGAAAATCTCAATTTGGTGCTTCTAGCACCCCTCAACTATTCCATTGCAATAAGAGCCCAAATCATACATACGAGTGGTTTTTAAACAAGGTAAGCATTAAAAATAGTACTGATACTTTTGTTTCTATCGTTTTCTCCCAACAGGGAAATTATTTGGTTCAAATGCTAGAGCGCACATCGTTTAATTGCGTAACAGATACAAATAACTTAAATGTTTTTGTGACATTCCCAGAGGGTTTATTAGAAACAAGCCACATACAATTAAGTATATACCCTAATCCTACCAGAGACGGGGTATTTGTTCAAACGAGTTTAAACGAAAAAGGTTTATTGAAAATATTTGATATGAAAGGATCGTGTGTATCAAACATTGATTCTTTTGAATCGGGCGATTTTGTGCCGTTAGCAAGCATTGAACCTGGCTTATATTTTATCCATTGGCAAACAGATTCAGGTAAAATTGTTACAGCAAGTTTTGTGAGAGAATAAGGTGGAATGCTATTCTTCTTGGTCTTCCACAAATTTCAATTTGGCATAAATTCCCAAGCAGTCATTGCATAAGCAGTCTCTGTATGCACTTTGAAGTACCTCTCTTTGTTTTGGATTAAGAAGAATTTTATTACAAGCACAATCCTCTATTTTATCAACGTGGCATTCAAACTCAAGCTTACATCTCTCGCAAGTTTTTATCATTGTGGCAATACAATTAATTTAGCAATACCAACCTTTCCTTCTTCCATGAGTGTTTGCACAAAATACCAGCCTGGGTTTAGGTTCGGTCTGAACCAATGAATGCCTGGCTGATATCTTTCGTTTGATTCAAAACATATTTTGCCTGAGGCATCAGTTATAACTATTTTATAACAGTTGTGAGGTAGCTCAATGCTAAAACTTTCATTTAGAAATGCTGGATTAGGCGCAATTTGGAGGTTTTTGTTGATAGAATATTCATCAAATCCCGCTAATACATGCACAAATCCTATCATTAGGAGGTCGAAGCCAGAAGAAGGAAATGGAGTTGGGAATGGGTCGTTTATTTTGTTACCTAAAACATCCCTACTACAAAATTCATCTTGAATGCTCCCTCCTACATCTACCAATTTAATGTGTGTAACAGCAAAACTATTTAGTGAATCTTTTAAATCTTCCAAGTCAAAAGGCACCCCAAAAGGAGCTACATATTTACCAGCAAGGTTATGTATTTCATGCGCTTTTAAACTTCCAAATGGCCCAATTTGATTACTCGTATCAGTTTTGGAAACAGCAGGAAATCGATAGTATTTTTTGCCATCGGTGCTTACTTCTACAAAGGCCAATTCAAGAAAAAACGAATCTTTGCCAAATGTGAATCCATTTTCGAATACCACGAAATCTGGTCCAAATCCATTTACAATTGGACTAATTAATGGAAGAGTAACTGAACCCTTGTCGCCCAAACTTAAAATATAAGTTCCAGGTTCGGCATTCAGAAAACTGTCTATAGTACCAACAGTTACTTTGCCTAAACCTGTATCTGCTAAATTTCGCCAACCTCTTTCCAAAAGAAAACCTGGATCATTCACCAATCCATAATTCATAAACCTTGAGATGATGGCGCTATCCTTATGAATTGCTGTGGTGCCTTTTATACCCGCCTGTGGAGCGTATTGCGACAGCACCTTATTTGGTAAAATAAAGGAACAGAAACAAACAATAAATAAACTCTTTATGGGATTCATGGGACAACAAAAGTAAGCGAATTCCTTTATGGAAGGTATAAAAAAAAGACCCCGTAAAATGTTTTACGAGGTCTTTTTAAAATTAGAATTCCATCTTATTCAGTTGGTGGAGTATCCTGAGTTTCTTCAGGAGTAATTCCACTTTCTGGATCTAAATGTTCTTCGCTACCTTCTATACCTTCTTCATCTTCTTCACCTGGGATGTAATTGATTTTCGCAACGCTAGCAATCTCATCTTTATCGCCAATATTAATCAATTTAACGCCTTGGGTTACCCTTCCTAAAACACGAAGCTCTTTTACACTTAAGCGAATGGTGATGCCACTCTTATTGATGATCATTACATCATTGGTATCATCTACATCCTTGATGGTAACAAGCTTTCCTGTTTTATCAGTAATCTTCATGGCACTAACACCTTTACCTCCTCTATTGGTAATTCTATAATCTTCTACCTCAGAACGCTTACCCATACCATTTTCTGTTACTACCAATACTTCTGTGGTGGTTGGGTCAGCAATACTTGCCATACCAATTACCTCATCACCTTCATCAAGTCTAATAGCCCTTACACCGGTTGCATTTCTTCCCATTGGTCTAACCGTACTTTCATTAAAGCGAATGGCTTTACCCATACGGCTAGCAATAATGATTTCGCAATGACCATTGGTTAAATGTGCTTCAACCAAGTTATCTCCTTCACGCACATTGATGGCATTGATACCATTAGCACGAGGACGACTATATGCTTCAAGGGTTGTTTTCTTGATGGTTCCTTGTTGGGTTACCATAATCACATTGGTGCTATTGATATACTCTTCATCACTGAGAGTTTTCACACACAAGAATGCTTTTACTTTTTCTTCAACAGGAATATTAATTAAATTTTGAATAGCTCTTCCTTTGGTATTTTTTTCTCCTTCAGGAATTTCATATACCCTTAACCAGAAACATCTTCCTTGTTCTGTAAATAACAATAAATAATTATGGTTGGTAGCCATAAAAATGTGCTCAACAAAGTCTTCCTGACGTTTGGCTACACCTCTACTACCGCGCCCTCCCCTAGCTTGGGTTCTGTATTCATTGAGCGAAGTACGCTTTACATATCCCAAATGTGAAATGGTAATAACCACTTCTTCATCTGGAATTAGGTCTTCCATGCTCATTTCATTCCCAGCCATTTCAATAACAGATCTGCGCTCATCTCCGTATTTGTCTTTCATTTCAAGCAACTCGTCCTTGATGATTTTCATACGAAGGTCTTCATTGGCAAGTATCTCTCTTAACCTATTGATGAGTTCCATTAATTGCGCATATTCTTCTTTGATCTTATCGCGCTCTAGTCCGGTTAACCTTTGCAAACGCATATCCAAAATGGCTTTTGCCTGAATATCGCTTAACTTAAAGTTCTCCATTAAGCCGCTTTTTGCCTCATCTGGGGTTCTTGAACCTCTAATTAAAGCAATTACTTCATCTAAATGGTCGAGGGCAATTAATAAACCCTCTAAAATATGTGCACGCTTTAAAGCTTCCTCTAAGTCGAACTCGGTTCTTCTAATTACCACCACATGGCGATGGTCAACAAAGTGTACGATTAAATCTTTTAAGTTTAAGGTTTCTGGTCTACCCTTTACTAGAGCAACATTGTTTACGCTGAATGATGTTTGAAGTTGAGAGTACTTGTAAAGTTTGTTTAAAACCACATTTGGCACTGCGTCACGCTTTAGGTCGAACACCATGCGCATACCATCTCTATCACTTTCATCCCTTACATCACTAATACCTTCGATCACTTTTTCATTTACCAAATCGGCAATTTGTTTGATCAATGTTGCCTTATTTACCTGGTAAGGAATTTCATTCACCACAATTTGGTCTTTACCAGTTTTTGAGGTTTCAAAACCAGCCTTGGCACGCATCACAATTCTTCCTCTACCTGTTTCAAATGCTTGCTTTACGCCTTCATAGCCGTAAATGGTACCACCTGTAGGGAAGTCGGGAGCTTTGATATATTTCATCAAATCGGCAATGGTAATTTCTCTATTGTCTATGTAGGCAATAATACCATCAACACACTCTGAAAGATTATGTGGAGCCATATTGGTTGCCATACCTACGGCAATACCAGATGCACCATTCATTAACAAATTTGGAACTTTAGATGGCAAAACACTTGGTTCCGTTAAGCTATCGTCGAAGTTAGGTCTGAAATCAACTGTATTTTTATCAATATCAGTTAACAACTCTTCCGCCATTTTTCTTAATCTGGCTTCAGTATAACGCATCGCTGCTGGCGGATCACCATCCACTGAACCAAAGTTACCCTGACCGTCAACCAACATATAACGCATGTTCCAATCTTGCGCCATACGTACCATGGTATCGTAAACAGACGAGTCGCCATGCGGATGGTACTTTCCTAAAACTTCACCCACAATACGCGCCGACTTTTTATAAGCCCTATTAGAGGCCAAACCTAGTTCGGTCATACCATACAATACCCTGCGGTGTACAGGTTTCAGACCATCGCGCACATCTGGTAAAGCACGACTTACAATAACCGACATCGAATAATCGATGTAGGCGGTCTTCATTTCATCTTCAATGTTAATTTGTATAATTCTATCTTCTGCCATAATTCTAAGTAAAAAACAAGGAGAAATACTTCAACAATTTCGAGTTCCTCCCCTTTGGTTATAAATCATTGCAAAATATGGTATTTAGCCCGATTTTAGGGCATAAAATTCCCACAAAAAAGTACGCATTTGTGGATAAGAAAATCCCCATTTTTTTCTGTTACCTTTGGAACTATATGAAAAGATTTTTCCAAGTAATTTTAGCAAGTGCTTTTTGTTTCATTTTTACCCCTACAATTTTAGCGCAAAGGCTTGATTCTATTGATGTTTTGCATTACAATTTAAACGTCAACTTGCAAAGCATTAGCAGTAAACAAATTTCGGGTCAAACCGAACTTATTTGCCTACCTAAATACAATGGGGTTCAAACAGTTGTTTTGGATCTTCAAAAACTATCTGTTTCCTCTATTACTGCAAACAAGCAAAATGCAGTTTTTGCACAAACAGATTCTACCATAAGAATTTCATTACCTTTTAGCATATCAATTACTGATACGTTAAAATTAATTGTCAGCTATTCGGGATTACCGGTTTTAGATGGTAGATGGGGCGGTTTTTACTTTTCTGGTAATTATGCTTTTAATATGGGTGTTGGCATGGCATCCAATCCGCCTAATTTTGGTAGGTGCTGGTTTCCATGTATAGATAATTTTGTTGATAGAGCTACTTATGAATTTCATATTACCACAGATACAGGTTATATGGCAGTTTGCAGCGGTTTGCAGGAACCAGCAAGCTTTCCTACGAATGGATCTATTACCTGGAATTGGAAGCTCAACCAAACCATTCCAACCTATATTGCCAATGTTGCAGTAAGTAAATATGTTTTAATTAATAGCAGTTATGCAGGTTTACAACGCAATATTCCCGTTCAACTTGCGGTAGATGCGCGTGATACGGCCAAAGCAATCGCTTCTTTTGCCAAATTAAATCAGGCGCTTACTTGTTTCGAAAGTAAGTTTGGTCCATATCTATTCGACCGAGTGGGATATGTTGGAGTACCTTTCAATTCAGGAGCTATGGAGCATGCTTGCAATATCTCTTATCCTCTTTATGCCGTTGATGGCTCTGCAAATTATGAAACCTTAATGGCACATGAACTTTCCCACCATTGGTTTGGTAATTTAGCTACTACCAGAACGGCTGCAGATATGTGGCTAAATGAAGGTTGGGCAAGCTATTGTGAAGCACTGTTTTTAGAGTGTGTTTATGGCAGAGATGCCTATGATGATAAAATAAAAGGAGAATTGTTTGAAGTTCTTCGCTGGGCACACGTGCGCGATGAAGGATATAAAAGCGTTTCAGGCGTACCTCTAGCTCAAACCTATGGTACGCATGTGTATACTAAAGGTAGTTTAATGGTTCATAGCCTTCGTATACTCATTAATGATGATACTGCATTTTTCAATACTTGTAAATCGTACCTAGAGGCAAATAGGTTCAAAGATGTTTCCTCAATAGACTTACAAAAACATTTTGAAAAACGCTTTGGAGGCATGATTACCAAATTCTTTCAGTCATATGTATTTGATAAGGGTCATGTTGATTTGCAATTGATAGATATGAAAAATGTAAGCATGGGAGATTGGTCAACATATGTTCCTGTGTTTAAATTAATGTCGAGATACAAAACCTATATTCCTGACACCATTATTGCCTATTATGGCTTTTACCAAGGCGCTAGTATAGTGAATGCCGACTATTACAGATTGGTTCGTAATCCGTTCACAGATACCTATACTGGTCCAGCTGTTTTAGCTCCAGGAGAATATGCAGAACCTAGTTTAGGTGATAAATGTGGAAGTATGTTAGGTACCACTATGCAAATGTCTTACGTTAAAGGAACCTCGGTTCAGAACTTTACCAATGCTTTGGTTACGTTTACCCCACAAACCAACCCCGATTCTACCTTGGTAATTGTTGAACATCACTTTGCGGGGCCATGGCAAGAAGCTTCTCTTTATCCAAAAGGCATTAGAGTTTCCTCTGAAAGGTATTGGCGAATAAGTGGTAATTGGAAGCCAAATTTTAAATCAACAGCCTTCTTTAATTACGATGGTTCAACATTAAATAAATCGGCTGGACACTTAGACAATGAGCTTATTGTTGGAACTGAAGATAGTTTAGTGTTACTATTTAGACCCAATGCTAAAAGTCCGTTTATGGTTGAAGCCGATTTAACTAAACAAATGGGTTCAAACAAAACAGATAAAACAGGTCGCTTTTGGGTAAACAACTTAAAAATAGGTGAATATGTTTTTGGCTATAGAGATTTTAGTGCCGGTCTGAACCAAGTTGGCGTAGATAAACGATCTATGCTTATTTTTCCTAACCCTGCAGACACCGAAGTAAACATTCATTTACCTACCAACCATGGAAATGGAGTTATTCGCATGTGGAATCCTGCTAGCGTGCTCATTCTTGAATTGGACGTAACAAAAGAAGACAAGGAACTTGAAATGAAAGTAGACAGTAACTTATCTAAGGGTACATATTTCATTGTTTATTCAGATGACTTAGGTAAAATTTCACAAACATTTATTGTAAAGTAACATGGGAATAAGCGCTGTTTCTGCCACTCAGTTAATTCGTTGGAACAATCATTCTATTGAATATACAGAAGATCTTTTGGCTGCAGAAGAGCCGCTTGAAATCCGACTTGGATTTGGTTCGGCCCAAAACAGAATGCAACAACGCATATCTGTTACCATGAGAACACCTGGAAATGATTTTGAATTGGCCATTGGTTTCTTGTTTACGGAAGGAATCATTCAAAATATAAATCAAGTTTCCTCGGTTCAATACTGCACAGAGCTCAATACAAAACAGCATGAAAACAATGTGGTGAGGGTTGAGTTGGTAGATGGATTTGAAATAAATCTACAAACGTTGCAAAGAAATTTTTATACCACATCAAGTTGTGGAGTTTGCGGAAAGTCGAGTATTGATGCCGTTTTTCAGCATTGCGACAGCATTGCATTAGACCAGATTTCAATAACAACAGAAACACTAATAGGCCTGAACCAATCTTTACGAAATAGTCAAACCATTTTTACATACACTGGAGGTATTCATGCCAGTGCTTTTTTTGATACGCAAGGAAATTTGAAAATCATACGTGAAGATGTAGGCAGACACAATGCCCTTGATAAATTGATTGGTGCAAGTTTATCCCAGAAAGAATACACTTTAAAGGAAGGAGTTTTATTCCTCAGTGGAAGAGCAAGCTTTGAGCTCATTCAAAAAGCTGTAATGGCTCAAATACCAGTAATTGTAGCCGTTGGTGCACCCTCTAGTCTTGCAGTAGATTTTGCAAAAGCCTCCGGTATTACCTTAATTGGCTTTATGAAAGAAAATAAATTCAATATTTATTGTGGAGAACAAAGAATAGCCTTGAAGTAGATTTAAACTAACTCCTCCTCTTCTTCTTCAACCAATGTATCTTTTTCAATCCTTAGGTTGTCAATAATAAATGCCTGGCGATCCATGGTATTTTTACCCATGTAATACTCCAACATTTTTTGGATAGGCATGTCTGGGTTCAATACAACTGGTTGCAAACGCATGTCATCGCCAATAAACAAACCAAACTCATCGGGTGAAATCTCTCCCAAACCTTTGAATCGGGTGATTTCCGGACGAACACCTAATGATTTAATAGCATCCTGGCGTTCTTGGTCTGTATAGCAATAAATGGTTTTTTGTTTGTTTCGAACCCTAAACAAAGGTGTTTCTAAGATATAAAGGTGCCCATTTTTGGCCAAATCTGGGAAGAATTGCAAGAAAAACGTTAGCAATAACAAACGAATGTGCATACCATCCACATCGGCATCTGTAGCAATTACAATTCTATTGTACCTTAAGTCTTCAATACTTTCTTCAATATTTAAAGCATGTTGAAGGAGATTAAACTCCTCATTCTCGTATACAATTTTCTTGGTTAAGCCATAACTGTTTAATGGCTTTCCGCGCAAACTAAATACAGCCTGTAATTCTACATTTCTGCTTTTGGTAATAGAACCACTTGCAGAATCACCTTCAGTAATGAACAAGGTGGTATCAAACTTTCTTTCGTCTTTACAATCATTGTAATGAAAGCGGCAATCGCGTAACTTTTTGTTATGTAGGTTAGCTTTTTTGGCGCGATCGTTAGCAAGCTTTTTAATACCTGCCATTTCCTTGCGCTCACGCTCACTTTGATTGATTCTACGTTGCAAAGCATCAGCTGTTTCTGGGTGCTTATGTAAATAATCATCTAAGCTCTTCTTTAGAAAATCAATGGTAAACTGCTTCACCGTAGGCGATTCAGTTGGAGCCATGTTCACCGAGCCTAATTTGGTTTTGGTCTGACTTTCAAAAACAGGTTCTTGTACCCTTATACTAACCGCGGCAATGATACTGGCGCGGATATCAGCCAAATCAAAATCTTTCTTGTAAAACTCACGAATGGTTTTTGCAAAGGCCTCTCTAAATGCATTGAGGTGGGTTCCACCTTGGGTGGTATGCTGGCCGTTTACGAAGCTATAATACTCTTCACCATATTGGTTTTCGTGTGTAATAGCTACTTCTATATCTTCTCCACGTAGGTGAATAATTGGATATCTAAGCGCCTCTTCATTGGTTTTACGTTTGAGCAAATCCAATAAGCCATCTTTAGAAAAATACTTTTTATCGTTGAACCAAATGGTTAGTCCGGCATTAAGATAAACATAATTCCAAAGCATGTTTTCAATATACTCGTTGATGTATTTGAAATGTTTGAAAATGGAATCATCTGCTATAAAGCTAATGGCAGTACCATTAGGTTCAATGGTATCTTGAAGTTTGTGTTCCTTGCTTAAATGCCCTTTCTCAAACTCTGCAACTTTAGTCTTACCATCTCTAAAAGACTGAACTTTGAAGTAATGCGACAAGGCATTTACAGCCTTTGTTCCCACCCCATTTAAACCTACAGATTTCTTAAATGCTTGAGAATCGTACTTACCTCCTGTATTGATTTGCGATACACATTCAATGACTTTACCTAGAGGAATTCCACGACCATAATCTCTAATAAAAGCTTTGTTATCGGTAATCTTAATATCTATTTGTCTTCCATTACCCATCACAAATTCATCGATGGAGTTGTCGATAATTTCTTTTAGGAGAATATAAATACCATCATCCATGGCGCTACCATCACCTAGCTTACCAATATACATACCTGGCCTAAGCCTAATATGTTCACGCCAATCTAAGGAGCGAATACTGCTCTCGTCATAATTTACTACTTCTTCCGCCATAACTCAATTTGAAGACGCTAAGATAATCACTCCACAACTATAGATACGGGAGGTTTTTGCACAACCTTGTGGAAAAACAATAAAATTAGGAATTAAACACAAGATTTAGCTTGTCGGTGGTAACGGGTTTTAGGATAAAATCCTTGAAATAACTGTGGTTACGGGCATTTGCTTTATCTGCCATGTCTATAAAATTCCTAAATACATAACAAGGTATTTTGTGAATTTGATGAGACTCTAAGCTGGTTAGAAAATCCCATTCATTCATCCAACGCAAACCTAAATCGAGCAAAATTAGGTCGGGCATATCTTTGCCTTCAATGAGGTATTGAAGAGCTTCTTTAGGGTTATTAAAGGTTACTACCCGCATTTTGGGGTCAACCCTGTTTATTACAGATTTGGTGATAAATAAATTGATGGAATCGTCGTCTATCAACATGACAATTTTCGGGAAATCAGGTTTCCTAAAAATATTCAACTCGTCTTGAAATTTCTTGGAATGAAGGGTTTGGTTTAGCTCGTGCACCACTTCATTTAGCTGAAAAGAAGCCTGTTTTAAATACTCAAAAAGCGATCTATTTTCAGGATTTGCGAGATTTTCTGTATCAAATAAATTGATTAACCCAAGGATATTGGCAATAGGATGTCTTAATTTATGTGAGGTTAAAAATGAGTATTCATTGATGCGTTTGGTACTTTCCATCAATTGCTCTTTTTGGGCTTTATAATCTAACTCATTTCTGTAAAAACTCACCCTATACACCACCTCATTCATCACAATTACCTTTGAAACGGCATTTAACCAAATAATCTTACCTTCCTTAGATAATAAAGGCTTTTCATAGTATGCCTCTTTGTTCTTGGATTGGTTTTGCTGTTCAATAATTTGATTGTGTTTCAACTGAAAACTCAGGGGTAAAAAACCGGTAATTGGATGTTGCAATAACTCCAACTTATGGTAACCTAATTGGTCGCAAAAACTTTGGTTACAATAAACAATCGTATCGCCATTAAATACTACTACCCCCTCCGGTGATTGGTCGAGCACCGACCGGAATATTTGTAAATCTTCTATCATGAATTCAATGGCAATTAAGACAATTTCTTATAAACAAAAAACCCCGAAGGATAGTCCATCGGGGTTTTCAGTAAATTCGATTACTATTAGCGAATTGCAGCTTCGAACAATGGGTTTTTGAAGAATTTAGCAAATTCTACATCATCTTTTGCCATATTTCTTACTTCGCCATTTTTGCTTACTGCTTGAACCAAGTTAGTGGTACAAACATCTTGGTTATTCATTCTAGCACCAGCAATAGCTCTTAAATAATAGTGTTCCCATGTTAACTCGTCTGGACTTAAATTATCAATAGTAGTTTTAGCACCATTGGCATCACCGTTTAACAATTGAGCCAAAGCAGTGTTAAAGTCTGACTTTCCACTCTTGTTAAAATTGCTAACAGCAGAAGCGTAGTTGCCAGATTTAATATCAAAAACACCTAAGTTATAATAAGTATTTGCTCCAGCGTCAGCAGCTTGCTTGTAGTAGTTACGAGCAGCTACATTATCACCTTTTGCACGAGCTAAGGCACCCATATTAGCTAAAATAGTTCCATTGTTAGGGCTAACCTCATTAGCTTTTTTCAAGTTGCTCTCTGCATCATTATAATTACCATTTTTCAAGTAAACTACAGCTAAATCATTAAAACCTCTCCAATCTTCAGCAACACGAGTTGTATAAGTGATTAAACAAGCTTCTTTCAGTTTAGCATCAGTGCTAATTAATGATAAATGGTATAATTCAACATTGCTTAACTGATCGTATTTGCCGTAGAAACCTAATAAGTCGGCTTCTGTTTTAAATGGTTTGTTACCAATTACCACTAGTTCTGACTTACGTAATTTAGGTAAAATAGTTTCAGCAGCTTTTTTCCATGACTTTTCAAAATCCTTACGCAATTGAGCTTCTCTTTCTTCATCACTGATACCTGCATTGTTTACAATAGCAATCATACCATCTTTATCTGCTAAGTTAGAATTAGCCAATTCTGTTGCAAAACCTTTCCAATCTTCAGCCAACATGTAACCCATGCTAAAGTTACTATCATTAACTTCAGAGAAACCTAATGCTTTCAATTCTTTTCTGAAATAAGCGAAAGTTGAAGAAGAACGACCTTTTGAAAGGTTGCTATTACGCTCTAATTCACCATCTGGAGAAGCATAAGCATTAATAGATATTCCTCTGATATTCCAATTAGGATCTTTCTTTAACAACACTTTTAAATCAGCAATTTGTTTTTTATTGCTGATGATTTTGCCAGATTTAAAGCTCGGATTGAACTTATCCACATCCATTGGGAAATAGATATTTACCGACTTATTGCTAATTTCTGGTTGGTAATTATCGGTTCCTGATTGGTATTCATTAGAATACTTCAACATGGCAGCAGTGGTAATGGTACCAATAACCATCACACTGTCTGGAACCTTAATAACTTTATCTTTATAACTAAAACGTGGTAATAACTTCACGTTTTTCAAATCTGCAGTATAAGGAATTTTTTCAGTATACGTTACACTTCCACCCGCTTTTGAATTTACTGTGTAATCTGCACTTCCTTTTGCACTTTCGCCTTTAACAGTAACGCTTTTTAAGTTAATTTCTTTACCATCTTTGGTTTTCAAATATGGCTGAAATGTAACTAAAGCCTTTGCAGGAAGCGCCTTAGCTGGCACATTGCCAGTAATGGTAATACTAACCGAATCTCCACGCATTTCAAGTGGATTAGGGTTAACTGAATAGTTGTTCTTCGTAAAATTGGGTGAACTACATGCGGATAAAAAAACTGCAGTTGCCAAGCTAATTGGTAGAACTTTTTGGAAAAAATCCTTCATTGTTATTTATTTTTGTTGCGCAATATTAAAGGATTGGCAGAAACAATAAAAAAATAATTCTCATTTTGTATATAATTAAAATCAAAGGCAAGGCAAAAATCCCAGATTATCTCCAAATTAGAGATGATGCATTTACCTTAATCGCTTATACCAGAACAGATAGGCCTGAAAAAGCCATTGAAAAATGTGGCCTAGGCAACCATTTGGCGCTTATCATGCAAAAAATGAATGAAATCCCCTTTGGACAAATGACTAAACTTGATCTCAATGACTGATAATAAAGCTGTTATTTCCCTTAAAGATGTGAGCATCTTTCAACAAGACAACCTCATTCTCTCCGATGTCCAATTTGAAATAAAGGAAAGTGAGTTTGTTTATTTAATAGGCTCAACCGGAAGTGGTAAAAGCTCTTTGTTAAAGGTTCTTTACGGCGAATTACCTATTCACATGGGTACTGCAAGTATTGCTGGTATCGATCTTTTGAAGTTAAAAAAATCTGGAATCCCCAAACTTCGCAGACAATTAGGGGTAGTTTTCCAGGACTTTCAATTATTGTTTGACCGCGACGTGCATGATAATTTGCTATTTGTGTTAAAGGCTACAGGGTGGAAAAATAAAGCAGAAATTGAGGCCAGAATTGAAGAAGTTCTTGATTTGGTAGGAATAAAAACCAAATCTCATAAAATGCCTTTTGAGTTGAGTGGTGGTGAACAGCAGAGAGTTGCTATTGCCCGTGCCTTATTAAATAAACCTGCCATCATTTTGGCTGATGAGCCTACAGGTAATCTTGACCCGAAAACGAGTGATGATATACTTACCTTGTTACATCAAATTTGCAAACAAAGTAATACCGCGGTATTAATGGCTACCCACGACTACCGAATTCTTGATAAGTTCCCTGCAGAAATTATGCGTTGTGAGGCTGGGAAATTAAGAACAGATAAACTTCTTAAGGAAGCAAATTAATTTCTGTTAAAATATTTTTGGCATTTTTTATTACGTCAAATTGTTGACCCAATACGCTTTTGCGCTTGGTCAAATCCTCCTCAGAAAATGATTGGGTCATGAGATTTTTTATTCCATCCGCCATTTTTTGAGGATTATCCAAGATGATACATGCCTCCTCTACCCCTGTTTCTGATACCATAGCATTATTAACAACCAAGAATCTGCCTTTGTAAAGCACATTCACTAATTTCAATTTTATACCAGTTGGTTGAAAGGTTGGTAGCACATTTATTTGGGCATTTAAAATGAGTTCATCTATTTCTTGTGGACTAATTCCATCCTTTAATTGAATGTGTTTATAGCCATTTGCGGCTTGTTGCAAAGATGCTTGAATGCCATCTCCGGCAATAATTAGGGGAATATCCATATTGCTAAATACTTCTTGAACCAAGAACATAGCTGCCTGATGGTTTTCTGCCACACTTAATTTGCCATGGTATAGGCAATAATTACCCATGCCAGGTTTTGATTCCACTTTTTGGTTGCCATGGAATGCTGGTAACAATTTTACCTTAGCGCCAAAACTTTGTTTTAATTGCGCTTCGTCTTTCGAAGAAATGGCAAATATGAGCGATGCATGGGCTAGCTTGCGTTCAAATCGGTGCAATAAAATGGATTCAAAAGTGAAATATATCTTTTTTAATATATTAGGTTCGGCACCTGCCAATAATTTATAATAATCATGCTCTATGTTATGCATGCGAACCATTTTTACCCTATTTTTTAGTTTTGGGTGATCCAAAAAATAACAAGAATGTAATGCCTCAAATAAAATGGGGTTATTGTCTTTAACCAAATTTGCCAATAGGCTCTTATTAGACCTAGAACTCACGATATAAGGATTCCTCAGGTCGAATACCCATTTTTTTCTTGGGTAATAAAAAACCTTTTCGCAATATTTTTCTAGCTCTTTACTTTCTTTTCTTGAGCCATATACAAAGTTGTGTAAGTAAATTTTAACCCCAATTTCATGCAATGCTTTGATGCGATAAAATACATCAATAACTCCCCCATAATTGGGTGGACTAGGAATGTCGAATGCTATGATATGGATACAATTTCCCAATTAAATGGATTGATAGAGTTGAACCAACTTTTGTGATTCAATTTGCAAATTATATACTTGGGCAGCTTTTGCGCAATTATTTTGAAGGCGCAAATACAAATCACTGTCATTAAACAATTTATTTATTGCCTCTATTATTTCTTTAACATCTGCTTCAACCAATACGGCAACCTCGTGTTTGGCCTGGATAGCTTTATATTCTTCAAAATTTGCACATATTTGAGGCACCCCAGCATGAATATAATCAAAGAACTTATTTGCCAATGAATATTCATAACTTAAACTCCCTCTCTCCAAAATATTACAACCAATAAAAGCATTTCGGGTATATTGAACCAATTCCTCAGGTTTGATCCAACCCAAAAATTTCACTTTATGTTGCAAATTTAATTTGGCCACCAACAACTTCAATTCTTCCACAATATCTCCACCCCCAGCTAAATAAAGCATGGCATCTACAGGCTGCATTGCTTGAATCAACTTCTCCAATCCCCTATCTTTATTTAATGCACCTTGGTACAAAATATACTTTTCTTTCTTTGGTTCAAACCGAAACCCAGAAATGTATGCAGGCACATTTAACACACAATGAAACTTTTTTGAATACAATTGAGAAAACTTTTCTGCCAATGCCGGTCCAACTGTATATGCTAAGTCTACACTTGGAATGCACCTTTCAGCTAGTTTCTCCCAAATCTTTTTTATAAGGGGTCTACCAATCAACTCTGGAACTTCACTAAAATACTCATGAGAATCGAACGCGAGTTTTTTTCCTTTTAGTTTTGAAATGAATGTAAAAGGAAGAAGCGTATCAAGGTCAACTGCACAAAAAATATCTGCTTTAAGCTGCAGGGCATACAAAAACAACCTAAAATTATACTCTAAATAAAATAGCTTTCCTTTTTCAAAATAACACGAGAGCCTCACAGAATCAAATGTAAAAATGGGTAAAGGAATTGAATTGGATTTTTGCCTACCAATTAACAGCACACGAAAACCTGCAGCGGATAAAATTGCGCAATGCCTTTGCATTCGCTGGTCGTAACTCAAATCATTGGTTACTGCAAAAACGATTAATTTTCCTTTGTCCAAATCAACTGTTGCGCTATATTCAGTTGCAATATACCTTTATCTAATAAAATTCTTATGGCCTGAACCAAATGCTCCTCTGGGTATTCAAAAAAACTCGAAACAAATTTCTTTACTTCTATGGGTTCACTCCAATTTAGGCTTTTTATTTGGTTTAGAAAGCTTTGAAGCCTTTCTTCCGTCCAAAATAACTGCTTATTTTCTTTGCACACGTCGCAAACTCCGCAGTCGCTTATTTGTTTTTCATCGAAATAAGCCAACAACGATCTGCTTCTGCATACCTTGTTATTTTCACAATAGGCTATCATTGCTTCTAACTTCTCTTCCTCCATTTTCTTTCTTTCCCTAATAAAAACTGGATTTAATCTCAAATAATTGGAAGATACACGTTCACCTATAAGTTGAATTTGGGGTTTATCTGTTGATGGTTGGTAAGAAATAACAAGCAGTTCATCTAGCTTGGTTAACCAATCCTTCAATTGTTGCTCACTACAGTTTAACTTTATGGCCAAGGCCTTTTCAGAAATTGGAATATAAGCCTCAAAAATTCCACCATAACTTCTCAAAATTTGTTGGAGTAATTGACTATGAATTTCTGTCAATCCTTCGTAGGCAAACAAGGCATTCCCTTTCAATAAAACCTTTACCATAGAAGAGTGGTATAAGCCTTCATTGGTATAAAGAATCTCTAATTGCGACAGTAGCTTAATTGCCTGTAATACTTGCAAAGGATTGCGGTTGATATGCTTTGAAAAGGAGGCAATTTCAAAGTTTTCTGCAGTCGATTGTTCAGCTCCAATAGCTATTTGAAAATGGTTGCAATAGGCATCATAAACAAGTTTCAGATATTTTTCATCAGGATAATTTAAGGACAATTTGTGGCGCATGATTTCTGCATCCGAAGGATGAAATAACAAAAGGCAATACGCCTTCCTTCCGTTCCTTCCGGCCCTACCTGCTTCTTGGTAATAAGCCTCCAAACAATCTGGCATTTCATAATGAATAACTAAACCACAATCAGGTTTATCAATCCCCATCCCAAAAGCATTGGTACAAACCATTATCCTTGTTTGGTTCATAATCCAATCTTTCTGACGATTTTGCCTTTCTTCCAAATTCAAGCCGGCATGATAAAAAGATGCACTTATTCCATTATCTAGTAAGAACTTAGAAATCTCCTCACACATCTTTCTATTCCTTACATAAACCAATCCGCTGCCAGGTATTTTTTGGATACTTTCAAGTACCTTTTCTAGCTTGTTTTCATGGTATCGAACGATATAACTTAAATTAAGCCGTTCAAAACTCTTTCGGAAAACCGTTTTCTTCTTAAATCCTAATTGATCCTGAATATCATCCACAACTTTTGGGGTTGCGGTAGCGGTTAATGCCATTACTGAAACTTTAGGAAATAGGTCACGTACCTCCTTTATTTTCCTGTATTCTGGTCTAAAATCAAAACCCCACTGACTAATACAATGGGCTTCATCAATGGCCAAAAGTCCTATATTCATTTGCATCAAAGCATCTCTAAATATACTGGTGCTTAGGCGTTCAGGTGAAACATAAAGGAACTTTACCCCGCCATGAATGCAATTATTGAGCAATAGTTTTATGTCTGAGGAATGCATGCCACTGTATATTGCGCCAGCTCCAATACCTAATTTTGCCAAGTTTTCAACTTGATCTTTCATTAAGGCAATGAGTGGAGAAATAACCAAACAAACGCCGTCAATGGCCATACCTGGAACTTGAAAACAAATAGATTTTCCGCCACCTGTGGGTAATAAGGCCAAAGTATCATCGCCCTTTAATACAGATTGAATAATATCCTCCTGTAAAGGCCTAAATTGGTCGTAACCCCAATATTCCTTGAGTATGGAATGAATGCTCACTCGGGTAATATTATGCCGTCTTGAATGGTTAATTGCCTATCACTTCTTGCTGCTAACGTTTGATTGTGTGTTACAATTACAAATGTTTGTTGAAACTCCGAACGCAATTGAAAAAACAAATCATGCAATTCTTGAGCAGACTTAGAATCTAAATTTCCAGAAGGCTCATCTGCTAATATAACTGAAGGGTTGTTTAAGAGGGCTCTTGCAACAGCTACCCGTTGTTGTTCACCCCCACTTAAAGTTCCCGGTTTAAAATCCATTCTATGGTTCAGACCTAAATAATCGAGCAACTCCTTGGCGCGCTTTTTTACCTCACCTTCATTGTTTCCTCCTATCCATCCTGGTATACAAACATTTTCTAATGCAGTAAATTCAGGTAATAACTGGTGAAATTGGAAAACAAAACCAATATGTTTATTCCTAAATTTAGCCAACTTATTTCCTGTCAATTTCCCAACATCTTCTCCATTAATCTTCAATATCCCTTGGTCAGCTTTGTCTAATGTGCCAATTATTTGCAGCAAAGTTGTCTTACCCGCGCCTGAAGCTCCCACAATTGATACAACTTCTCCCCCCTTTACATGCAGGTTTACCCCCTTAAGAATCTCAAGTCCGCTATACGATTTATGGATATTCTCTACTTGAATCATTTTTAATTTTTGTGGTTGTAAATGTAAGTCAATATTTCTTTTTTTACTGCCATCCAAATTTCATATTGGTTCAGATGTGGTTGGCTGATACAAACTTCCACAATCGAAAAAAAAACCTTAAACTCGCAGTTCATACCAAAATAGAGATGAGAATAAATAAAACCCTTCGCCTTGTTGTTATTAGCACAGCTTTCACCCTATCTTTAAGCTTCATGCTCAAAAAAATTATAAAAGGTATTGATGTGGAAGCCCTCGATAAAACTGTAACACCAGGTGAAGATTTTTATAGGTTTGCAAATGGGAGTTGGTTAAAAAATAATCCTGTTCCAGCTAGTGAAAGTCGCTGGGGTAGCTTTAACCAGGTAGCAGAAAGAAACAACCTCATCCTCCGTCAAATTTTAGAGAATGCTGCTGCTGATAAAACCGCAAAACCAGGCTCTGCAAAAGATAAAGTTGGCACTTTTTACCGTTTATTTTTAGATACACTAAAAAGGGAAAGGCAAGGTTTACAACCTGTAGCTGCCGATTTAAAAGCTATTGCTTCTATTCAAAATAAAGAGCAATTAATTGAACAGATAACAGCATTTCACCGTAAGGGAATTCGTTGTTTTTTCAATTTTTATATTGGACAAGATTTAAAAAATAGTGTTCAATATATCACCTATATCTCGCAAGGAGGCTTGGGTTTGCCTGATCGCGACTTCTATTTCAAAACAGATTCTAAGTCGCAATTAATTCGTGAAGAGTACCTCAAACACATTGCCGAAATCAATAAATTATTTGGATTTGAAAAAGAGGAAATAGCAACCAAAGTTTTTGAATTGGAGCGTTCACTTGCAAAGGTTTCTATGAATCGAACCGAAAGACGCAACCAAGAAAAGCAATACAATAAAAGAAGTCTTCAACAGGTTTTAGATGCTTATCCAAATGTAAGATTAGGCGCCTACTTTCAACTGAACCAAGTAAACAATATTGATAGCATTATTGTATCACAACCTGAATTTTTCGCAGAACTCAATAACCTATTGAATACTGCCAATTTAGACGATATCAAGCTTTATTTACGCTGGTGCCTCATGAACAATGCCTCCTCCTACCTCGATAGTCGCTTGGAAAAACAAAATTTCTACTTCTATAGCACTGTATTATCAGGAACAAAAGAACAGAAGCCGCTTTGGAAAAGAGGCATTGCTGCGGCAAACAATGTGGTTGGTGAACTGTTAGGACAATTGTTTGTAGAGAAAACCTTCAGTCCGGCCAGCAAACAAAGAGTAAATGCCATGGTAGATGATATTGTTGAAGCATTCAGAATTAGAATCAACAACCTCACATGGATGAGCAATGAAACCAAAGAAAAAGCTTTGATAAAACTGGCTTCTTTTAATAGAAAATTTGGGTACCCAGATAAATGGACAGATTTTAGTAATTTGGAGATAAAAGACGATTCATACATTGCAAACCACTACAGAGCTAATGAATTTGGGTTTAATGAAATGGTAAGTAAATTGGGCAAGCCAATAGACAGGAATAAATGGGGAATGTTCCCTCAAACTGTAAATGCTTATTACAGTCCTACCTTAAATGAAATTGTATTCCCAGCCGCCATTATGCAGCCTCCATTTTTTGATCCAATGGCCGATGATGCGGTTAACTATGGTAGTATTGGAGCTGTAATTGGTCACGAACTTACCCATGGATTTGATGACCAAGGGGCAAAATATGGCGCCGACGGTAACCTAAAAAGCTGGTGGACAGAGCAAGACAAACAATTATTTGAGGCAAAAACAAAAATTCTGGTAAACCAATTTAATAACTTTTTTGTGAGCGATAGCTTACATGTCAATGGAGAATTAACCTTAGGTGAAAATATCGCTGATTTAGGAGGCCTTACTATTGCGTACGAGGCATACCAAATGCGATTGAAGAAAAATCCTGGAAAAGTTATTAATGGTTACACGCCAGAGCAAAGGTTCTTTATTGGATTCGCACAAATTTGGAAAAACAATATCAGACCAGAAGCTTTGAGACAACTTATTCTAACCGACCCCCACTCTCCTGGTGAATATAGAGTTTTAGGCAC
>CAILJQ010000040.1 GCA_903834625.1 uncultured Bacteroidota bacterium
AAACGCCTGAAAACCCCTTATTTTATTGACTCTTAGAAGAAATATAAAATTAAACGGCGACCTTTAATGATTAAAAGGCATTTAAATCTAGGTAAGTGGTATCCATTAAAATAATTGGCTAATAAAATTTCGCCCAACTATAATAAATAACATCCTGCAAAAATGTGTGGGAGAACAATATCTAAAACCATATCTTCGTTATCTGGTTTTTATGCAGCTTTCGGTCGTAATTGTAAATTATAATGTCAAGTACTTTTTGGAACAAGCCTTACATGCTGTTCGCAAAGCCTGCATTGGTATAGAATCAGAGATATTTGTTGTAGACAACCATAGCTTAGACGGTAGCTGCGACATGGTTCGCAGTATTTTCCCAGAGGTTCACGTCATTGAGAACAAAGAAAACCTTGGATTTGCCAAGGCAAACAACCAAGCCATCAGAATAGCAAAAGGCAAATATGTGCTTTTGTTAAATCCAGATACAGTAATTGAGGAGGATTGCTTCAAGAAGGTGATTGCTTTTATGGAGGCGAATCCTGATGCCGGGGCAGTAGGAGTAAGAATGATTGATGGCTCTGGAAAATTTTTGCCTGAATCTAAGAGAGGACTTCCAACACCTGAAGTTGCTTTTTATAAAATTAGTGGTTTAGCAGCCTTATTTCCTAAATCAAAGAGATTTGGAAAGTACCACCTAGGTTACCTTAAGAATGACGAAATCCATGAAGTAGAGGTATTAGCTGGTGCCTTTATGATGTTAAGGCATGATGTGTTAAAGGAAGTTGGCCTATTGGATGAAGACTATTTTATGTATGGTGAAGACATTGATTTAAGCTATTGCATTTCCAAAGTAGGATACAAAAACTATTATTATCCAGATACAACCATTATTCACTATAAAGGTGAAAGCACGAAAAAAACGAGTGTGAATTTTGTATTTACTTTTTATCGCGCAATGGTCATTTTTGCGCGAAAGCACTATTCAAAAAAACACGCTAGAAACTTTAGTGCCCTTATTCACATAGCCATTTATTTAAGGGCATTTGCAGCATTGTTTACTCGATTTGTATCAAAAGTGTTTGTCCCCGTTTTAGATTTTGCTGTAATCTTTTCAACCTTAGCATTTTTGGTTGAATTTTGGGCTAACCTAAAATATGATAGTCCTAAAGCTTTCCCCGAAAACATCGTATATTCCAATAGCCTTGTTTATTCATTACTTTGGTTGGGTGGCTTATATTTGGCTGGATCCTATAATAAAAGAAAAACCTTTTTGAGTGTGGCGAAAGGCATTGCTTTTGGAACTTTGGCAATTGCCGTATTTTATGCTTTTGTAGGGGAAGATTATCGATTCTCGAGGGCAATCATCATTTTAGGCGCACTGTCTGCCGTATTTGGAGCATTTTTAATACGCGTTTCATTGTATTATGTAAAATATAAAAGACTGAGTTTTACAATGGGCAGTCATCTCAAAACAATTATTGTAGGAAATAAATCTGAAGTGGAAAGGGTTCAAGAATTATTGATAAAATCTAAATCAAAAAGTGATTATCTCGGATATGTTTCAGTTGATCCAAATAAGGACGACAATCATTATTTAGGACAAGTAACTGAGCTTTCCGACTTGGTGAGTTTTTTTGGTGTGGAGGAAATTATTTTCTGCAGTAAGGACCTAGCAGCAAGCCAAATTATTGAATGGATGGGCAGTAACAGCCAGCAAGATATCCTATATAAGATAGTACCTGAAGAAAGCTTATTTATTATTGGAAGTAACAATAAAAACACACCAGGAGACTTTTATACCATAGAAATAAACCTAAAATTATCTAAGGCTTTTGAACAACAAAAGAAACGTGTATTTGATATAGCACTATGTGTCCTTTTACTCCTTTTGTCTCCAATAATTCTGCTTTTCGTAAAACACAAAATCAATTTCTTTAGGAACAGCCTCCAAGTATTTAGTGGTAAAAAGACCTGGGTTGGTTATGCTCTTGCAGACAATATCAAATTATTGCCTGCCATTAAATCTGGAATTGTAAGTCCATTAGATGCGCAAGGTGGAAAATCAATTAACCCAGTGACCATCCAGAAATTGAATTTTCTATATGCAAAAGATTACTCTGTAGAAAAAGACTTACTAATTGTTTTAAAGTCGATTCGCCAAGTAGGAAACTAAGCGCATAAATCAATAAACTTTTGCAATTCCTTATTTAAGTTTTCAGGATCTTCTATCATGCCCATGTGTGCTGCATTATTTAAATAAACAATGTGGGACACTTTACACATGGATGCTTGTAAAAACAAATCTGAACTTGGTACAAGTTGATCGTACTCGCCGGCAACAAATAATACAGGAACAGATACTTCCTTTAGAACACCTTTCCTATCTGGCCTTTTCATCATTGCCCGAATGGCTTCTATGATTCCCTCCTTAGGTCCTTTCATTGCCTCAGAAATGATAAAGTCAACCTCCACTTTATGTGCAGTTTTAGAAAATAGCGTAGGAATAAAATTCTGTAAATAGGGATGTAATCCATTTGTTTCAATAAATGAAATGACCTGTTTTCTCTTTTCAAGACGTTCATCAGTATCGGGATTAGCTGTACTATGTAATAAGCCAAAACCTTTTAAAAGCCTAGAATACTTCTCTGCAAAGGCCAAGGTTACATAACCTCCCATACTGTGACCTATCATTATACATTCACTCACATTTTCATGTAGCAAAACTTCGTATACCTCATCGGCCATGCTTTCCATGGTACTCTCACCTATCACATCACTTTTTCCAAACCCAGGTAAATCTGGAACAATTACCTTACAATGGTCCTTAAAAAACAATACCTGCCTTTTCAGGCAGGTATTGTTTTCGCAAAAACCGTGTAAGAGGACTAGTGTAGTATTTCCTGATCCTTCAGACAGGTAATGAATCATATTAATAAAATAAGAATCTGTTATCTTTTACATTCTTCAATTCTTTCAACACTTCAAAGTATCCGTATTCAACTCTTTGTTGTAAAGCACCATTCAACTCAGCTTTTTGCTGAGAATAATCAGTGATTGGAGGTGCTGCAATGATCTTGTTGATTTGGTATGCATAAACTGCTGCATCACCTTTAACGGGTCCTAACAATTTATTTGTTGTGCTTGTACCAGCTATTGTTCCAGCAAATGAATTATCAAATCCTACATAAGGAATACTACCATTCTCAAAAGTTTGAGAGGCAGAAGGTGTAATAGCTTGGTTCAATGATTTGCTAAGCGCATCGAGTGTGGTGGCACTTTCCATGGCAGATTTTAATTTCTCCTGCAATTGTTCTGCTTTTTTATCCTTACGGTAATCAGCCATTACTCTTTCCTTAGATGCTTCAAAATTTGCTTTACCTTTTTCACGAACCAAAGTTAAAGTAGCAATAATGTACTTGTCGCTTCCAACTGTTAATACCTCACTTACATCACCAACTTTGGCTTGGAAAGCCCATCTTACAGCCTCGCGAGCTTCTGTGTATCCTGGTAAGAAATTGTCTGTTTCTCTAACAAACTCAGCTACTCTTTTCAATAATTTTTTCTCATCTAAGTTTTTATTGAAGTCATCAGCGTTTCTGCTATTAGCAGCAAATTGACTGGCGTCGTTATAAGCTGCGGTAGTTGTTTTTTCTGAGGCTTCCACAGAGCGCTCTACAATACCTGCACAAACCATTTTCTTGGTTTTGTCATCAGTAATTTTAATTACATGGAAACCAAATTGAGTTTTTAAAACAAATTGATCACCTTTTTTACCATTTTTAACTGCATCACCAAATTCTTTGATCATATCACCTTCAGCAAACCAACCCAAATCTCCACCTTTATCTTTGGTTCCATCTGTTCCAAACTCAGAAGCCAAGGCAGTGAAGTCTTCGCCTTTTTTAGCACGAGCCAATATATCATTTGCTTTTTTCTGTGCAGCGCTTGTATCTGCATCTGTAGCGCCCTCTACTCTAATAAGAATATGGCTTGCACGCATAGAATAAACTGAATCTTGAGTTACACCTGCAATCTTATACAAGCTATATTTTCCATTTTCAAAAATAGGTCCAATAACGGTTCCAACAGAATCACGGAACAATCTTGCCTGAACCGATTCAGGGAATTCTTTTCTTCTTTTTGGTCTGGCATCAAATTTTGAATCACTGTTCAAATCAACATAGTTAGTATCGTTGTCTGCAGCTTGAAACTGTGCTACTTGATCGAAAGCCCATTTTTGAACAGTAGCACTATCTTCAGATGTTGGGGCAAAATCCCAAACAACAAACTCAAGTTTGCGAGAATTTTCGCGCTCTTTATACTTCTCCATGTTCTTTTTGAAGTACGATTTCAAATCGCCATCTTCTGCTATAATAGCAGAATCTGCAATAGTGCTGTATGATAATGCTACAAAATTTACCTCAGCAGATTGTGTTCTATTGGTATACAAATTTTTTGCCTCTAGGCTTGTAGCATAAAGTCCTTTCTTAAGAATGTTTGAATATTTTCTTTGCAGACTTTCAGTAACCAAATAATCTTCAAATTCTTTCCATTGGGCTTTAGCTGTTTCATCTGTTCCATCAGACATTTGTTTCAAATATCTTTTCACATTATTCACATCAAACATGCCTGTTGCTGGATCAGTAAATGATTGTTTGATCTGAGGATGAATATTGCTGCCATAAATCATATCTGCTAATTCTTCCTCCCCAACTTGTAAGCCCAATTGCTCATACTCTTTCATCATCATGTAGGTATTTAACAATTCATTCCAAGTTTGGTCACGAACTTGCCCACGCGTACTTTCGTCAATATTCTCTTGTTGGGTGCGCTTTTGAAAATTGGCCAAATTGAGTTGTAATTTATCGTCAAATTGCTTGATACCGATCTTTTCACCGTCAATTTCACCAACGTTGTTCGTTTGGGAACCGCTGAACAATCCCATATTGGAATTTAGCGCATCTGAGACCACAAATAATCCTAGTGCCACACCTACAACACCTATAGCTAATCCTGATCTGTTTCTTATTTTCGTTAATATTGCCATCTATAATATTTTAAGAACGGCGAAAATAAGGGCGGAATCGTCAAAAATCAACCTTTATTTTTATTGTTTTAAATAACTAACTGTCAACAATTTAAAATAATCATACCATGAACTACGGGAAATTATTTCTCATTCCAAACTTCCTAAGCGACGATAACCCCGAGGATTTTATCGCTAATATGGTGAAAAGAATGGTTCACCACCTTCAGTATTTTGTTGTTGAAAACGAGAAAGAAGCGAGAGCTTTGATCAAAAAGTTAGGCTTAAAACTAGGACAACCTGAGCTGATTATTCATCTGCTCAATGAGCATACCTCACAAGAAGAAGTTCCTGCCTTGTTAAAATTGCTGGAAAACAATGATGTTGGTATCATTAGTGATGCTGGCTTACCATGTGTTGCTGATCCTGGCTCAGCTTTGGTTGCATTGGCTCAAACAAAAAACATTGAGGTAATTCCCTTACCAGGCGCAAGTAGTTTGATGATGGCCTTAATGGGAAGTGGTTTTAACGGACAGACCTTTACCTTTAGCGGATACCTGCCAATTGATAAAAATGCTAGGGCAAAAAAAATAAAGGAGTTGGAATCTCTTTCCCATAGAGGAATTACTCAAATTTTTATGGAAACCCCATACAGAAACAGACAACTCCTTGAAGATTTAATCACCCATTGCTCTGGTCATTCAAAATTATGCATAGCCTGCAATATGAGCGCTACAAAGGGATGGGTTCAAACCAAAACCCTCCAACAATGGAAGCAGCAAAAACCCGAATTCCATAAAATACCTTGCGTATTTATATTAGGCTGATAATGAACTAAAAAAAATCCTTGCTAGTTTTACCCAAATTGCTATTTTTGCCTAACAAACGTTAGTTATTATGGCTGAAGGCTCGGGAATAAATAGAAGAGAGCAAATCATCTCTACCGCAGCAAAGCTTTTTAGAAAAAAAGGCTATGCGGCTAGTTCTATGCGTGACATTGCGAACGAATTAAACATTGAAGCAGCTAGTTTATACCATCACATAAAATCTAAAGAAGAGATTCTTGAGATGATTTGCTTTAGTATGGCGAATAAGTTTCTTTCAAGCATTGCCGAGGTTAATGATATATATTTTAATGCAGAAGAAAGATTGAGAAAAGCCATCCTTCATCATGTAGAAATTATTACCGAAGACATTGACAAAAGCGCTGTATTCCTGAGGGAGTGGAGGAGTTTGCCAGAAAATTCATTGAACGATTTTGTGCAGCTGAGAAATCACTACGAAAGCGAGTTTACCAAAATAATGGAAAGTGGTGTACAAGAAGATGTTTTTGATCATGTAGATGTGAAGTTTGCCGTGTTAAGCGTGCTTAGCAGCGTGAATTGGATCAATGAATGGTATAGACCAGAAGGCAAAATGGGTGTGAATGAGATTGCTCAAAAAATCAGTGATTTTGTATTAGGCGGACTCAGAAAAAAACTTGTTACAGATATTAATTACAAACCTTAAAATATTTCAAACCAAAACTTATGTACGGAAACGCTTACATCGACCCAAATGACAAGGCAGCACAGATGATTGCGGGCGAAGACCCTCAAAAATTGGCTGAATTTGAAGCTCGAATTGCAAAAGGAGAGAAAATTGAACCGAAAGATTGGATGCCGAAAGAATATCGCAAACAATTGGTTCGAATGATTGAACAGCATGCACATAGCGAAATTATTGGTGCATTGCCTGAAGGTACATGGATTACCAGGGCACCTGGGTTTAAAAGAAAACTTGCCTTGATGGCCAAAGTTCAAGATGAAGTTGGACATGCACAGCTATTATATAGCGCTGCTGAAACTTTGGGTAAAAGTCGTGAAGCAATGATCAACGACCTTATTACAGGAAAATCTAAATACTCTAATGTGTTTAATTACCCTGCCTTCACATGGGCCGACGCTTGTATTATTGCATGGCTTATTGATGCTGGTGCGATTATCAACCAAGTTGCAAACGCAAAAGGTAGTTATGGTCCGTACTGCAGAGCCTTAGATAGAATTTGTACAGAAGAATCATTCCATTTAAAATATGGTCATGATAACGTAGTAACCTTAGCCACTGGAACACCAAAACAACGCGAAATGGTGCAAGCTGCACTCACCCGTTGGTGGCCACCAATCATGCATTTCTTCGGACCAAGCGATAAAATTTCTAACCATACAGAAATCTTGATGAGATGGAAGGTGAAAATGGCAAGTAACGACGATATGCGTCAGCAATTTTTGAATATGTATGTTCCTAAAATTTGGGATTTAGGTTTAACGCTTCCTGATCCAAATTTGAAGAAAAATGCCGAAGGTAAATGGGAATATACTGAGCCAGATTGGGATGAATTTAAACGTGTTGTGAATGGTGACGGACCTTGTAATGCCGAAAGATTAGCAGTTAGAAGAAATGCTGAAGAGCGCGGCAGATGGGTAAGAGAAGCCTTAAACACCACTGAAAGCAAATACATTGTTCCATTAGCCTAATCCTTTATTAGAGCAATTACCACTATGATAAAATCACTCGACCCGCGAATTACTCGTGCAGAAATAGATCTTGAAAATCCAATTGACCCACTCAAAGAACTTGATCAATGGGAAACATATGAAGTATTTCACCAAAAGCGCAGAGGCGACCAGCATATGCATGTTGGAATTGTTCATGCGCCAAATGCTGAAATGGCATTCATTTTTGCCAAAGAACAATATGGAAGAAGAGGATTAAGTGTAAATATTTGGGTAGTTAAAACCCGCGATGTATATAGTTCTGAATATGATGATTCGGACATTTTTGAAACCGTACCAGAAAAGCAGTACCGCGAGGCTGGTGGCTATAAAGTGATGGAGAAAATCAACAAATACAAAAAAGGCGTTTAACCCTACCCTCAATAGAAATAAAGTATGAACACGCAAGCAATCAAAGAACTATTATATAAAATGGCCGATGATTTATTGATCATTGGACATAGAAACAGTGAATGGACGGGCCTCGGACCCATATTAGAAGAAGACATTTCTTTTAGCAGTATGGCCCAAGATAAAATAGGTCAATCCCAAGCTATTTTCCAATTGTTGAATGACTTAGGTGAACAAGAACCAGATACTGTTGCTTTCATGCGAGGTGCTGCTCAATTTCATAACGCACGGTTTTTGGAGTTGCCCAATGGAGAATATGATTTTAGTTTAGTAAGGCATTTTTTATTCGACCACGCAGACCAATTACGTTTTGAGGCATTAGCAAACTCAAGTTACGAGCCTTTAGCCAAAGTTGCCAAAAAAGTAAAAGGTGAATTGAAATACCATGTATTTCATGCCAATACTTGGTTAGTAAAATTGGGTCAGGCCAATGAAAATAGCCATAACAGGATGCAAGCAGCGCTAAACCAAGCCTGGAATTACGCCCTTGGAATGTTTGAGGAAAGTGCACATGAAGATGCCCTTATTACTGAAGGAATTTTTGAGGGAGAACTTGCTCTTAGAGATAAATGGTTAGCTACCATTACACCTATTATTCTGAAAGCGGGTTTGCAAATTCCAGCAAGCAATGAATGGCAGCCGATTTATGGTGGTAGAATATGTCAACATACAGAACATCTTTCTCCGCTTGTAGAAGAAATGAGTGAAGTTTTTAGGTATGACCCAACAGCAGAGTGGTAAGTAAAAACACACACTACTCTATTCCTTTTTTAGTAAGTTTTAAATCCACATTTTTGTAGGTATGAACCAATTTTCCATTGCCATTCATGGTGGCGCGGGTACTATTTTGCCCTCATTAATGACCACTGAAAAAGAGGCTCTTTACAAAAAGGGGCTTAAAGAGGCCCTTCAAAAAGGAGCTAAAATATTGGCGCAAGGAGGATCTAGCATGGATGCCGTTGAAGCAGCGGTTATGAGCTTAGAGGATTTTCCTTTATTTAATGCAGGAAAAGGAGCTGTGTTTACCAACAAAGGTACTCATGAAATGGACGCTGCAATAATGGATGGAAATACACTAGAAGCTGGTGCGGTTTCAGGTATAAGCAATATAAAAAATCCAGTTTCCTTGGCGCGCACCATTATGCTAAAATCTGGTCACGTTTTTTTGGCAGGAAAAGATGCCGAAGCGTTTGGGAAATTAAACGGGCTGAACCTAGAGGATGACAAGTATTTTTATACTGAAGAAAGATATAAGCAATGGCAAGAACTCGTGAATACAGAAAATTATCAATTAGACCATAAAGCGGGCTCAATTCATACAGAAAAAAAGTTTGGAACTGTGGGTGCTGTTGCACTTGATATGAAAGGGAATTTGGCAGCTGCTACAAGCACGGGTGGTATGACCAACAAAAGATTTGGAAGGA
This sequence comes from uncultured Bacteroidota bacterium, assembly GCA_903834625.1. Taxonomy (GTDB): domain Bacteria; phylum Bacteroidota; class Bacteroidia; order UKL13-3; family UKL13-3; genus B1. Next base: position 9,390 of record CAILJQ010000040.1, read on the forward strand.
TTGGCGACACTCCTGTAATTGGATCAGGAACTTATGCCAACAACCAGACTTGTGCAATTTCGTGTACAGGCCACGGTGAGTTCTTTTTAAGGGCAGTTGTAGCATATGATATTTCTTGTTTAATAGAATACAAGGGATTATCGCTTGAAGAGGCTTGTAGAATAGTAGTCATGGAAAAACTCGTGAAACTTGGCGGAGAAGGAGGCTTAATAGCTATAGATAAAACGGGGAACATTAGTCTTCCGTTTAACTCGGAAGGGATGTACCGCGCTAGCATGAAATCAGGTGGGGAGGAATATATTGCTATATATAAATAATCTTATTCTCGGTTAAATAAGGTTTTCAAAATCCTCGTACTTCTTGAGAAATTTTCTTTCTTTCCATTTTCTAATACACCATCTAATAGAATAATCTATTCCAATGGGGAAAACAAAAACTACCAGCAATAGGAGATATAGGTACAATAGCTCATTACCAGAGGAACCTGTAATTCTGCTAGCATAGGCCTCTACAAAAAATGTAAAGTAGAAAATAAAGAGTAGCCTACTTTTTCTCATTGCTACTCAAATTTATAAAATTAGAGGATATTAATTTAAACCCAAGTCTAATAATATTTTCTTTAAATTTTCTATTGCTTCTCCGGGCGTGTTGCCACAAGCTGAACAACCTGGAATTTCAGGCACTTCAGCCACAAATGATAAGTAATCCTCTCTTACCACAAATTCATCTTCATTTAAATTTCTCATACAATCTTGCTTAATTAATGTTTAATAATTCAGGAGATTGTTTCAAGGCGGTTTCTAAAAATTTTCTTTCTTTTAATAGGTAGCCATTTCCGTTTACCAAGATGTTTACTTTAAGGCCTTCTATAGAGATGGGCGATCCCTCAGAAATATCAGTAATATTTGAATGTTGAATATCTTTCCCATCAACAATAACTACTGCACCACTTCCAACTACTTCAAGTTCATTTCCATTAGTAATTACCACACCTGTATCTTCGCCCAAACCAATGCCTGTACATTGTGGGTTACTAGCAACAGCTTGTGCAAGTCTGTTAAACCTTCCACGTTTATCAAAATGCGAATCAATAATAACATTGGCAACAAAAGCCAGTCCAGTGGTTATTTTAACTTCACCTTTCAAGTGTGCTAAATCACTTTTACCCTGGTAAATCATGGTATTGCTCATAGCCATCGCTCCAGCGCTGGTTCCAGCTAGTACAAAACCTTTTTCATTGGTTAGTCTATCATGCAGAATTTGATATATTTCTGTTCCACCAAAAATACTGGTTAACCTCAATTGGTCGCCTCCACTAAACATCACCCCATCACATGAACGAATGCGCTCAATATTTTCAGGGTTTGCTGCGTCTTGCCTGTTTCGAATATCAATAATACCAATATTGTTACAGCCAATTTTTCCAAAAGCAAAAAGGTAATTTTCACCAACTTCTGCGGGAATAGAAGATGCTGTAGTAATTACTTCAATACGTTTATCAGTACCTCCAACTTCATTAACAATGCGTCTTAAGATACCTAATTCAAAAAAGTTCAAACGATTTCTTTGCACAAAACCTTGCTCTAAATCTGTTCCTTTGTCCTCTGCCCCTCCAATTGAGATGAGCTTTCCTTGTGGTTTTTCCAATGTTACATTAAATATGATGCGTTGCGAATATAGGATTCAAGGCAAACTAGGCAAATTTTTATTGTCAACTTCCAAAATAAATAAATAGACAAAATTCATTGAACCAAAGATTGAAGCATATTTTCAGGATTTTGAAATCAAAATAGGATTGCTATATTGTGCTAAATTAAATCCTTTAGTCTATGAAAATTCTTGACATAAAAGTAATGCGCGGACCAAATTATTGGAGCAGCAGACGTCATAAACTCATTCAAATGCGCCTTGATCTTGAAGAAATGGAAGAAAGGCCGACTAATAAAATTGAGGGTTTCAAAGAGAGATTGGAGGCTATGTTTCCAACTATGTTCTCCCATAGATGCTCAATTGGTGCCCCGGGAGGCTTTTTCCAGAGGGTTGAACAAGGAACTTGGATGGGCCATGTAATTGAACACATTGCCCTAGAATTACAAACCTTAGCAGGAATGGAATGTGGCTTTGGAAGAACCAGAACCACCGGAAAACACGGCATCTATAATGTAGTATTCAGTTATATGGAAGAAAAAGCAGGTATATACACTGCTAAAGCCTCCGTAAAAATTGCTGAGGCACTTATTAATGGTGAGCCTTATTCATTAGCAGAAGACATACAGAATTTAAGAGAAATAAGAGAGGATGAAAGGTTAGGTCCAAGTACCGGTTGTATTGTAGACGAGGCCGTAGCAAGAGGTATTCCGTATATTAGGCTGAACCGACATTCATTGGTTCAATTGGGTTACGGTGTGAACCAAAGAAGAATTAGAGCAACCATTGCTAGCACAACAGGTAGCATTGCAGTTGATATTGCTTGCGACAAAGAGGAAACGAAGAATTTATTGGAGGCAGCAGAAATCCCAGTGCCAAAAGGCCGTATTGTATATACAGAAGAAGGATTAGATGCCGCTATAGAGAGTGTAAAATATCCCATTGTAACCAAGCCTGTAGATGGCAACCATGGCAAGGGTGCCACAACTAATATTAGAAACAGAGAAGATGCTTTGAGAGGCCTTGAGGCTGCTAAAAAGTATTCAAGAGGTGTTATCGTAGAAAAATTCATTACTGGCTTAGACCATAGGGTATTAGTTATAAACTATAAGTTTGTGGCAGCTGCCATCCGAAAACCAGCAGCCGTTACTGGTGATGGTAAACACACCATTAAAGAGTTAATTGATCTTACCAATTTAGACCCTAGACGAGGATTTGGCCATGAGAAAACGCTTACCAGTATTAAGGTTGACGATTTCACACTTGATATCTTACAAAAAAATAAACTAACCCTCGAAAGTATTTTACCAGTAGGTGAAGAGCTTTGGCTCAAACCAACCGCAAACTTAAGCACAGGAGGAACTGCCACCGATGTTACAGACTTTGTTCATCCAGACAATATTTTCATGTGCGAACGCATCGCCAGAATCATAGGGTTGGATATATGTGGTATTGATATCATGTCAGAAAGTTTAAGTGAGCCTATACAAAACAATGGGGGTGCTATTTTGGAAGTAAATGCAGCCCCTGGATTCAGGATGCATATTGACCCTGCAGAAGGACTACCAAGAAATGTGGCTGAACCTGTAATTGATATGTTATACCCTCCAGGCACCTCTGCAAGAATTCCTATTATTGCTGTGACAGGTACCAATGGAAAAACCACTACAACCAGGCTAATGGCTCATATGGTAAAAACCATGGGTTACAAAGTAGGATATACCACCACAGACGGTATTTACATTCAAAACCAGTTGATGATGCGTGGAGATTGCACCGGACCTGTTAGTGCAGAATTTGTATTAAAAGATCCAACTGTAGATTTTGCGGTATTAGAATGTGCAAGGGGTGGAATCTTAAGAGCAGGATTGGGCTTTCACAATTGCGATATGGCCATTGTTACAAATATTGCCGAAGACCATTTAGGATTGCAAGATATAGATACCATAGAACAATTAGCAAGGGTAAAAGCTGTTGTGCCTAATAGTGTGCTTCCGGGTGGATATGCCATATTAAATGCAGATAACAAATGGACTGCTGGCATGTCAACAAACTTAAAATGCAAAGTAGCTTACTTTACCATGGATGAAAACAATCCTTTGGTTCAAGAACACATGAAAACCGGAGGCTTGGCTGCCATTTATGAAAACGGATTCGTTACAATTTGTAAGGGAACATGGAAAATAAGGGTTGAAAAGGCAGTAAATATTCCTTTAACCTACGGTGGCAGGGCAAGCTATAATATTCAAAATATTTTGCCAACTCTCCTTGCCGGATTTATCAGAAATTTCAAAATTGAAGACATGCGTATTGCACTTCAAACATTCATTCCCGGACCGGCACAAACACCAGGAAGAATGAATATTTTTAGGTTCAGAAACTTTGAAGTAATGGTTGATTATGCACATAATGCAGCAGGATTCCAGGCCATCGCAGAAATGCTTGCCAAAATAGATGCCAAGCATGTTGGAATCATTGCTGGTGTAGGAGATAGAAGAGACGAAGACACCATTGCTTTGGGCACTTTGGCAGCCAAAATGTTTGATGAAATAATTGGCGTGGA
>CAILJQ010000041.1 GCA_903834625.1 uncultured Bacteroidota bacterium
CAAGCGTATAGCGCGGTTTGTTGATAGAGCGTATACGTTTCACCGTATTGTGGATGAAAATAACTTTTGTGCAAATCTGTTTCTGGGAGCTGTTGTAGTAGATGCGACCAGCGCTGATTTACGCCTTCTATTATTTGCATAGATGCTGTTATGGGTAAATTTTTGCCATCGTCTAAAGCAGCCCATTTTGCTTCGGCGTAGGGTTTGATAATGGGTTGGTCTTCTGTAAGGGTTAGTTTTAAACGAATGAGTCCGTTCATGTGGCTATCTGCGCAGTGGTGAATCACTTGCCTTACCGTCCAACCACCCGGCCTATACGGCGTATTGAGTTCTTGCTCGCTAATGTTTTTTACCGCGGCGTTTAGCTTTTGTGGGAACTCAGAAATATCTTGTATGTGGTGCAAGAAATCTTCTTTCACCAAACTGCTTGGTTTGATAAATTTCCCAATAGGATATTGTAATTTTTCTAGCGTCATCACTTGTTTATTTTACTTACATGAGGTTTTGGTTCAGACCGAACCCAAAAGGTCTGAACCAAAACCATGAATGATGTAAGGGGTACTTTTAAGCCATAGAATGTAAGGCAACCCTATTTCCTTCGGTATCTATAAAATGGGCCATAAATCCGTTGCCACCAATAGAGGTTTTAGGTAAAACAATTTTTCCTCCTGCGGCTTCAATTCTGGAAAGGGGAATGCTCAAATCATCACCTCCATTAAGGTAAATAATAGAGCCTTTATCAGAAGGCGTAAATCCATCGCCTTGCACAATGGCGCCACCTACACCGTTTTCCATATCGGCGGGTAACATGCCATATCTTCCGTCTGGGAAAGGCATTTCCATAAGTTCACAAGCAAGCATGGTTTCATAAAATTTTTTGGCGCGTTCAAAATCCGATACAGGTATTTCGAACCAGTTGAGTGCATTTTTCATAAAGTGAGTTTTTAGGTAACACGAATGTTCAAAAAGAAATTGAAAATGTGCTTGCCGTTCATCCAAATGTATAAGTGATTTGCATTGTTTTTAAGGTAAGTTTAAGGGCAAGCTAATATTCTTTGCTTGTAGTTTGGATTTACTGCTTTTGTTTTATGCTTTTAGGTGATTGGGTATCCATTTCTCGCCGATAACGCGGATTAAAGAATGATAACGCAGATTAACTCGTTTGTAATTAAATAGGGCTACAAATTGCAACTAAAAACATTGAATTGAGTAGCCCCTAATCTGCGAAATCTTGATTTAACATCTGCGAAATCTGCACGATATTATTTGCTTATGAGGGCAAGCTAATTTCATTTACCATCTAATTCATTGCCAATATAAGCCCCGCGCTTTTTGCCGTTAATGATGATTTCTGCACAGGGCTGTGTTTCTTTTGTTTCTATGCTTTGTAAGATGCCCGCTTTGTTATAATGATAAATGCGTTCTGTGCACTTGCTGCCATATTCATTGCAGGTGGTTTCTTGCTTTATGCGGTTACCAGGTTGCAGGTAGTTGATGATGTAAAATTCCTTGTTGGGCAATTGAAGCGCGTAATAGGTTTTTTGTTTGGTGTCGTTATATTTTTCTGTGTAGAGGTCTTTTGG
>CAILJQ010000042.1 GCA_903834625.1 uncultured Bacteroidota bacterium
CAAATTCTCCAAGGCAAACTGCGCATCTTTGGCCAACTCACTCTTTGGATATTTTTTAACAAACTCCTCATACAATGCCTTTGCTTTGGGTAAATCATTGAGGTTGTTTTCACAGGTATATGCTGCTAAAAAAGTAGCATCTTCTACAAAAGGAGATTTAGGATATTTCTCTGCCAACATATTCAAATGCTCTAAGGCCTCATTGGGTAATTCTAAAGCAATAGATCTTTGGGCCGCTTTAAACAAATACTCGGGTGCCAACTCATCATCTGGATAGGCTTTGGCAAAATCTACATAGGCCGTTTTTAATTCGGTCATTAACTCATTGGTAAAGGCACTGTCATTGCCTTCCAATCCTTTAATTTTACTTAGGGCCTTTTCTTTAGGCGATTGACAAGCACTTACCACCAAAGCAGTAAGCAATAAAAGTGCAGCTATTTTTTTCATCATCTGTGGGTTTGGGGTAGAATACTTGGCTAATTGCCTCGCAAATATATAAGCAGGTAAAACACTTTACCTACCTACAAATGCACATTGTTTGTTATTTGACAAATTTTGTAGAATGTTTCGGTTCGAACCGAATTGCCTTTACTTTAATATTGACCCGTACGCAACATCACCAAGGTACATGCTTCTATGGGCTCAATGCCTGCTGCTGCTAACTTGGCTTCAAAACTGGGGTTCTCTGTGCCAGGGTTAAATACCACACGCTTGGGCTGTAAATCCATTATTTTCTGCTCAAAATCTGCTTGAATGCCCGCATTGATATAGAGCGTTACGGTATCAAAATCATTGCTGCTTGGCCATTCAGTGCTTATGGGCGTTCCTTCTATTTCACCCTTTCTGTTGCCATATGCCACCACCTCATGCTTGTATTCTTTTAACATATTGGTGGCTTTGTAAGCGTAACGCTCAGGTTTTTCTGAAGCGCCTATAACAAGTGTTTTCTTCATTTGTGCCTGCAAATTAAGGCCTAAAAACAGAATCAAAAAGACTTTTTTATTCTTATTTTCGCACCTTATTCCTAAAAGAAAAGTTCATGAAGATTAGCTATAAATGGTTAAAAGATTTTATTGAAACAGATGCCGATGCTACAGAGATAGGCAAGTTGCTTACAGGTTGCGGATTAGAGGTAGAAGATACCAGTCCGTTTTTTACCATCCCGGGCGGACTAAAAGGCATTGTAATTGGGGAAGTGCTGGAGGCAGAAAAACATCCCAATGCCGATAAATTACGTGTTTGTAAGGTAAACCTTGGTTCAGAGATAAAACAAATTGTGTGTGGTGCGCCCAATGTGGCGGCCGGACAAAAAGTATTGGTTGCCACCGTGGGTACTACCGTTTACCCTACCAAGGGCGAACCTTTTGCTATTAACAAAGCCAAAATTCGTGGCGAAGTAAGCGAGGGAATGATTTGCGCCGAAGATGAATTGAGCCTAGGTACCAGTCATGACGGAATTTTGGTACTACCCAACACTTATGAAGTAGGAAAGCCTGCGGCCGATTATTTTGAAGTATACGAAGACCAAATTCTCGAGATTGGTTTAACTGCCAATAGAGGCGATGCTGCCAGTCATTACGGGGTAGCCCGCGATTTATACGCCTTGGGCGTGAAGCACAAAAGAAAAGAATTAGAACATGTTACCCTTGGGGTAGAGCCTTGCCCTATTGCGGTAAATATTGTAGAGGGCAGTGGCTGCGCGCGTTACAGCGGTTTACTCATCAAACATATTACCGTTAAACCTTCTCCGGCTTGGTTGCAAAACCGACTAAAAGCCATTGGTCTGAACCCAATTAACAATATTGTAGATGCCACCAATTATATCTGCCA
>CAILJQ010000043.1 GCA_903834625.1 uncultured Bacteroidota bacterium
AGTGCCTGGTTCTCCCGATGCATCGGGACAGGTGGGCCCACTAGTAAATAAAGGGGTTTCAAGGTTTTTCCTTGAAACCCCTTTTTTAATTTCACTGATTTAAACCTTCCTTATATTCGTCCATCCAAGATTATTATAAAAGCCAAAATCCTATGAGGACATTTCTTTCTATTTTCTTTTTCATTTTTGTTCTAAGTAGTTGCAAAAAAGAACAAGCTACCCAGGTGGTAGAAATACCTGAGACCATGTATTTTCCTGGTGATACCACATCTGTATGGGATACTAAATCGATGGCCAGTTTAAACTGGAACCTTGACTCGGTTCAGGCCTTAAAAGATTTTTTGGCACAGAAAAATAGCAAGTCGTTTATCATTTTGGTGAATGGTAGAATAGTGATGGAGGAATATTTTAACGGGCACACTGCCACCAATACCTGGCAATGGAACAGTGCAGGGAAAACCTTGGTGGCCGCAAGCACAGGTATTGCGCAAGAGGAAGGATTGCTTGCGATTAACAATAAGGTTTCAGACTATTTAACTAGCGGTTGGACCAGCATGCCTTTAGACAAAGAAAATTTGATTACCGTAAGACACTTGCTTACCATGACCTCTGGGAATGATGATACCAAACAATTGATGATCAAATCTAATATCACCTATGTGGCTGATGCAGGCACCCGTTGGGCCTATAGCAATATCTTTCAAAAGCTCACAGATGTGGTGGCCAATGCCAGCAAGCAGCCTTTTGAAACCTATTTCAATGAAAAGTTGAAGTATAAAATTGGTATGGATGGCTTCTGGAATTTTGGTCCCATTTTTACCATTTACCACAGCAGCGCCCGAAGCATGGCAAGGTTTGGTTTATTGGCTTTGAATAAGGGGAAATGGAAGGATATCCAAGTTTTGAATGAGGCATTTTTAAATGCTTGTACCAATACTTCGCAACAAATTAATCCTGCATATGGGTATTTATGGTGGTTAAATGGTAAATCAAATTTTATGATTCCCAGCGAACAGAATGTGTATTTAGGTTCGCTTATTCCCAGTGCCCCCGCTGATATGTTTGCTGCTATGGGTGCAAGTGATCAAAGGATTTATGTAATACCAAGCAAAAATATGGTAGTAATACGCATGGGAGATGCCAGTGATATTAATAATCCCAACTTCGCCGTATCTGGTTTTGATGATGCTTTATGGAAAAAGATTAGTGCGGTGGTTAGATAATGAACTCTCTGCTTTCACGCAAACGCTATAGGGATTAAAACTGCAGATAAATAGGAAGCACGGGTGTGGCCGTTTTAAACTGAACCAAAATTATTATCAAAAGGGTAAAACCTGCTACATATTTCCACACAGGAATGGTTGGAATTACGGTTATAATTTCATCGGCCAAACCATCTGGTAACGCATGGATGGTAAAGCCAAATACCATCATCCAAATAACAGATGCGTATACCGTGATTACTGTTGGAAGGAGTGAGAATTGGAAATGAAAAACAATTTGGTTCAACATGTCAATGGCATTGCCTAATGATTCAGATTTAAAAAAGATCCAGGCCAAACATACAAAATGAAAGGTAAGGAGTATGTTTAATTTATTTTGCCAACTTGACGAGAGCTTGCTAAATAGTTGTAAACGTTCTCCTACCAATTTATGCAAGGCCAATGCAGCCCCGTGTAAAGCTCCCCAAATAATAAAAGTAAAATTGGCGCCATGCCATAAGCCACCAATAAGCATGGTGATAAATAAATTGATATACTGTCTTCTTTTTCCTTTTTTATTTCCTCCTAAAGGAATGTATAAATAATCTCTGAGCCAACTGCTTAAACTGATATGCCACCTGCGCCAAAACTCAGTAATGTTTTTACTTTGGTAGGGTGATAAGAAATTGATATTGATGTCGAATCCAAGCCATTTCCCCAAACCAATAGCCATATCACTGTAGCCACTAAAATCGCAATAGATAACCAAGGCATATCCATACACGGCTAATAAACATTCTAGGCCGCTGTATCGCATGGGAGCGTCAAAAACGTATTGAACCAAATTCACATAAATGAAATCACTGATAATTACTTTTTTAATAAGTCCAGAGGCAATGAGGTAGGCACCTTTTGCCAATGCTGTTTCATGGAGTTGGTAAGGCTTGCCAATTTGAGGGATAAAATCGGAGGCACGCACTATAGGTCCCATCACCAACTTCGGAAAGAAACTAAGGAAGAATAAATAATCCCAAAATCTCTTTACAGGAGTGAAACTTCCTTTGTATACATCAATGGTATAACTGATATTTTCGAAGGTGTAGAAGCTAATGCCAATGGGTAACAAAAGGCTTAACGGACTAATATGAGTGAAGCCTAAATCGTTACTTATGCCAATAAAAAAATCGGTATATTTAAAATAAACAAGTAGGCCAATATTGATTACAATACTTACCACCAATAAGGCTTTTTTCTTTTTAGGGTCTTTGCTTTGGTAAATGAAGTTAGATAAGTTAAAATCTACAACGGCAGCAATAAGAACCAATACCACATAAAAGCCACAAGCTTTGTAAAAGAAATAGAGAGAAAATAGGGTAAATATTTTTGTCCTTACAACCGTGTTTTCATGAAACAGCAAATAAGCACCCATAAAGGCAAGTAGGAAGTATAAAAAGAACCCACTATTGAATAAAATTGGGTCTTCTGGCTTATACAAAAGCTGGTCTAGAATCTGTTGTAGGGTAGGACTCATTCTGTGAATACGTAATTTAGTAATGCTTCAAATAAGAGAGTGCCTTGAATTTCGTATCCACCTTTGCTAAAGTGTATATGGTCCTTTGCTGCATAGCCTGTTTTTACCCACTCTTTCATGCAGGTATCTCCACCAATGGCTTTGTACATATCCCAACACATAATATTGTTTTGCGCACAAAACTGTAACATACGTTCTCTAATCATTTCTACTTGGGTATTGTTTACATATTGCACCTTTTTTACTTTCCTCCATTTGCCTTTTACCTTTTTTCTACTGATAAGGGTCTTACGCAAATAATTATCGGCCGGAGTGGTATATATTACAGGGGTTTTGCCAATTGCTTGTGTAAGCAGTTGATGAAAACGGTTGAGTTGTAAATCAAAAGTATCTTGGGTGATATCGCTCACACTCTCATTGGTACCTAGTGAAACAATTACCATATCTGCTTGTAGGTATTTGAGTTGATCAAAGAACAAAGCAGATTGTGCATATTGCTGAAAGGTGGCTCCATTGGCGCCTACGGTATAATACCGAATACCTGGTTTTCCATTATGGCATAAAAGGGCATAGAGGATAAAATCGTTTACTGCTTGCAGTTGAAAATTGCTTGCACAACTTTGCAGGTAAGCGGTAGTTTGGAAATTTCCGTTTTGTGTTTGCAGGTAATGACTGGCTTGTTTATCCTGGTTCAGGTAAAAAGAAGGAGAAGCATAGGAATAAGATTGGTGTAGCATTTCAACATATTGAGGTAAGCTATCGTTTTTAAGGATGAATTGAAGATTGCTGCCTGCGGGTATTTGCGCGTTATAAGCAGCAATGCCAATATCGCAAGCTGTTTTGCATTTAACAATTTTATTGGCCGTAAAAGTATTGGCAGATATGGATTGAAAGGAACGCGGTCCGTTTGTTTTGATTTGTTTATAGGGAAATACAATGCCAGTGCCTGCATCTCCGTATGATTCTTGCAAGAGCTCTCTTACCTTGCCACTGAACCAATCGGCTTGTATGTGTGAGTCGCCAATATGCACAATTTTATATACCCTATTTGCTGTATTTACTTC
>CAILJQ010000044.1 GCA_903834625.1 uncultured Bacteroidota bacterium
ACAATAGCCGTATCACAATCGCCATCAACATCACATAATTGGTATACAAAACTATCGCTGCCATTAAAGTTCGCGTTTGGAACATAAGTAAATGTTCCGTCGTTGTTGAAAGTTAAGCTTCCATTAGAAGTGCTGGTACAAGTTGGACAGCTATTGTTATAAGTGTTGCCACCATCACCGCTGTTTACATCGTTTGTTACTACTGTGCTATTTAAAGTTACATCTTCTGTAGCTGTTACCGCATCGTGGTTAGCTACTGGCGCATCATCTATTGGACTAACTGTAATATTTACTACTGCTGTATCGCAATCTCCATCTGCATCACATAACTGATAAATAAAACTTGTAGTACCATTAAAGTTAGCTATTGGCGCAAAAGTGAAGGTTCCATTAGAATTAAAGGTCAATGACCCATTTGACGGATTTGTACAAGTTGGACAGGTGTTATTATAGGTGTTACCTCCATCATTACTTAATGAGTCGTTGGCACCCACATTTCCATTTAAAGTAACATCTTCATTTACACTAAGCACATCCCTCATTGCAATTGGAAAGAAATCTACATCAGGAGTATTTGTGCTTACATTATTGCCAGAAACAGGATCGGTTTGACCACCACTAATTCTGGCAGTATTACCGTAATTACCTGTCGATTTAACTGTTACAACAACTACTAAACTTGCACTGGCACCACTATTTAAATTTCCTATTGTCCAAGTTGGTGCCGACCAAGTACCAACAGAAGGTGTGGCGCTTACTAAGGTGTATCCACTAGGTAAAGTGTCCCTAACAATCACGCTACTTGCGTTACTTGGTCCATTATTGGTAGCATTAATAGTAAAAGTAATGTTTGAACCTACTGTAGGTGTGGCATTATTTACTAATTTATCAACCCCTAAATCTGTTTGGCTTAATTCACTATCTGTATCTGTAGCAGAGTTATTTCCAGCAACAGAATCTGTTACACCACCAGGAACAGCAATGGAAGCCGTATTAACCATATTTCCGGTCCTCGCCGCTGGAACAGCAACTGTTACAGTATAAGTTGCACTGCCACCTGATGGGATATTTAATGATTGGCTAATATTTCCTGACCCGCTTGCAGTTCCTGTTGTGCCACCTGCAAAAACAGCCGACCATGAAGTAATGCTTGTGCCACTTGGCGCATTATCAGTAAAAGTTGCTCCGGTAACATCGCTAGGACCAGCATTGCTCACCACAATAGTATATACAGCATTTGAACCTGGTGTATAAGTAGAAGAGCCATCTGTTTTGGTAACGCCAAGATTAGCGTAACTATTAATAGCGTTGGTATCTGATGCAATATTGTTTGTTGAACTTGGGTCAGGACTAGAAACAGGAGCGGCCACATTGGCTGTATTTATTAAGTTTCCAGTTTTTGATGAATTAATACTTAAATTAACGGTATAGGTAGCAGTTCCTCCGGAAGGAATATTAATTGTTTGAGAAATGTTACCTGTTCCACTTGATGTACCTGTAGTGCCTCCAGCAAAAACAGCCGACCAAGAGGTGATACTTGTACCTGATGGCGCATTATCAGTAACCACCGCACCTGTTGCTGTGCTTGGACCAGCATTCGAAACCACCATTGTATAGGTGGTAGTTCCACCTGGAGTATAGGTGGTTCTTCCGTCAGTTTTGGTAATTCCTAAATTAGAACACCCTGGCATTGTAAATGATTGGTTTGAAACAGTTGACTTGGCAATTACCCACCATGTATTGATGGTTTTCATATCACCAAAATCACTCGACCATTTGTTAATACCATTGGTATTTACACTATTTCCACTCACCGGAGCTGACGGGGCAGTTCCAAAAAGGGAATCTTGCGAGCCACCAACCCCTGTATTGTCGTAATACATGGTTAAAGTACCAATTCCTGCTGGTCGAATCAATTGGGCTAAATACCCATTTGGATGATTTTCTGCATCATACTCAGGCAAGTGTGTTACACCCACTTTGGAAACCACCGAAATTTTGAGATTCGCATTCGCCCCCACGCTATTTCCTAATCCATCCTTACCATCCCAAATAATACAATTACTACCTGGAGTGGCGGCCTGTTCCAAAATTCTATCCACCGCATCTACATAATCGCCATCATTATTTAGATCTAACCTAATCTCTGTAAGAGCACTCCCATCAATACTAATATTCAAGCAATAATTTGTCCCACAACCAGATATTCCATTAAATGTAACATTCCTATCCGCATCAACATTTGATGGATAGGCATCTAAATCTGGATTATTTAAAAACAACTTGAACATTGGATCACCAGAACTTCCTGCAACCGATTTGCGATTATTATTAACTCCAAGTCCTGTTCGTGGTCCATCCGAATTACAAAAAACCCTGAAATAATAAGGCTGTAATCCATTCAAGTCAACCTCTGTTACAACAGAGTCTGGTGTGTAAGCGTACAAACTACCAAAAAAACCGCCAGAGCTAAAACTTTGTGAATTGAATCCCCAATTATAAGACCACAAGCGGCCATTTTTAACATTGCTATTTGCAGCTCCATTTGCTACAGTAATATCATAATAATGCAAAAAGATTTCATTGGTATTGGCCGAGCTATTGCTGGTATTAAACTCTATATAAAAATCACCATTAAACCTACTATTCGCATTTGCATTTGGGTCAAACACCACTGCATTATACCCGCCTGAATTTCCAGTTAGGTTGCTAGGACCAATATTTGCTTGCGACCATGTAGAAATATAACCTGCACCTGAAGTTGCAACAGCAGTTGGACCCAAAACAACCGTTCCATCAGGTCTTTTAATACGATAAAATACATTGCCTCCTCCCACTTTCTGAAATCCTAAATAGACTTTCTCTGTGGTATAGTCAGAAATATGAATATGCAACCTATCGTCTGCACTTGTGGCAGTCCAACCTGCAAATAAGGATGGGTCACCACCCGCACTCGAACGATTTATTTGCATTTGAATGGTATTACCTGCAGATATTGAGCTCGATGGTGTGGTTTGTTTAGTCCCTTCACCATAGGAAATAAATGGCGCTAAAAAGGAAATTAACAACAAAAATAGGTTGTATAACTTGGCTTTTCTAAGGCCAAAAAGGTGCAAAACGACCCTGTAATTGAATTCTTTATTCGGTAGTATCATAGGCTTGGTGTTCATTATTGGCATGTTGGCACGCATGCCCCAAACACCCATCCAAAAATTTAATATATTATATATCAACACATTAACTATTTTCATCTTACTAAAACCCTCCCATTATGAATCAAAATAACCGCCCTTTGTTCCATTTTGAGACGGAAATTATTATCCGTTTCATAACTAGGTTGAGCATTCCTTGTGCCCATTTCATCAATTTGAGAAGGTCTATAAATTCGATTCACTTCCATTGATACGATAATTCCTACGTTTTGACATAGAATTATCTCTAAAGGAATATTTTTTTTCATGAAAAATACTGAATAAAGGTTGGTCAAAAATACAGCAACACCAAGCCTTTTCAAGATTTTATTTCCTTTTTTTACACACTATTTTCCATTTTTTTGACGACTTGTAGGATAAAGCCATGAGTGGAGGTTTTCGTCCGTTTTTTGGTGTGGATAAATAGGTGAATATCTTTGATATGAAAATATAATTAAAACTGTAAAGTTAATTTGCTCATTTCAAGTGAATTTCACAATCTTTGTGTCGTCATCCGCCAGATATCATGTGTATTGGCACTAATTATAATTATATGAAGTATTTTTTTACCATTTGTTTGATTTTATCTATCACCGTCTTCGGTTCAAGCCAACAAAGACCTGCCGCCAACAAACCTGGCACCACAGCCACTCCACAACCTGCTAAACCTAGAGGACCGCTTCCCTATGTAATGAAAAAAGATTATGATAGCAGCATGATCAAGCTCAACAACAAATTAGCCGCTATTCAAGGCTCTATTAATTCTGTTAAAAGTGGTATCAATGGAAAAGATGAAGTAATTAATACTTTGCAAAGTCAAATGAAGCAGGTAGAAGAAGTTTTGAATTCTACCAATTTCAAAATAAGTCTAACCTCCGATTCATTGAATCAAACTAGGTTCTCTATGGAGGAGGCACAAAAAATGAACGAGCATAAATTCGTTGAACTTGAGGAAAAGATTAACCAAGTAAAATCAACCACGCAATACCTTTGGATAGCACTTGCCATACTTTTAATTTTACCAATAGCAATTTGGTTCATGCTGAACAAAAAAATACAAGCGGTAGAGTCTAACCTCAAAAAGGCCCAAAATGAAAACAAAGCTTTAATAGAAGAGGAACACATTAACCAACAAAAAGCCTATCAGCAATTGGATCAACAAATAAGATTAGAGGCAAAAAGCAACCAACACTTTGCAGAAAGACTAAGTGCCTCTAACAAAGAAGAAATTGCCTCACTCAGAAATGAATCTGAAAAAATTGCCTCAACCCTCCAAATCATTACCACCGAGATGAATGATTTACATGAAAAAATAAATACTAAAAGTTAAATACATATTACCCAAAAAAAAAGACCGCCTTCAATAAAGGTGGTCTTTTTTTTTGGGTAATTAACTACTCCATTATCGGATATATAAATTTGAATTATTCCTGTGTCCTGAATTATTTTCAAACCAGTTAGAAAAACTTGCTCCATTACTTTCTGCCCATTCTAGAAAATGTAGAAATCCGGTGCTTATCTCCTTTTTCTCCTGCATATGGGGAATGTTTCCGTAGGTTTCAATTGCCCAAGGTAGATTATTGGTTGTTTTATAATATTTACTTTCACCAGGTTTGCTGGCGTCCTGACCCCTACCCCACAAAGAGCTTGTCATTTTTGAACTTGGAACCCTGTTAGGTAAATGAATTTCAATTGTTCTGTCTTGATTCCATGAACCTGTATCACCCTTTATTAAATAAGGATTGAATTTGGTTGCAGAAAAATCAGAAATAGAAACTCTACCTCCCGAGGGAGCAACACCATTTTGCAAAAAGGTAACAGTAATTCTGGTGGTATCTGGTGTAACGTAGGCGTTTGCATCTGGACCATTTAGCCAAACATTCACCATCTTACCTGTACCAGGCCACTTCAACGATTTAAATACATCATCAAAAACAACAATGTTCGCAAAAGTTTGTCCGCTTTCTGTTCCATTGCTATTTAAAGTTAACCAATTAGCACCGTTCGTTTTTGCACTAGATACTGCAGTAATTTTAGTTGGAGAGATATTATCCAACTGAAATCCAAATCCGTTATGCAATCCTGCACCAATGGCCTTTAAAACAAATATATATTGTACTTCAACCACCTCATTGTTGGTATTGGTTACCGTGTTAAATTTGTAATCTACCACTAAGTCGTTAAAATCATAATCACCTTTAAAGGGCCAAAGGTCTTCATACATTAACGTTGAATATCCAGTTGCAGGGTATGGGTTGTTAAATGCTCTATGTTCATCATTCGGAAAATCATCTGATTCATCTGGAACTCCATCTTGATCGGCATCAGCAATAGGTAATGGGTTTACCAATACATGTAAATATGCAGTGGCGGTCTGACCCAATCCATCGTTTACAGAATACTGAATGGTAGCTACTCCAGTATAACCAGTTACAGGCGTAAAAGTAACTGTATTGTTAGCATTCTTCACAAAAGTACCAATTGTTGTGCCATTAGGTGCCGTTGCATTAACCAATGCAAGTGTTGAAGTAACCAAAGCTGAACTACCAGCCACATCATTCACCAATGGTGTTAAATTTACGGGTACATTTATCAAGGTAGTAGCACTGTCATTTAATGCTGTTGGTGGTGCGTAAACAGTTAAATATACAATAGCGGTATCACAATAAACAGGCAGTCCCATATCGCAAACTTGATAAATAAATCTGTCTGAACCAGTATAACCAGTTGTGGGAACATAGGTATATGAACCATTTGCATTCAAAGTAACATTTCCGTGATTTGCATTACTTGTTAAGGTATACGATGAAGCATTTAAATTATTATTGGGATCAGTATCATTACCTGTAACAGTGCCACTAGCCGTGGTATTTATGAAAGTTGTTTTTGAGTCCCAAATGGCAACTGGTGCTGCATTTGGATTCACGGTAATGCTTAATGGATTAATGGTGATTCTTCCACATGCATCTGTCACTCTACAATAAACAAAAGCGGGAACAGTAGAACTTGTTGAAGGAGTGAAATTGGTAACGGCAGAAGTTGGTGCACTAAAGGTTCCAGATACCGATGAAAACCATTGATAAGTATAACTTCCTGAACCAACAGCTGAAGTGGCAGAACAGGTAATGTTTGTATATGTTGTACCATTAGCCAAAATCGCTGGAATATTGGAATAACTAACAACGGGTGCTTTATCCATACATGCTAAATACGACCAATTAAAAAACATACGCATTGCGGCAATATTTGCACTATTGTTTCCTTCAATGTCATGACCGCCCTGGTACATAACCAAACCTCTATTATTGTCTCCCATTCCTCTGCCATATAAATTTACAGCAGCCGGACCAGCAGATAAGGTTGGAATATCTGATTGGGTTGGGTCAAAAGTACCAATTTTTGTTGTTGCTCTCCAGGCACTAGTAGTTTTAATAGGCATAAAAATTTGCTCAGATCCATTGTCTTGAGCAGCATCTGAAGTACCCATATATTGAAACACAGGGTCATTTGGTAAAGCATGCGTAAATGGCGCAGAACCATCATCATGATTTTTGTAATTTACCAATCTGTTGGTAGAAAGAAAATTTAAATTCTGAGATGAGTTGGATGGATTTTGACAAACACTACTTTCCATCACACTTACGGCATGACAACCTGCCCAAATTCCACCCTTATTAGTTAAGTTCCAATTAAACAATGCGCCATGTGTACTCCACGTTGGATCGGCATGAGGCATAATAAATAAATCATCACATGATGTCAATGAGCTGGGTGTTCTGTATGCATAAGCGCTTGAAGGAATTCCGGCATCTATTAAAAAGTCAATTGCTATATCACCATTATCTATGTCCATTGCCCAAAATGGAGCAGTTGTTAGGGTAACCGTAACATCTACTGTTAAAGCCGATGTGGTTGTTACACCAACAACTCCTTGTCCAGTCCAATAGGTTATGCGCGAATTAACGGTACTCGTTCTAAACTCATAAGGAATGATAAAAGTACCTCCCTTATAATTTACACTATTGTAGGTAAAGTCAGTTCCATCTTTTGCCTTGCTTTGTGAGATTACCCATTTAATTGGAACGCCATAATTCTTCATTAAATCATAAAGCATACCATAAGGCTTCAAACCATTGCCTGTAGTTTGAGGCACAACTCCCATATTCACAATAAAGGAACCTGTGGTTAATGTTTCAGTGGCTGCACTAACTCTCTGCCCAGCATTAAGCAAATACAATACTAGTATCATAACTAGTCTCGTTATTTTAAGATTTTTATTGGTATTCATATTCTTTAATGATTATGCAATTTAATGGTATCTATGCTACTTCCTTTATTCATTCATTAACAGGTAAAACTAAAATGACCAGAAAAAGCGAATGCCTATTCTGGTCAACAATTTTACATCTTTTTAAAGCTCTTTGCTTACTTGGTTAGTGCTAACTTCTATAATAGAAATTTTGCCCGCATAAACTGCTTTGATATTTTTTTCAGCACTCGCTAAAGTTACTGTTACACTCAATTCTTCATTACTCTTCAACATGCTCTTCACCAGTATGCCACCCTTTTCATTCATCAATATTACAGGTGCGTTCACTGTACCTTTCAATTTCACAACTACACTCTTGTTTGTTTTCCAATCAAAGGTTTGATCAACTGTTAATTCATTCATGTTCTGAGCTTGATTCTTTGAAGCCTGTTTGGCTTTGTCAGCTTCATATTTTTCAATCAAATCTTTTTTGCAAGAAGTTCCTAAGATGGAGATGAAAGCGAATAAAACTAAAATATTTTTCATGGTTGCTTGTTTCGTATAACAATACAAAAAGCGTGACAAAAACACAAATAATTGTTTTTCAATAACTTAAGTCGTGCCAAAAATATTTATAAATCCCATTTTGAAACAAAAAAGCCTTTTTGAACCAATAACATCCAACTTTATTTTGTTTATAAAGCAAAAAAAGAGGCCATCCTTACGGATAGCCTCTTTTTTTAAGTCGTAATGCGTAAACTCTTATTTTACCGATTTAACAATAGCTTCAAAAGTTTCTGGATGGTTCATAGCCATATCAGCAAGAACCTTACGGTTCAAACCTAAACCTTTTTTATGAACTAGGTTCATAAATTGGCTGTAGCTATATCCATGCAAACGTGCGCCTGCATTGATACGAACAATCCATAAACTGCGGAAATTACGTTTCTTGGTTTTACGGTCGCGGTAAGCATATCCCAATCCTTTGTCGATGGTATGCTTGGCGATGGTTAATACATTTTTTCTTTTACCCCAATAGCCTTTGGCTAATTTGAGGAGTTTTTTTCTGCGAGCGCGACTCGCAACGGAATTGACTGAACGTGGCATAGTGTTTTAGTTTTTTTGGACCTAAGCGTTCCAATTTTCAAAGGAATCTTTTTGGCTCTGGCCCGGGTTAAACAAATTTGAAACCTGGTGTTTTAGGCCTACCAACAAACGGCCGGTTGGTTATTTTCCAATTCCCAACAAAATCTTTACCTTACTCATGTCGGCTTCACTCACAGTAACCATTTTGGTTAATCCGCGCTTCTGCTTCGTAGTTTTTTTGGTCAAGATGTGATTCTTGAAAGCTTGAGCCCTTTTAATTTTACCACTAGGGGTAACTTTAAAACGTTTTTTGGCTGAGCTAACTGTTTTCATTTTAGGCATAGTCCTAAATTCTCCTTTTTTTATTGTTACTAATTACGACTTTCTCTTTCAATCGCCTTTTCAGGCTTATTTGCTTCCTTTACCTTTTGGGTTCAGAATCAAAAACATTTTCTTTCCTTCTAATCTTGGCAATTGTTCTACCTTGGCTATCTCCGTTAAACGTTGCGCCAATTGCAATAACAATACCTCGCCTCTTTCCTTGTACACAATAGAACGACCTTTAAAAAATACAAATGCTCTTACCTTGTGACCTTCTTTGATGAAATTCTCAGCATGCTTCAACTTAAATTCAAAGTCATGCTCATCTGTATTCGGTCCGAACCTAATCTCTTTTACTTCAGATTTGGCTTGGTTGGCTTTCTGCTCTTTCTTTTTCTTCTTTTGCTCGTACAAGAACTTCTTGTAATCAACTACTCTACAAACAGGTGGATCTGCATTCGGCGATATTTCAACCAAATCCATTTCCAAATCATTGGCCATTTTCAACGCCTGCCCAATTGGGTATACGCCTACTTCAATGTTCTCACCAACCAAACGAACCGAGCTGGCACGTATGAGGTTGTTGATCTTGTGTTCGGGTTCTAAAGAACGCCTGCCTTTGTTAAATCGGTTCTGTCCGGGAGGTGGTCCTGCCGGTTTTCCGCTACTGCTGGGTACAATTGGTGCTGCCAAAGAAACTTATATTTTTACTGTTAATTGATTCTTAAAAAATTCTACAAATTCTGCTATTCCCATTTTTCCGAGATCCCCTTCTCCATGTTTCCTCACAGAAACACTCTCCTCTTGCATTTCATTCTCCCCTACCACCAGCATAAACGGTATCTTTTTCATCTCCGCATCCCTGATTTTCTTCCCAATCTTCTCGTTTCTATCGTCAAGCAGGGCGCGAATATCGTTCTTTTTCATCAAATCAACAAGTTTTTGAGCATAAGGCAGATACTTATCGCTTATTGGGAGTATACTCACCTGTTTTGGCGATAACCAAGCTGGTAAATTACCCGCGTAATGCTCTAGCAGAAAGCCTATAAAGCGCTCATGTGTACTCAATGGGGCCCTATGAATAATCAATGGTCTCTCCTTCTCATTCTTCTCATTGGTGAACCATAAATCAAACCTACCCGCTTGGGCAAAGTCAACTTGGTTGGTTGCCAAGGTAAATTCCCGTCCTATAGCAGAGTAAATCTGAATATCTATCTTAGGTCCGTAAAAGGCTGCTTCATCTTCCACTTCCACAAAATTCAACCCCAAATTCACCAGCACACTTCTTACCATCGCTTCGGTTTTTAACCACAATTCTGGCTCGTTAATGTATTTCTGACCCAATTTAGCGGGATCATGCTTCGAAAAACGCATTACATACTTATCAATTCCAAAAACATTGAAATACTTTAGATATAAATCGTTTACCTTCTTAAACTCCTCTTCAAATTGAGCCTCTGTGCAATAAATATGGGCGTCGTTCATTTGCAAACTGCGCACACGCATCAACCCAAATAACTCACCACTTTGCTCATATCTGTAACAAGTTCCATACTCTGCGAATCTCAAAGGCAAATCACGGTAACTTTTTGGTGTAGCAGCAAATATTTTGTGATGATGTGGACAGTTCATCGCTTTCAAATAGTAACGCTCCCCATCCATTTCCATTGGCGGGAACATGCTGTCTTTGTAATAAGGCAAATGCCCACTTTTTATGTACAAACTTTCTTTCGCAATATGGGGAGATTTTACGCGCACATAACCTGCTTCCTCCTCTGTTTTCTTGGCAAAAGTTTCTAACAATTCTATGATGGCTCCACCATTAGGTAACCACAAAGGTAAACCCGGACCAATATCATCATCAAAAGTAAATATCTCTAATTCCTTACCCAATTTGCGGTGGTCGCGCTTTTTGGCTTCCTCCAACATATTTAGGTATTCAGTTAACTCAGCTTGCTTTGGAAATGAAATTCCATAAACGCGTGTTAACTGCGGATTTTTCTCATTTCCTCTCCAATACGCTCCAGCAGTTGACATCAACTTCACGGCTTTAATAAAACCGGTGTTTGGTAAATGTCCGCCTCTACACAAATCCGTAAAGTTGCTGTGCGAGCAAAAAGTTATTTCACCATCATTTAAATTTTCTATCAATTCAACTTTAAATGGGTTGTTACGTTCCTTGTAATAGGTCAATGCATCCAGCTTACTGATGGCCGTTTTTTTGAATTCGGCCTTTTCTCTGGCCAACTCCAACATTTTGTCCTCAATTTTTTTGAAGTCCTTTTCTGAAAATGCTTCTCCACGAAAATCAATGTCGTAGTAAAAGCCATTTTCTATTGCCGGACCAATAGTAAGGTTCACACCAGGATAATAAAACTCTATGGCCTGAGCCAATACATGCGCAGAGGAATGCCAGAAAGCCGTTTTGCCCTCTTTACTGTCCCACGTAAATAAGGTCAATGAACCGTCTTCCTCTAAAGGCTCAGTTATTTCAATGACACGTCCGTTAAATTTTCCGCTAAGTACATTTCGAGCTAATCCTTCACTGATGGATTTTGCGATTTCGTAGGCGGTTGTGCCCCGTTCATACGAACGAACGGAACCGTCTGGTAAGGTGATATTCATATTTTTTCTTATGTCCCGCAACTTACATAAAGGATGGCTTATTTAAAACATATTTGGCAAGAAATTTGCAACTTCAGGTATATTTCTAAAAATCATCTGTATGATAAAATCCAATTACCGTGTTTCAACCCTTGCGCTCTTCTGCACACTTTTCTGCTTAAACGCATGTGTAACCACCTACAAAACGGGTTTTAACACAGATAAAAAACAAATGGCCATTGACGTTTCAGATCATAACTTACAGTACCAATATACCAAGGAAAATATTTTTGAAGGCTCGATCCAAGAGCAAATAGATGGCTTCGACAAATCTTTTTTAAATAATCTCAAAAGTAATATCCAATCCAGCGGCTATTCCTACAACATGAGAGGCCCCATTGAAACGATACAACTCAAAGATTGTTTGATTGATTTTAGCACCTCCGATTATTACCCTTATATTTACAATACAGATTCTATCTACACCCGCGATTTAATTGGCACCTTAGTGTGTACCAGTACATCAGATAGTACCCGATTATTTTATGCTGTAGAGCGCATTCCCCTGGAGTTTCAAACCAAGTCGATTCTCGAAATTCAAAACAAAGATTCTGCATTTGCAAAGGGATGGTATTTTGCCCCACATTATGCCTACAAAGAATTACCAGTTAAAGCATCAAATACAGATGTTCTCGCAAGAAAATTGGCTAGAAAAACAATGACCAAATTAGATACCACCCTACAGATAAATTATCGTAATAAATACCCAGAACGTTACAGCCAAAACATTGCAACAACTGAAGCCTCCGATGTAGCAAAAGGCTTAGGTAGAGTTTTGGTAGTTATAATTGTTGTTTTCCTTTACCTTCTTTAAGCACCCATTGATCCGTCATTTGCAATCTTTTCGAAAAAATGATTGCGCGAACTTCATAAGTTTTTATTTACTTGCTAAAAAAAACACATGAAGCGTTTGCTCCAACTTTCCGGTTTAATCATTTTCCTATTTTCTTGTACCAAAGAAGAAAACAGCATCAACTATACCTACAACTATAAACTTGCTGGTACTTATTCCAGAGATACAGCCATTAAATCAGACGGACATAAACAACTTCACCTGCGCGAGGATGGCAGCTACTGTTGGACCCGTGTTATCAACGGAAAAGACAGCACCTTCTGCTTAGGAAAATACATCCAAACCAGCGACACCTCTATGCTTTGGGAAGGAGAAACTGTAGTAAACTTTAAAATCATTCCTCTTGATACCATTGCCAAAGGAATGTACCTAGAATTGGTTTCTAGTCCGCCTGCTCCACCTTTATTTGGATATTATAAATAGCTTTAGGCAAAAAAAAAGACACCTAGTGGTGTCTTTTGTGGAGGATAACGGAGTCGAACCGATGACCTCTTGCATGCCATGCAAGCGCTCTAGCCAGCTGAGCTAATCCCCCTCTCACCCACCGTAGCTTTAGCGAAGGTGGGTCAATAACTACAGAACTTTCATCCTGCGATAATCTCTTTATTCAATAAATAGTCCACCAAGGCCGAAGCTTCGATGGACATATTTATTAATTTTCTTGAAACCTAATAACTATCAGATAGTCGTTTTGAACTTAGCGTATTTGGATGTTGATGCCCGAAAACTGATTTGTGGTGGACTGTCAACTACTTATCTGGGGTGGACTGTCCACCTACGCTAAAGCTTCGGTGGACTATGCCTGAGCTACTGGTACGATAGATACGTAAGAGCGGTCGTTTGCTTTCTTTTTGAAAACAACTTTACCATCTACTAACGCAAACAAGGTATGGTCTTTTCCAATACCTACGTTCTCGCCTGGGTGATGCTTAGTACCTCTCTGACGAACAATAATATTTCCTGCGATGGCTGCTTGACCACCAAATAATTTCACGCCTAAACGCTTACTGTGGGATTCACGACCGTTCTTCGAACTACCTACCCCTTTTTTGTGTGCCATTTTCTGTTATCCTCCTGAAAATTATGCGTTAATGGAATCAATTTTAATTTTGGTAAAAGATTGACGGTGACCGTTCATCTTTCTGTATCCTTTTCTGCGCTTCTTCTTGAAAACGATAACTTTATCGCCTTTTAAGTGGTTCAACACAGTGGCGTTAATTTTAACACCTGGTACAGTTGGTAATCCAACTTTTACATTGCCGTTGTTGTTAACTAACAACACGTTCTCGAGTTCAATGCTGGCGCCTTCAGCTTGTGGCAATCTATGCACATAAACTGTTTGGTCTTTTTCAACTTTAAATTGTTGGCCAGCAATTTCAACTATTGCAAACATTTTTTATTATTTTTAAGGACGGCAAAGATAGGAAACAAGAGCGGAAATCCAATTCCTTGTGGCAAAATTTATTGAAGATTCTACCTTCCTTTTCCTTGCAAGACAGTTAAAATAGTGTAAATCAGTATTCTAAAGTCTATTGCGATGGAGCGATTTTCAATGTAAAGAATATCGAATTTGAGCCTTTCTACCATTTGCTCCACATTTTCTGCGTACCCGTATTTTACCTGACCCCAACTGGTTATTCCTGGTTTTACCCTATGCAAATGTTTGTAATGAGGGGCAATTTGAACAATCTGATCAATGAAAAATTTGCGTTCAGGCCTTGGACCAACCAAACTCATCTCCCCTACCAACACGTTAAAAAACTGCGGAATTTCATCTAAACGGTATTTTCTTAACCACTTCCCAATTGGTGTGATGCGCACATCATTTGCACTTGATAACATGGGTCCTGCCACCTCAGAGTCTTGAATCATGGTTCTGAACTTGTAAATATGAAAAGGCTTCCCTTTGTATCCAATGCGTATTTGCTTGTAAAAAACCGGACCTTTTGAGCCCATTTTCACAGCAACGGCCAATACCAAAAACACAGGTAAAAATATTAACAACAAGAGCATCGAGGCAAACAAATCAATCATACGCTTTACCACCTTTTGCCATTGAGGCATACTGTCGTGGTTAATCTCTATAAGTGCCGCGCCAATTACATTGTTCATGCGCACTTGCCCACTCATCATATCATACAAATCAGGGATAATTTTTAAAACCACCTGTTGATCCTCCAACACATTGGTTACATTATTGATATCTGCATGCTTAGAGCTTTCAATGCCCAAAATCACCTCCTCTATCTCGTATTTTTGGATCAACTCGGGCAAGTTTTTGTAATTGCCTAAATTGGGTAGAATGTCTTTTAAAATGTGGTTATTGGCATCTCCATTTACACTCACAAAACCCTTGAATATATTGCCTTGTTGAATGTCTTCATCCATCAATTCTTTTACCAGCTGGTACGACTTCTGGTTATTACCTACAATCAATGTATGAAAGCCAATTTTTTTCTTGCGTAACTGCGATTTGACAAAACTCGCTTCAATTAATCTGATGAATAGGGTCAGACCAAAATGCAATACAAACAAGGTTAAAATACTTTTGTAATATGACTGGTAACTTCTTACTTCATCATCTAATAGAAGGGCAAAAAACAATAAAATTACCCCAACCACAGTTACCGTAAAGGTCTTAGAAATTTCGTTGATCCTAGATTTACGCCATACGTCTTTATAATGTCCGGCCAAAAAATACAAACCAATCCAATAGATAGGAACAAATAATAAGGCCAAGAAAAAATTCTTATCAAGTTCAACTGGAATTTTATACCCAAACTTATCCGACTCAATAATGAATTTACGGTACGTAAAAAACAGTGACCAACTAATGCCTCCTGCTATTCCATCCAATAGGATGAAAATAATGGAATGTATAAACCGGCGCTTAATCAAGGTAAACTACTTTCAAATTATCAATCCAGGCTTCGGGGTTGCTTACATTAGATTCTTTGGAGAAGCGCATGAAAACACGGTATTGTGTATTTGGACCTCCATTGTTTATCTCACTGGCTAAATTGAAATACAATTTATTCCATCCACTTTTTGGATAGGCTACATAAATAGGAAATTGTTTGGTTACCCCTTGGTTATCGGTGGCATACAAACCAATAATGATGGGTATATTTCCTTTATAATCCATCTCTAAAAAAAACGGTGTGAACCTAGGCCAATTGTTATACACGTTGGAATATAATTCCATGAAAGTTCCTGCATTCGGACTGTTTAACATCACTTTACCCGAATAAGTTCCGGGCTTCCAAGCGGCAGCTGAATTATCACGAACTAAGGTATCTCCTGTAAGTTTGTATTGTGGGTTGTATTGCATTTCAAACCCATTGGTTTCATAATCTTCTATCAATGGAAATACGGCATTCTCTACGTATGTAAATACTGTTTTGATGGTGTCCACTCTTTCAGCACTTAAATCAATTACCTGCTCGTAATAATTAAACATGGGATAAATGGCCTTTTGCTCTGCCATACCATTTAACTTAATGCCTGCCCCAATCTTTACGGTAGTTTTTCCTGTGTTCTGCAAAGGGATAGTTGAACCAACAGACATTACGCCACGGGTTTCTCCATTAGCAAACACATACAAATCCTCTATTAAGGCCGATGCCATGCCCTGCGAATTGTCGGCTTTTGTATTTAAGCCAGGCGCTTTTAAATAAACATAAGAGGGTACCATTACTTCCTTTTTGGCACAAGCCGCCAAAACAACTAACAGCAATGAAACATACACAATTCTACTTTTGGGCATCAGTAATTCTGAACGATTAGAGGGGCAAAAGTATTATCTTTTATTGATATTTAATTTATCAATAATTTCGTGGGCTACCTCAAGCGTCTGATAATTATCGTAATGCGTTCTTAAGTTGAGGGAATGATTGGAGATAGAATTGGCAAAAAACGACAACTCTCGCTTAATCATGTCGTTTACATTCTTACTTTTTGCCATGTTTAACTCATGCTCGGTGTTCTCTGGAACCGATGAATTTAACATAGAAATCTTAAAATTATCGAGGTTAAGACTATAAGTTCTGTTCTTTTGAAAAAAGCGGATGTTGTTCTTTTGCTCAGATTCAAAATTACCACATACCAAGTTTAGTACACATCCATTGTCAAACTCAATGCGGGCATTGATAAAGTCAACATGCTGGTGGTGCAAACAAGCCCCAGTAGCTCTTACCTTTTTCACCCTTGCTTTCACTAAATACAATACTAGTTCCAATTCATTCAACAACAAATCAAACACCATGTTCTCAGAGCTGTAATTAATTACGTTCGGGTCGAACCGAGAACTTTCAATATAAAAGGGCTGATCCAATAACCTCTTTAACATTTGGTAATTGGGATGAAACTTCTCATGATGCGAAACATATAATTGAATATTGGCCTCGTCGGCTAATTTATTCAACTCCTTGGCTTCTTCTAAGTTTTCACTTAATACTTGCTTTACAAATACATGTCTACAATTACGAATGGCACTAGATGCATATTGATAATGTGATCCTACAGGTGTTAAAATATCTACTGCATCTACCTTCTTCACCAAATCTTGGTAAGAATCAAAATGAGGCACCCCGTATTTTTCATGGATAAGGTTGGCACTTGCCGCGTCGTGATCATATAGTCCTACCAGCTTGAACTCCTTGAGCTCAATCAGCTTTTCAATGTGCCGCTTGCTGGTTTCGTTGGCTCCTACTATGCCAATATTGATCATTCGTGTGTTTTGTATTACGACACAAATGTATCTTGGCATATATTGATAAGTGCGACATTAAGAGAATAGATTTAAACAACACCCTATTAACTTATCATAAAAAATATACACCTCACATAAAAAAATCAGCCTATAACCCTACTTGTCCATATTTTATCATGGTTTGAACAGTAAAAAAAACAAATTTATCCGGTTGTTGAGATTTATCTCTTGAAAACATGTGGTTATTAATGCACTATTTAGGTAATTGCAAAAGTGTTAAGTGATAAAGATACGTATAAAGATAAAGGTGCCCGACGCTTATTAGTGAAGGAATTGCGCGAAAAAGGAATTGTAGATGAACATGTTTTGCAGGCTATTGGTAAGGTGCCCCGACATCTATTCATTCACAACGATTTTCGTCACCATGCTTATTTAGATAAGGCATTTCCTATTGGTGAAGGACAAACCATTTCTCAACCTTATACTGTTGCTTACCAAACCCAATTGCTGCATGTAGAGAAAGGTGATTGTATTTTAGAGATAGGCACAGGTTCTGGCTATCAGGCAGCCATATTAATAGAGATGGGGGCAAAACTTACCAGTATTGAACGACAAGAAAAGCTGTTTGTCAAAACCAGCAGCTTCTTCAAAAAAATGGGCTACCATGCCAATTTAATTTTAGGCGATGGCTCAAATGGAAGCCCAGAAAATGCCCCATTCGATAAAATCATTGTAACTGCGGGAGCGCCGAAAGTACCAGAAAGCTTAGTAAACCAACTCAAAATTGGAGGAATCCTCATCATTCCTGTGGGCGATAACAAAACACAAACCATGCATACACTCATCAAAAAAACAGATGGAAGCATAGAAGACATTGCCATG
Organism: uncultured Bacteroidota bacterium; assembly: GCA_903834625.1. GTDB lineage: Bacteria > Bacteroidota > Bacteroidia > UKL13-3 > UKL13-3 > B1. The sequence goes on from CAILJQ010000044.1 coordinate 17,958, forward strand.
GATGTTTTTCGTTTTGTTCCGCTCATTGGCAACCAAGCCTGGCAGTAATTTATCCTCCATTAAACCTATTACCTATACCTATTAAAGATTAACATCATAAAAATATACTATGAAAAAACTCCTATTCCTATCAGTAATGAGCATTACAGGGACTTTGTTGTTTGCACAAAAACCTGTTGAAGGCAAAAGAACCGCAGAGGTGAATTTGTATTTTCAAACTGGAACCAGTCCGGTTAGTTACGGTCTGCCATCTAATGGATTTGCTCCTGCTGAATTACGCTTCCGTTATTTTGCCGACCAGCATACTGCCTTGCGCTTGCGTTTTGGAATGGCTGCAGGGTTAAGCAAATATGGAGTAAGCAATGGAACCTATACTGCAGAGGTTACCCAAAAAACAGGATTAGGTTTTGCCATTTCTCCAGGAATCGAAAAACATTTTGAAGGAACCAAAAGACTTTCACCATACGCAGGTGCACAATTGGGTATTATGTTTGGAGGCGGCTCAAGTGTTAATGTTACCAATTGTGGATTCGAAAATCCTTCCATTGGCACCATCATTCCAAACGACAAGTACTATAAAAAAAATGGTTCTACATTAGGGGTTAACTTTGGCCTGCTTATAGGGGCAGATTACTATATCACCGATGGCATTTATTTAGGCGCCGAGCTTGGCCTAAACCTAATAAACTACAACAATACTGCAGAAGGCAAAGTAAGTAAGACCACCGGCGGAATACCTTCCGAATTAAGAGTACTCTCCTCAAGTAACTTCGACTTCTTTGGCATTAGCACTGGCGGAATTCGCCTAGGTTTTGTCTTTTAGAAAAATATTTAATAAGAATCAGTTGCGGGCCCGCCTCCACTCAAGAATTGGTGGGCATTGGAAGAATAATTATAGAAAACCTCCTACGCTTAAGTTTCAGTTAATGAGGATTAATCCTCGCTGCGCTTTAGGCTGCGTTGTACATCGCGTTCTTTGATGCTCTCGCGTTTGTCGTAGGCTTTTTTACCCTGACCAATTGCTATTTCCATTTTGATAAATCCACGCTCAGATTCAAATACCTTGATAGGCACAACAGAAAAACCCTTCTCGGTGGCTTTTAAGCGGAGCTTGGTGAGTTCGCGTTTTTTGAGCAATAATTTGCGTATACGAAAGGGCTCGTGGTTAAAGAAACTGCCCTGTTTAAACGTACCTATGTTCATGCCACGTATATACAATTCCTCTCCCTTAAAGAAGCAGAAAGCATCGGAAATACTGGTATTGCCCAAGCGCACCGATTTCACTTCTGTGCCGGTAAGCTGCAAACCTGCAACAAACTTTTGGCTCAGAATGTATTCAAATCCTGCCTTCTTGTTAACGATATGTATTTCTTTCCTTGGTGCCATTCTCTGCAGATTGGGGCTGCGAATTTAGGCATTCAGGTTGGATAAGCCTCCAAAGAGTTTTTCTAATTTCTCCTTTTTTAAGATTTTTTGTCCTTGCCTGCCACTTGCTACCAACCTTTCTCCCACCTTGGCTTCATAACTACAGATGATTTCATTCTTCTGAATACTTTCTACAGTAGCTGTAAAACATACGGTTGAGCCTAATAATGCCGGACTGTGGTGCTCAATGCTCAAGAAAGTACCTATACCTTCCTCCTCCTCTTCTTTCATTTCTAATACAAACAACCTACAACACCATTCTGCATCTCTACCTAAGGCAAAGGTGGCGTATACCGGGTGAACGGCTCCTGAGTTAAACATGGCTATATCGGCTTCTTGAACCTTAACCTCATATATTTTTTGCGCACCTACTTCAAATACTTCTTTCATATTACCTCACTACCAATACCGGAATTTTTAATTTATGGCGCACCGCATCAACGGTTGATCCAAACAAAATATCTTTTAAGCCCGCATGTCCGTGCGCACCCAAAACCAATAACTGCACTTCTGTTTCAGTTACAATGCGCACAATATTATCTGCACGGTTGCCAAAGCCTAAATGCGAATCAACGGTATACCCACTGGCCATCATATCTGTTACATAGGATTGTATGTACTCCTTGTCTTTTAAAGATTCTAAGTCCATTACATCTTCTCCATGCCTGCGTGCTGCGGCCGATTCAACAATATGTATCAAATGATAACGCGCTTCTAATCCTCCTAAACTAATGGCATGACGAATACTGTCTTCATCGTGAGCACTAAAATCAACAGCTATGGCAATGTGCTCGAACCTATTGGCTTTGGTTAAGTTTAAGGTGGTGGCTGCTAAATGTGGTACAACTTTCTTTTCTTGTAAGGCAAATAAGAGCGGTAAAACCGTTACGTATAACAACAAAAATCCTGTGAAGGCTAACACCAAATACAAAAGGGTTTCTAACCACCAAATATTGCCATAAGCTGATGATAAAAAGCTTTCAACTTCTTGCATCACCAATCGGATATTTAATCCAATAATGATAACCGCACTTAACCAAGCCAATACTTTCGTCCAAAGGGCAATTTTAAAATCGCCCATTATAGATTTACTGCTTGTGAAATGGATAAGCGGTATAATGGCAAAACCCAATTGTAAACTCAGCACAACCTGACTAAATATCAACAACTCTCCCAATTGCTTTTCGCCAAAATACCATATAGTAATAACGGCAGGAACTACTGCAATAAGGCGTGTAATTAAGCGCCTAATCCACGGACTAATACGCAGGTTTAAATATCCCTCCATTACAATTTGTCCGGCCAAGGTGCCAGTAATGGTAGATGATTGTCCGGCTGCAATTAAGGCAATGGCAAACAAGGCAGGCGCCAATGAACCAAAGATGCCTTGCAACAATTCATGTGCATTAGAAATATCGGCTACATTGTTATAGCCATTACGATGAAAGGCTGCAGCAGCTAAAATTAATATAGCTGCATTCACAAAAAAGGCCGCGTTGAGAGCTATAGCAGAATCAAAAAAGTTAAACCGAATGGCTTTCTTTATACCTGCTTCATCTTTTTTTATTCTTCTGGTCTGAACCAAAGAAGAGTGCAGATACAAGTTATGTGGCATTACCGTTGCGCCTATAATTCCAATGGCAATGTATAAGGCTTCACCGCCCAAGGTTGTAGGAATAAATCCCTTCATCAATCCACCTACCTCGGGTTCAACAATAAACATCTCTGCCAAAAACGATAGGCCAATAATGCTCACCAAACTAATGATGAACAACTCTATTTTTCGAATGCCTTTATTGATTAAGAATAACAACAAAAAGGTATCTAACACAGTTATAAGTACACCATACAATAATGGCAAATCAAATAGTAGGTTCAGACCGATAGCCATACCAATGATCTCTGCTAAATCTGTTGCGGCTATGGCAATTTCTGCCAAGGTATATAAAGAGATATTAACCCAAGCCGGATACTGTTGCCTGCTGGCTTGAGCCAAATCCCAACCTTTTACAATGCCCAACCTTGCGGCCAAACTTTGCAAGAGCAAGGCAACCCAATTGCTGAGTAACAACACCCAAATTAAACTATAGCCAAACCTACTTCCTCCAGCAATATCTGTGGCCCAGTTGCCCGGATCCATGTAGCCTACACTTACCAAGTAAGCCGGACCAAAATAGGCCAATAAGGTTCGCCACCTGCCCTTACGCTTGCTTACGTCTACAGATTCATGTACTTCACTTAACGACTTATCCGATTTTTCCATCTTACTTATTTGGTCTTTTTCACCAGAATATTTCTTGCTACTTCATGACTTAACTGTTGCGTGTTTTTATCATCTAACACAATTTGCATTGAAAGATCAAAGGCACTTGCCTCGGTAATTTTTATCTTTCTACCCAAGGTTAATTGATTCTTCTCTAGGTGCTTCAAAAAAAGTGAGCTGTGATTTACCACGCCGCTAATAATACCCTTCTCTCCTACTTTAAATTCACTCAACAAAATGAAATTGCTTTGTTGAATTTCTCCATTCCTTCCTGGTATGGGGTCACCATGTGGGTCGTGGGTTGGGAAGCCCAAGAACTCATCTAATTTATCAATTAACTCGGCAGATTGAATATGCTCCAATTGCTCGGCCACATCATGCACTGCATCCCAGGTGAAGTTTAATTTGCTGTGCAAAAACGTTTCCCATAACCTGTGTTTGCGAACCGTTTCCAATGCCACACGTTTGCCTTCCTTGGTTAATTCAACACCTTTGTATTTCTCATACTTCAACAGCTTTTTGTCGGATAATTTTTTAATCATATCTGTTACCGAAGCCGCTTTGGTTTGAATGCTCAAAGCAATGGCGTTGGTATTGATAGATACATCTGATTGCTCCTGCAATTTGTAGATGGCTTTTAAATAATTCTCTTCTGTAAATGAATACATGTTGCAAAAATAATAATTTTTAGACAAGTCTAAATTATTTTTTTTAAACTACTAAAAATAGCGAATAGACAAAATCGCAGAAATATGTAAATTTGTCGGCATGTGGAATAAATTCATCTCTTATTTAGCCTTCTGGAGGAAACCTAATCCTGACACTCCGTCATCCTTTAACCTTAGAATGATGCATGGAATCAATAGAATTAGCATTTTTATGTTTCTTTTTGCCCTATTGGTTATCCTTTACAGATTGGTACGTTGATTGATTAGGTAGGGAAAACCCAATACATATGTTTTTATATATTATCGTTCCCTTATTGCTGAGCTTTTATGTTAGCTGGCGTTTCAAATCAAAAGTTAAAGAGTATTCAGAAATTGGTTTAGCCAACGGATTAAGCGGCGCAGAAATTGCTCGCCAGATGTTAAACGATCACGGCATATACGACGTGAAAGTACAATCTACCGAAGGTGAGTTAACAGACCATTACCACCCAGAACACAAAACCGTGAATTTAAGTCATGATGTGTATTATGGCAAAAGTGTAATTGCCGCAGCCGTTGCAGCACACGAGTGCGGACATGCTGTGCAACATGCCAAAGCTTATGCTTGGTTACAATTTAGATCGAGTGTAGTGCCTGTGGTTAGTGTGGCCTCTAGGTATGTGCAGTGGGTATTGCTAGGTGGTGTATTGTTGTTAAATGCATTCCCTGCTTTGTTGTTGGTTGGTATTTTATTGTTTGCCGCTACCACGCTGTTTACCCTTATCACTTTGCCTGTAGAGTTTGATGCAAGCAAAAGGGCCTTGGAATGGTTAAACAACAAAGGTATTGTAAGAAAAGAAGAATACCCAATGACCAAAGATGCGTTAAAATGGGCTGCCAGCACATACGTTGTTGCTGCCATTGCCTCTGTTGCCACCTTGCTTTACTACGTGCAAATATTCATGGGATCAAGAAGAGACAGTTAAGCCTCTTCTGCCATCAACTTTTCACAATAAGTTTTAATCAAATCTCGGGTCGATCTGAACTGTTGCATCACTTCTTCTTCGCTGCCTTGCGCTTTGGCAGGATCGGGGAAATTGTAATGAAAACGTTTGGCTTGACCCGGGATATATGGACAATTCTCGCGGGCATGGTCACATACAGTGAGGATGATATCAAAATTAACATCGGCATATTCATTTACATGGTTGGAGGTATGCGCACTAATATCTACGCCATCTTCCATCATTACCTTCACGGCCCTTTGGTTCAGACCGTGTGTTTCTATGCCTGCACTGTAAATTTGATGTGTGCCTTTTGCTAACGCATTGAGGTAACCGTGGGCCATCTGACTTCTACACGAGTTGCCTGTACATAAAACTAAAATATTCATAGTGGTTATTTAACTGTATATTTTTTCTTTAAACGAAGCGCCACATTCACCAACGCCAATAATACGGGAACTTCTACGAGCGGACCAATTACTCCGGCGAAGGCCTCACCCGAGTGAATGCCAAATACGCCAATGGCAACGGCTATGGCCAATTCAAAATTATTGCTTGAACCAGTTAATGCTAGGGTTACATTTTTGGCATAATCTAAGCCCATCCATTTGCCAACATAAAATACCAAGAAGAACATAAATACAAAAAAGATGAGCAGAGGAATGGCAACTTTCACTACATCTAGCGGAATGGCTACCATCATTTCTCCTTTGAGACTGAACATAAAAAAGATGGTAAACAATAAAGCAATTAATGTTAGCGGAGAAATCATGGGAATAAATTTGGTGTTCAACCAGGTTTCGCCTTTTAATTGGATCAGACCGACCCTACTCATATAACCAGCCAAAAACGGAACACCTAAATACAAGGCTACTGTTTTGGCAATATCACTCATGGCTATGTTTAAGTTTAAATTATTCATGCCGAACCAAGCTGGCAACACCGATAACAAAAACCACGCATACACACTATAAAACAAAATCTGCATCACGCTATTTAATGCCACCAAACCTGTAGCATACTCGCGGTTACCACCCGCCAATTCATTCCATACCATTACCATGGCAATACATGGCGCAATACCAATTAAAATCAATCCTGTGAAATAAGCAGGATCATCGCGCATGAAAATAAGCGCCAAAAAAAACATCACAAGCGGTGCCACGATCCAATTAATAAACATGGTAAAGCTCAACACCTTTACATCTGTAAATACCTTAGGCAACTCTGCATATTTTACCTTCACAAATGGCGGATACATCATCACAATCAAACCCAAGGCAAGCAGCCAATTGGTACTGCCTGCTTGCGTTACTTGTGCGTTAATGGCGCTGATCCAATTGGTGAACAAGTAACCTGCTCCCACGCCAGCTAACATGGCCAATACAATCCAAATGGTAAGGTATCGGTCTAAAAACTTTAATCTTTTTTTCTCCATCGTATTAACAGCAATTACCTCCTGGGGTACAACATGCGGCAGGTTTCTCTCCATATACAGTAACAGAATAAATACCTGTTTGAGATAGTTTATATGCGCTCAGTTCTTCTGTTGAAAGGTATTTCTCTAAAATATCATCGGGCATGGTAATTACTTTTTCTTTTTGCAAAGTGATGTTTACAAATCCTGCTTCTTCAATTAATTGAAGGTAGGTAGATTTTTGAATGGCACCTGAAACACAACCAGCATACATCTCTGCTGCCCCCTGAATCACCGCTGGCAATTCTCCTATTAATACAATATCCGAAATACTGAAATGTCCGCCTGGTTTTAATACCCTAAAAATGTCTTGAATCACATTCTTTTTGTTAGGAACCAAATTCAACACACAATTGCTAACTACTACATCGGCGCGGTTTGCAGCTACAGGCATGTTTTCAATATCACCCATTCTAAACTCTACATTGTTATAGCCCAACTTCTCTGCATTCTCTCGTGCTTTATCAATCATTTGAGGTGTAAAATCTATGCCTATTACCTTCCCTGATTCACCTGCCAATTTACGTGCAACAAAGCAATCGTTACCTGCCCCACTGCCTAAATCAATTACGGTATGTCCTTCTTTAATTAAGGCAAACTCAGTAGGCAATCCGCAACCCAAACCTAAGTCGGCATCGGCTACATAACCCGGTAAATTTGCATAATCCTCGCTCATGATATTGTATACCTCTGTAGAACATCCGCCGCTTCCGCAGCATGAGCTCATATTGGTTTCTTTGTCTTGCAAGGCTATTTCAGCATACTTGCTTTTTACCAGTTCTTTTAATTCTAGTTCTGTTTTCATTTTATTATTTATTAATCACAGCAGATCTTAGTCTCTTCGCCCAAATGAATGTCTTTCATGGCCACGCCAAACAAACTGCTGATCCGTTTAAAATTATCCCAATTGATACAATAACAAGAGCGCACCCCCGAAACGGTACCTTTCACCAATCCTGCTTTTTTCAATTCCATTAAATGTTGTGATACCGTTGATTGAGCCAATGGCAACACTTCCACTATCTCGCCACATATACATTCATTGCGCTGAGCCAATACTTTCATAATTGCTATGCGGGCCGGATGACCCAATGCTTTAGCAAATTCAGCCAACTCTATGTCCTCGTCCTCAAAAAGGGATTTTTTATTTATTGCCATGTCAAATATATATCGCAAATATACGATGAATGATTGAGAATGCAAGTGAAATTTGAGAATTTATTTTGAAGGTATAATTTTCGTTCAAAGAAGATTTTGGTCGATAGTCCATGGACCATGGAACCTTATCAATGCGGCGCTGTCAAGTAAATTTACTATGGACTATGGTCTATGGTCCATGGACCTTTGGTACCTCCTTGCATTCACTTGGTGTTGTGCGAAGGTGGTGGCGAAGGAATGATATCCGCTGAAGTCTTCGCGTGCACAGAAGTAAATGTAATTGTGTTCGGCATAATTTAATACAGCATCAATGGCTTGTATGCTGGGAGCACAAATTGGTCCGGGAGGTAGGCCTTTTACCATATAAGTATTATAAGGCGACTCCAATGCAGTATGCACACTCAATACCCTTCTAATACTTGGGTCGTGCCAGGCAAAGATAACCGTTGGGTCAGCTTGTAGGGGCATGCCCAGTTTGAGTCGGTTTAAATACACGCCAGCTATAATGGGCATCTCATCACTTTTGTTACTCTCCTTTTGAACAATAGAGGCAAGGGTACTTATTTCATTTTTGCTTAAGTGCATTTGCAGGGCTTTAGACAAACGCTGTGCATTCCAAAACTTTTTATATTCAGCATGCATACGATTCAAAAATGCCAGGCGGTGTGTGTTCCAATAAAAGTTATAGGTATTAGGAATGAACATAGCAATAATGGTGTTTGTATCAAATCCCATGGGGTGAATGATAGAAGTATCTTTGAGCAAATCAAGGAAACTTAAGCTATCTGGCTCTAATTTTCTTCCAAAGAATCCGCATACATTTTCAATGCGTTCTGCAGATTTAAAAACTAAATCAATGGGAACTTGTCTACCTTGCATTAACAACTTTAAGATATCAAAATTGCTCATGCCTTTTTTTAACTGGTACCTGCCGGGTTTCATTTTGTTTTCAAGCTGAACCCAATTTGCAAGTCGTTTAAAGGAAACAAAGTTATTAAGGTAGTTACTGTATTCAAGTTTCCCCAAAAACTCATCCATGTCTTTCCTACTGCTCACGTTAATGAAAGTCTCTTGCTCCACTTTCACATTGCTGATAAAAACATCCAAACCAATTTTAACCAAGGCGAGGATAAACGCAAGCAATCCTACAAGAATATAGATGCGTAATTTTTTGTCCTTTATAGGAAGCTTTTTAGTTGGCTTTTGATTTTCTTTCATGCAAAGGTGGAGTGGGCAACAACTCCTGCGGCGAAAAATACAAAAGTTTTGTGTTAGAAAAAATCCCTCTTAAATGAACATTTTATGAAGAAAACGTTCTTTCATTTTAAGCCGTTGATTGTTGGGTGAGTTTAATCTCACGCAGATAGCGCAGGATTTTAGCAGATTAGGGAACAACACACAAGAAACAAAACTCATCAATTGTTTGACGAAGTCGTTCTATCATGATTCCTCCCTGGCGTTCATGTGTTGCAAGTTCCAAACCAAACTTCGCTATCGCTGCGTTTGGATTGGAACGATGCATGCGTCATTGGCTAAAGCCAATTCCTGATTCAGGGATGCATAGGAAGTATTTCGGTTTGGGTACAACATTCTCGGAATTCGGCTGCTCCGCTTCCAGCGAAGGACGCTGGCTTTGTAAGTAGTTCAAATGTTATGGGTGCTGTTGGCACGCGTGAGATATTCAATTAAGAATACATATTATTAATTGAAAATGCCTTGCGCAGCGTAGCTGCCACATGAACATAAAAGGACCCACAAGGATGTGCCTCTGAACGAAGTGAAAACAACCGAAGCCAGACAATGTTGTACCATCACCACAAAGGCATCCTATGCACCTTTGCAACAGTCCCGTCACTTGTGACGGGGCGTATGCATCGTTCCGACCCAAACGCAGCGATAGCGAAGTTTGGCGTCGGAACTTGGATCATATTCTTATGACGATGATTAATCTTAGAAAGCCCCCCCACAATCAGGACTCGATACGCTTTCTTAATAGTATGATTATTCTTAGAACGCAAATTCTATTTGAATTCGAAAAGGATATGCCTACATTTGTAGCGCATTAAGAAACTCAAAAGAGTTACCAACCGAGTGAAGATCCACGGTGGTAAGGCAATGCGGGCCTCAAAAGCCAAAAAATCTGAATGAAATAATCTATCAGTTTTTATTGCCCTTCTTGCTGCAAAAAACAATTTAATCTTTTGCAACATGACAAAAACTAAGTCAAAAACAAGCGCTGCTTCCGCTCAAAAGAAGCTCCACAACACACCAGAAAACCTACAAGAGGTAAAGCTAGTTTTTACTGCTACTGGTAAACAAGAGAAAACACATTTTAATGTGCATGCCCTCCGCGTAACAGAACCTTATGTTGCTGTTACCCCCCTTCCCCTTCCTTCCTTACTCTTGCTTTCGGTTCAACACAGTCACCTACAAACTTGCCTCGATTTATCCCAACTCAGCAATACCTATGTCATAGGTTTCGATGACAAGTTGCAATTCATTGGCGTAAGTATAGTGGGTAAAAAGTCTCAAGCTCCCTTCCAATTGCTGAACCAAGCCAAACATTTTCTTTTGGCACCTAAATCTACAAATATCAATTTTAGTCAATTGAAGAAGATTATTCTCCCAAGGTAAATTACCAAAGAAGAGAGACTTTCTCAATTAAGTTGAACAAGGTATCCATCACATCTTTCTTTGATGGAGAAACATCAATTATTGAGAAAGTCTTTCTATCATGATTTCTCCCTGGCGCTCATGTGTTGCGGGTTGCCCGTGTCATGGGGTTCCCCCATTCCTGTTGCGGTCCACCTCCGCTAAAGCTCCGGTGGACGAGGTTGCGCAAGATGCCTTTAAATTTTTGGTACAACATTTTATTAATAAGCTGCTCCGCTTCCAGCGGAGGGCGCTGGTTTTGTAAGTAGCTCAAATGCATTGCGCAGCGTAGCTGCCCTATGAACATAAAAGCACCTACAAGGATGTGTCTCTGAACGAAGTGAAGACAACCGTAGCCAGACAATGTTGTACCATCACCAAAAAGGCATATTGCGCAACTCGCACGAGTCCCGTTGCCTGCGACGGGATGAGGGCAACCCGCAACTTATTCTTATGAGCAGAATTATCCATGACTCGACAATCCCAAAGCATCCAACTTTGGATGTGCAAAAATAAGTGGATATTTTTTATCTCACCAAGATTTAGTGTGTGTTGAGTTGCATGAGTAAGGCGCGAACTTGAGCGTTGTTTGGGTCTAGGCGGAGGATGGTGTTTAAGTCGGCACGAGCGGCGGGAATGTTCTTGTTAAGGTTGTGAAGTGCTGCCCGGTTTAGGAGTGCTTGTGTGTGATCTGGATTGAGGCGCAAAGCTTGATTGTAATGCTGCATAGCCA
>CAILJQ010000045.1 GCA_903834625.1 uncultured Bacteroidota bacterium
GTTTTTACAATCTTTGAGGCAGGAAAAAAGCGCTCCATTTTATCATAGGCTACAGCAATTTTACTTACCCTATTCTTCAATATTTTATTGGTTATACCTGCATAAGAATTTTGCTCGTGAATCATGCTAGGTACTCCTTTTAAGGTGGCGGCATACATCATGGCACCACTGGCATAACCACCAAACCCTATGGCTAAATCTGGTTTGAACCTATTGATTAAGCCAAATGATTTCATCACAGCAGAAACAACTTTCACAGGAAAGAGCAAATTCTTTGCACTCAAACTACGTTGCAAACCACTTATCCAAAGCCCCTCAATAGCAAATCCTGCCTTGGGTACTTTCTCCATTTCCATGCGGTCTGAAGCCCCTACAAATAAAAACTCCACTTCGTTGTTGAGCTTCTTTTGCAAGGCCTGCGCAACAGCAATGGCCGGATAAATATGTCCGCCTGTTCCTCCACCGCTAATAATGACTTTCAATTTCGACATAAAGATGTATTCAATGATTAAGTGCTTAAGACATTCTCTGCAGAAGGACTTTCTGCCTCATTGGGTTCATTTGGTTCCTCTGTTTCTACATACCTGCTTACACTCATAATCAAACCAAAAGCAAAACTGGTAATGATCACAGAAGTACCTCCTTTACTTACCAATGGCAAGGTTAAACCCGTATTAGGAACCAAGTTAACGGCAATGGCCATGTTTATTAATGCTTGCATAACCAAGGCAAAAGACACGCCTACCGCAAGCAAAGCGCCAAAGGCTTTCGGACTTCGAAAGATAATCCTAAATGCTCTGTACATAAAAATGAGGTAGAGCAATAACATAATTACTGCACCTATTAAGCCATATTCTTCAGCAATAATGGCGTATATAAAATCTGCATACGCTTGGGGTAATAGGTTGCGCTCTGTGCTGCCACCCGGACCTTTACCCGTAAGCCCACCATCAGCTATGGCAATTTTGGCATGGTCGTTTTGAAAGGTTTCGTTGGGGTCGTCTGAGGGTTTGTTAAAATTCTCTACTCGATGTTTCCATGTTTGTAACCTGCCAAAATTAAGGTACTTATCTGGCGTATTTAACATCACCAAAATAGCAATTGTTAGTAAGGTTAAAGTAGGTGCACCTATATAAAAAATATGTTTGATGCTTACCCTACCCATAAACATAATAACCATACAAGTACTAAATAATACCAAGGCAGTAGAAAGGTTAGAAGGAGCAATTAACATGCAGGTAATACCTACATGGGTTAAGATGGGCATAAAGCCCTTTTTAAAATCTTTGATATCATCTTGTCTAACCGCCAACTCTCTTGCCACAAAAAGGATGAGGGCAACCTTGGCAATATCAGAAGTTTGAAACGACAGATTGATAAAAGGAATCACCAACCACCTTTGCGCATTGTTGATAGTTGAACCAAAAAACATGGTCAATATCAACAATGCATACGACGCAAAAAGGATGATTTTAGAGAACCTCAAGTAATGTTTATAGTGAACGCTGTGGGTTAACAGCATAATAAAAAAACCAGCAAGCAAAAACCCAAAATGTTGGAAGAGGTAAAACTCTACCCTACCTGCTTTTTTCTGGTAAGCCAATGCGCCAGTTGAGCTGTATACGGCAAACAAACCCCAGATGGATAACACCACAATGATGCCCCACATAAATTTGTCGCCCCTAGGCCTTAAGTTTTCCCAACTAAACCAGTTCATTGTTTTATAAAAAATTGTTTGCTGCCAGGTGGTAATCAAGCAACAAACAAGTATTTATTAAAGAGATTTTACAGCTGCCTTAAATTGGCGTCCGCGGTCTTCGTAATTTTTGAATAAATCAAAAGAAGCACAAGCCGGAGAAAGCAACACAGCTTCACCTGTCTTAGCCATTTTAGAGGCTACATGCACCGCTTCTTGCGCACTGCTGGTATTGATAATCATGTCTACATCTGTTCCAAATGCTTCATGAATACGGGTATTATCAACGCCTAAGCATACAATGATTCTCACTTTTGATTTAACCAATTCCTTTAACATGTTGTAGTCGTTGCCTTTGTCAACACCACCCACTACCCAAATGGTAGGCTTATCCATACTTTCCAAAGCATACCATGCCGAGTTTACATTGGTTGCTTTTGAATCGTTGATATAATCCACTCCACGAATGGTGGCCACAAACTCCAAACGATGTTCTACGTTTTGGAAATCCATTAAGCCTTCGCGAATCACATCTTTACGAATCTCCAAAGCATTGGCGATAATAGCTGCTGCCATAGAGTTGTAGGCGTTGTGACGGCCTCTGAGTGTTACTTCTGCTGTATACATGGTAAATTGATTTGATTGATTTTCGTTTAAGTTGATAAGCATTTCTCCGTTGCTGATATAAGCACCAGGGATGGTTTTATTGTCGTGGGCAAAAGGCAATTGCTTGGCTTTTCCATGAACCATTTGTAGGTTATTTACTGTGAGCTCATCATCGGCACAATAAATAAATAAGTCTTGTTCGGTCTGATTTTGAGTAATCCTAAATTTAGAAGCGATATAGTTTTCTAACTTATACTCATACCTGTCTAAGTGATCGGGAGTGATATTACAAAGCACCGCTATGTCGGCTTTGAAATTATACATATCATCCAATTGAAAACTGCTGATTTCTAATACATAATAGTCATAGTTTCCATCTGCCACCATTCTACACATGGAGATGCCAATATTCCCAGCCACTGCCACATTTAAACCTGCCTTCTTTAACAAGTGATACGTGAGTGATGTGGTGGTAGTTTTGCCATTGGTTCCAGTGATACAAATTTTATAAGCATTGGTATAACGTGAGGCAAATTCCAATTCGTTGATGATGGGAGTACCTTGTTTGCGAAGCTGTTTGATGAGCTCGTTTTTCTCAGGTATTCCCGGTGATTTGATGACCTCGTCTGCGTTCAGAATAAGTGCTTCTGTGTGTTGGTTTTCTTCAAATGCAACACCCATCTCAAGCAATTCATCTTTGTACTTTTGAGGGATGGCACCCTTATCAGATACAAATACATCAAAGCCCTTTTTCTTGGCCAGTTTAGCAGCACCTGTGCCACTTTCACCACTACCTAAAATTACTATCCTCTTGCTCATGCCTAGCGAACTTTAAGGGTGATAATTGTTACAATGGCCAACAATATTCCAATGATCCAAAAACGGGTAACAATTTTCGACTCATGAAAGCCACTCTTCTGGTAATGGTGGTGTAGGGGCGACATTTTAAATATCCTTCTGCCCTCACCATACTTTTTCTTGGTATACTTAAAGTAACTAACCTGCATCATCACAGATACGTTCTCTATTAAGAAGATGCCACATAGAATAGGTATGAGCAATTCCTTGCGCACCATAATAGAGAAGGCGGCAATAATTCCTCCTAAGGCCAAACTTCCTGTATCGCCCATAAATACTTGCGCTGGATAAGCATTGTACCATAAGAAACCAATACAGGCTCCTACCAAAGCACCTGCAAAAATTACCATCTCCTCTAGGTGTGGGATGTACATAATATTGAGGTATTTTGAGAAAATGATATTGCCACTTACATAAGCAAAAATTCCCAATACAAAAGAGATAATGGCCGAAGTTCCTGCTGCCAATCCATCTATTCCATCTGTAATATTCGCGCCATTAGATACTGCGGTAATAATGAATATCACCACCAATAAATAAATAAGGTAATTATAGTCTTTATAACTGCTGCCTATAAAAGAAAGCATGTCGGCATAATCAAATTCACTCGACTTAAAAAACGGAATGGTAGTAGTAGTAGCCTTATGGTCTTTTACCAACATCAACTGCCCGCTAATTACTTGTGGCAGTAGGTTGTTTTCCTTGATAAAAGTCTCCGTTACTTCATTAGGGTGGTAAAATTCCTTGGTTTTTACATGTTGGTTAAAATACAAAGTGGTAGCTACAATAAAGCCTAAACCAACCTGACCTAATATTTTAAACCTTCCAGCTAAACCTTCTTTGTTCTTCTTAAATACTTTGATATAATCATCTAAAAAGCCCACCAAACCTAACCAAAGGGTTGATACCAAAATAAGGATGATGTATACGTTGTTGATACGCGCAAACAATAAAGTAGGAATAACAATAGCGGCAAGAATGATCAAACCTCCCATGGTAGGTGTACCTTTCTTTTGTTGCTCTCCTTCTAAACCTAAGTTTCTAATTTCATCACTCACCTGTAAACTGCGTAGTTTATTGATAAGTGTTTTTCCATAAATAAGTGAAATCACCAACGAAAGAATAATGGCCATGGCAGCTCTGAAAGAGATGTATTGAAACATCCCTGCACCAGGAATATTGTAGTAATCGTTGAAGTAATTGAATAAATAATATAACATAGGGTGAATTATTTTTCTGTTTGGAATAGTTGGAAAAACTCAGTTAATACAGCCTTGTCGTCAAAAGGGTGTTTCACTCCTTTGATCTCTTGATAGTTCTCGTGACCCTTGCCTGCCACCAAAATGATATCGCCTTTTTTTGCCATGCTCACCGCTGTTTTGATGGCTTCTTTTCTATCTGTTATACGCAAGGTTTTTTTGTAATGAAGTGGTGGAACACCTTTGGCCATTTCATCTAAAATATCTTCCGGATTTTCATTACGTGGGTTATCCGAGGTAAGGATAACACGTGTACTTTTCTCTGCAGCTACTTCAGCCATAACCGGACGTTTAGCGGCATCTCTATTTCCACCACATCCAATTACCGTAATGAGTTCTTCATTTTGTGTACGCACTTGGTTAATGGTCTCAAGTACATTTTCCAAAGCATCTGGCGTGTGCGCATAATCTACAATTCCAATAATGCCATTGTCTGAACGCACATAATCAAACCTACCCTTCACAGAACCTAACATGCTTAAATGACGAATAACTTCTTCTTTAGGTTCGCCCAATAAAGAAGCTACACTGTATACCAACAAAAGATTGTATGCATTAAAATTACCTACCAGCCTGAACCAAGCTTCTTCGCCATCAAGGTTCAACAACATGCCATTAAAGTCGCTTTCAATGATGCGTGCTTTAAAGTCGGCCATTTGTTTGATGCCATAAGTAAAACGTGTGGCTTTGGTATTTTGCAACATCACCATGCCATTTTTATCGTCTTTATTGGTTAAGGCAAATGCATCTTCATTCACCTCATCAAACAACAATTTCTTGGCTTTGATATAGGCATCAAAAGTTACATGGTAATCTAAGTGATCGTGGGTAATATTGGTAAATGCTACGCCTGCAAAATGTAAACCTTTGATACGGTTCTGGTGAATGGCATGTGAACTTGCTTCCATAAAACAATGCGTACAACCTTGCGCTACCATCTCACGCATCATGGCATTGATACGAATAGAATCTGGGGTAGTATGGGTAGATGGAATAATGCTTTCATTTATTTGGTTTTGAACCGTTGAAAGCAATCCCGTTTTAAAACCCATAGAGCGGTATAAATTGAATAACAATGTGGCTACCGTTGTTTTGCCATTGGTTCCAGTAACAGCAACCAATTTCAATTCTTTGCTGGGGTGACCATAAAAAGCAGCAGCACAATTGCCCATAAAGGCACTGCTATTACTTACTTGTATAAAACAAACATCGTTAGGAAGCGTGGCGGGTAAATCTTCACACACAATGGCTTTGCAGCCCTTTTCCACCACTTGTGAGATAAACTGGTGACCATCTGTTACCACACCTTTAATGGCAAAAAACAAGGATCCTGCATTTGCCACTCTTGAATCAAAAGTGAGTGTATGAATTTCCTGTTCCAGGCTTCCTTTCACCTGCAATGGATTCAGACCAAAAATGATATGTGGTAAACTTGCCATGACTTAGCTGAGTTGCAATTGAATTTGTTGGTATTTACGAATGGGTGTGCCCGGAGCAACACTTTGTTTGATGACTTTTCCCATGCCTTTGATGTGCACACGAATTCCTTTTCTTTCTAATAAATACAAGGCATCGCGCGCACCCATGCCACGCACATCTGGCATCTTACCTTTGGGCACCATGGTAGGTTCCATGGCTACAGAATTGTCTTGTACAGCGCCACGTACCCAATCTGTTTCATCTTGGTGAATAGAGTCGTTATGGTAATGTGACGACAAGGCTACTTGATCCAAAACCATTTTTACATCTCCTTTATCTGAGAGCGCTATTTTTGGTAAATCTGTAGTAGCATATGCTTGCACAAACTTTAATTCACGGTGAAGGTTAAGGGCACTTGCATATACCTTATCTGCAATTTCTTTGAATACGGGTAAGGCCACTTTAGCTGCATAGTAGTTCTCTTTGCGTGGGCGACTGATCATCACAAAACAAGAGTACTTTGGATTCTCTGCTGGAAAATAACCACAGAAAGAAGCACGGTAAGTTTTTCCACCACCTGCTTGGTAACCCCTTTTTTCATTGGCCACTACAGCCGTTCCTGTTTTACCCGCATAAGTATAGAAATCGCTTTTTAGTGAAGAAGCAGTGCCACGTAAAACAACACCTTCCATCATATTGCGCAATTGTTGTGCTACTTCTGGTTTGCATACACGTTGGTTCAAAACTACTTTTGGATATACCTTCACAGGTTTACCCGATTGCTCAATTTGTTTTACCAATAATGGCTTTACCAATACGCCGTTATTTGCAACGGCATTGTATACACTTAATAATTGTAAAGGGGTTAAACGCAATTCATATCCAATGGCCATGTATGGCAAGCTGGTGCACGACCATGATTTTGCTTTAGGACCTTTCACCACGGGTGCGCCCACACCATATAGTTGTAAGTTTAATTTTTCTGTGATACCTAAATCTTTGTAGTGTTGGTATACTTGCTCTGGATGTTTGCTGTAATGCTTCTGCATCAACTTCCCAAAAGCTACATTCGACGAATGTTCAAACGCTTCTTGTAAACTAATCACCCCTGTGCCTAAGTGAGAGTCTTTCATGGTAACATTACAAAAACGAATCTCGCCACCTTCTGCATCTACGCGGTCTGTAGGCTTCATGTAACCATCCTCTAATAAAGCTAAAGTTGAAACCAATTTAAACGTAGAACCTGGTTCAACACTCTCGCCCACTGCGTAATTATATTTCTCTGCGTATACTCCCTCCGATTCGCGGGTAAGGTTGGCAATGGCTTTAATTTCACCTGTAGCCACTTCCATTAAAATGGCTGTACCATAATCTGCATCGTTTTCAAGCAAGTTATTTAACAAGGCATTTTCTGCCACATCTTGTAAGTTAATATCAATAGTGGTCACAATATCTCTTCCTTGTTGTGCATCTACCATCAAATCATCATCAATAGGAATCCATGTGCCACCCGCAATACGCTGCATCATTCTTTTGCCGCTTTTGCCACTTAATGATTCATCAAAAAATCCTTCCAACCCAACCTTTACCAAACCTGCTTCTTGTTTGAACCCAATGGTTCTTTCTGCCAACAAACCAAATGGTTTTTCTCTGCGGGTTCTTTCATCTATTAACAAGCCACCTTTGTATTTGCCCGTTCTAAAAATGGGCATTTGCGTGAGTGCGCGCATTTGGTGGTAGGTAATTTTGCGCTTAAACAAAAAGTAACGATTGCCTTCTCTTTTAATGCGCACCAAGGTTTGCTTGTATGCTTGCGCAGATTGATCGGCAAACAATGAAGCCAATTGATTGGCCAATGAATCGATGCTTTCTTGAAACAATTCTTCATCAGTAAACGAAGGTGCTTTTGCATCAATGCGGATATCATAAATAGGCAAAGAAGTAGCCAATAAGTTTCTGTTGCAATCAAAAATATTTCCACGCACTGCCTCTAAGGTAAACTCCCGTGTGCTCAAGCTATCTGCCAATGCACGCCAATGAGCCCCTTCAACAAACTGAATTTTCACCAGTGAGCTAACCACCATAATGGCAAACAATACCATGCCAGAGAACACCACAACGGTGCGCATGAGAATTGCTTTACGTGTA
>CAILJQ010000046.1 GCA_903834625.1 uncultured Bacteroidota bacterium
GCAATGATTTCTACATCTGAATGAATATTGTGTTCAGCACAAAAATCAAGCATCTCTTGCGTTTCTTTGGTGCCTCCAATGCCAGAACCTGATAGACTTCTACGTTTGCTAATCACACTTCTGTGACTAAATGGTACCATTTCTGGCGGTATACCCAATAACACCATGGTACCATCTTTTCCTAATAGGTTCATGAAAAAGTTTAGCTCGTGTGGCACTGATACCGAATCAATAATAAGGTCGAAGTAATTTTTAAAAGCATCACATTGCGCTGCTTGGGTATGGTTTACAAAATGAGTAGCACCCAAATCTAAGGCATCTTGTTTTTTGCTATCCGAGGTGCTTAACACAGTAACCTCTGCGCCAAATGCTACGCCAAATTTTACTGCCATATGTCCTAAACCTCCTAAACCTAAAACTGCTAGTTTAGTGCCTGTGCCACAATTCCAATGTTTAAGCGGAGAGTAGGTAGTAATACCTGCACATAACAAGGGTGCTACCCTATGCAATTCCATAGAGGGATTAATGCGCATTGCATATTTTTCATCTACAACATAATCTTTTGAGTAACCCCCATAAGTAGGTAAGTTATGATGAGGTAAAACAGTATTGTAGGTCCATGTAATCTGCCCTTCACAAAAGTTCTCTTCTCCATCTATACAAGGGTTGCAGGTTCTGCAGCTATAACAAAACAACCTATACCCACCAAATCTCCTATGCCAAATTTTTGCACCTCATTGCCAATTTGGGTAACCCTGCCCACTATCTCATGTCCGGGTACAATAGGGTAGGTAGTGCCACCCCATTCATTTTTCACTTGGTGTATATCACTGTGGCAAACCCCGCAATACAATATTTCTAAGTGAATGTCATTTGCTCCTAAATCTCTTCGCTCTAATGTAAATGGAACAAGTGGTGAATGATTGTCTATGGCGGCGTATGCGGCAGTTTTCATAATGTTACGTTGATAAAGTAGCAATTTACATCTTTCGTATATCTATTCTGCAAGAAAAATAAGTCAACAGATTTTCAATCAATTATAATTTAACCTTTCTAAACTTTCAATATTTATTGAAAGTTTAGAAATTGATAGTATCTTTGTGTCGTCAAATACACCTAATCAATGAAATTTCCAGAAGCCAAAAAACAGTTTATTCAGTCATGGGGAACCTTAGGAAGTGAGTGGGGGATTAACCGCAGCATGGCGCAAGTACATGCGTTGTTGCTTATTGCACCTAAACCCTTATCTGCAGAAGAGATCATGGAAGAGCTAAGTATCTCACGCGGGAATGCGAACATGAATTTGCGCGATTTAATCAATTGGACCTTGGTGAGCAAAGAGTTGGTTCCCGGTGATCGTAAAGAATATTTTGTGGCAGAAAAAGATATTTGGGAAATAGCCAGAATCATTGCACGTGAACGCAAGCGCAGAGAAATAGAGCCTGTACTTAAAGTGCTGAACCAACTCAAAGATTTTGATGCAGCTAAGAGCAATCCAGAGCACCAGGCTTTTTCAAAAACCATTGGAGATTTAAGCGATTTGGTGGGTAAAATGGACAAAACCGTAGATGTGATGTTAAAGGCCGACGAGAGCTGGTTTTTTAGCACACTTCTCAAATTAATCAAATAAATCATGAGAAAACAATTTGGACTTTTTAAACAGGTAGATGCCTACCTGCAAGCATTCGCTTTGCCTTTTATTGTTGCAGTTGTAACTTATTTAATAGCTTCAGACGGATTGGAAAAAAAATTGCTCTATACCTATTTTCTGGTAGGTGGCTTGCAACTCCTCAGCTTTTTTATCAATTGGTTTTGGGGCGGTCTGAACCAAAGCAAATTCAGGAAAAGGTATGCCATTACACTTTTGGTATTACTGATTAGTATTATTCCTCCATTTACCTTTTTAGGTGCCTCTATTTTGTTATTTATTAGTCCTGTTCTGGCCATTTTATACGCTTATTACAATTTCCAGGAATACAAAGACCAAGCTTTTTTTTATTGAAAAAACTTTCAAAAAATATTGAAAGATATGAAAATAGAGTAGTTTTTTTCTATCACACAAATCCTACGAGTTATGTATAACCTTATTGCTTACTGCATCTATCTTCCTATAACGGCCTATATCACTTTGGTAATAGGCAAAGATTTAAACCAGAAAGGTGAGGTATTATTGCTCCAATCATTTCACCATAAGGTAGAATTGGTTCAAACACTCAACCGTTTTTTACTCATCGGATATTACTTACTCAACCTAGGATATGCAGCTATTTCACTCAACCTTTTCGAACAATTGTATTCACCACAAGAAGTGTTAGAGGCCTTGGTATTACGTATAGGTATAATCCTTATAAGCCTTGGAATGGTGCATTACATGAATCTTTTTGTCTTCACTAAATACGCTCCAAAAATTCAACAACTTTTTTCCAATCACTCACATTAATTTTAAACACAATGAACACAAATTTTATGGTGATGGCCTATTCCATCTATTTGCCGGTAACTATTTTATTAACCATTTATGTGGCCAATGTTTTGTTCCGAAACGGCAGGGTTTTTATGCTCGATATTTTTAAAGGCAGAAACGAAATTGCCGATGCCACCAATCATTTATTTAAAGTAGGTTTTTACTTACTCAACATTGGCTTTGCCCTAGTGCTCATGTATATTGCTTACGAAATTGAAGGCACCAGAGAATTGCTTGAAACCCTAAGTCACAAAATTGGTTGGTTCAGTATTTACCTTGGTGTTATGTTATTTATTAACCTTTACCTCTTTTTTAGGGGTAAAAGGAAATCTGCGGAGCATAGGCCTGTAAATGCCTAATATACTCCATTGGCCCTTAAACAATTTAATTAAGGTTTAAGGGCCAATTCATTTCGTGGGGTGTGCTTCAAATTGACTACCTTGCATAAAATTATATTACTTTGACATTCGACGATTTTTATTTCGATTATTCCCTTTTAGATGGTTTAGATGCCATGGGCTTTACCAAGGCTACTCCCATTCAGGAATTAGCTATTCCAGTTATTTTAGACCACAAAGATTTGGTGGCTTGCGCACAAACTGGCACAGGCAAAACCGCTGCTTACGTGCTTCCTATTCTCAATAAAATTGTAGAATCAGACCATAGTCACCTCAATACCTTAATTCTTGTGCCAACCAGAGAATTGGCCATGCAAATTGACCAACAAGTAGCAGGTTTTAGTTATTATATTTCGGTTTCTTCTATTCCCATTTATGGCGGTGGAGATGGCGCTACTTGGGATCAACAAAAACGTGCTTTAAAAGAAGGAGCAGATATTATTGTGGCTACTCCGGGCCGACTCATTTCCCTTCTTGCTTCCAATGATATCAATTTTGAAAAGTTAGAACATTTGGTATTAGATGAAGCAGATAGAATGTTAGATATGGGTTTTTATGATGATATCCTACGTATCATATCCTATTTACCTAAAGATAGGCAAACCCTCTTGTTCTCGGCTACCATGCCTCCTAAGATTAGAACACTTGCTTCTAAAATTTTATACAAGCCAGAAGAAATTAGCATTGCCATTTCAAAACCTGCAGAGGGTATTAACCAACAAGCTTACCTCACCTATGATACCCAAAAGATTCCTCTGTTGGGTGAGATCTTTAAAAATACCACCTATCAAAGTGTCATCATCTTTGCCGGTACCAAAGAGAAAGTAAAAAGCCTTCAGTTTGAACTCAAGAAAATTGGTTTAAAGGCAAAATCTTTCCACTCAGATTTGGAACAAAAAGACCGTGAAGAATTGATGAATGAATTTAGAAGCAGAAAACTTCAGGTACTTATTGGTACAGATATTTTATCTAGAGGTATTGATGTAGATGGCATTGATTTGGTTGTGAATTTTGATGTGCCACCCGATCCAGAAGATTACGTGCATCGTATAGGTAGAACTGCGAGGGCAGAATCTAAAGGTACTGCTATCACTTTTATCAATGAAAAAGACCAAAGAAGATTTCATTCCATTGAAGCGTTAATAGAACGCGAAATTCCTAAATTGCCTCTGCCCGCTTTTTTAGGCGAGGGCCCGCTATACACTCCTTCCAAGCCTAGATCTGCGCCATTTAAAGGTGGACAAGGCAAAAAGTTTTTTAAACCAAAGAGAAAGTCGTAAACATTCCATAACCCCACTCAGCACATGTTAGCTGATTATACAAAAGGCCTAAGTGATCAAGAGGTATTACAAGCTCGATCAACATTTGGTTCCAACAAAGTAGGGAAGGAAAAAGAACATCAATTTCAAAAAGTATTGAAAGAGGTTGTCTTAGAACCTCTATTCCTCATTTTAATAGGTGTTGCTTTCATTTATTTCTTATTAGATCAAAAGCAAGAAGCATATTATATGTTAGGCGCATTGGTGCTGGTTTCTGGCATCTCGGTATTTCAAGAAAATAGAAGCAGGAGTGCAGTTGCCTCACTCAGAAAACTTACCAATCCTAAGGCAAGAGTCATTAGAAATAACGAGAAAATTTTCATCGATTCTAGTGAGTTGGTAGTTGGTGATATCCTTTTGTTAGAAGATGGCAATCTCATACCGGCAGATGCCCAATTGCTCGAGTTACATGATTTTACGGTAAACGAAAGTATTCTAACAGGTGAGTCATTACCGGTCATTAAAAATATTACTTCGGAGTTTCAAGTTTACCAAGGTACCTTGGTTCAGACCGGAAGTGCCTTTGCCAAAGTAACAACGGTGGGTACCCAAACCGCGTTGAACAAGTTGGGAAAAAGTATACAAGAGGTGAAAGAAGAAAAGACACCCTTACAAATCCAATTGGGTTCATTTGTTAAAAAATTGGTACTGGCAGGTGTTGTTGCTTTTGCCATTGTTTTCGGTCTGAACCTATATACAACACAGAATTTTTGGCATGCATTGTTGCATGGCTTAACCCTTGCTATGTCGGTGATTCCAGAAGAAATACCTGTGGCATTAAGTACCTTTATGGCATTGGGTGCCTACAGAATGTACCGCAATAAAGTAATCGTTCGTTCGCCTCATACCGTTGAAACCCTTGGTGCAGCAACTGTTTTATGTGCTGATAAAACAGGAACACTTACAGAAAATAAAATGGAGTTACATGCCATATACACCTTTGAAGAAGATAAATTAATTTACCTAGATAAAGATAATGACCTTTGGAACGAGGTATTAGATGCGGCACTTTGGGCTTCTGAAACCGAGCCTTTTGATGCCATGGAAATATCTATTCACCATTGGTATGAACGTTTGGCTCCTATAGATAAACGGCCGCATTTTCAACTCATTCAAGAATATCCTTTGGCGGGCGACCCTCCAGTAATGACACATGTTTTTAGCGACGATCAGCAGCAAACCATCATTGCCATGAAGGGAAGTGTAGAAGGCGTTTTAACTTTATCTACATGCACTGAAAAAGAAAAGGCCCACATACATGAGCAGGTGCGTTTACTTGCTGAAAAAGGGTTTCGGGTGCTTGGAGTGGCTATGTCAACTTCAAGTGAGGTAAGTTTACCAAAAAGTCAGTTCGATTTAAAAATACCATTCAAAGGTTTGCTTGCTTTTTATGATCCACCAAAACCCAATATTTCACAAGTATTAAAACAGTTTGATGAAGCAGGCATACAGGTGAAAATGATTACAGGTGATCATTTGCAAACTGCTAACTCTATTGCCAATCAAATAAGGTTAAAACATAGCAATCATGGCTTAACAGGTAAGCAAATTATGGCTATGGAGGAGAAGGAACTCGACCAAAAAGTGAAGGCCACAATGATTTTTGCAAGGATGTTTCCAGAAGCAAAATTGCGTGTGATTGAAGCCTTGAAAAGAAATGGGGAAATAGTTGCCATGACGGGTGATGGGGTGAATGACGGTCCGGCCTTAAAGGCGGCACATATTGGTATTGCCATGGGTTTAAATGGGAGTGAAGTGGCAAAAAGTACAGCCTCCTTGATATTGGTTGATGATGATTTGGCTCATCTCACAGAAGCTGTAGCATTGGGTAGAAGAATTTTTGAAAACCTCAAAAAGGCAATTAGATATATTATTGCCATTCATATTCCTATCATTCTCATTGTAACTTTACCCTTTCTGTTATTGCCTCAAGGCTTAGAATTGTTTACGCCTATTCATGTTATTTTCCTAGAGTTGCTCATGGGTCCTACCTGTTCTATCATTTTTGAAAATGAACCTATAGAAAAAAACACCATGAAGAAAAAGCCACGTAATACCCAACAGAATCTATTTACTGCAAGAGAATTGTGGTTAAATGTGGCTCAAGGGATAGCCATTGCCAGTGTTTGTTTTGTGGCAGCGTATTGGATAGGAAGTGGAGAGGAAACATTGGCTCGTACCCTTGTATTTACTACTTTGGTTTTATGTAATGTGTTGCTCACCTTGGTAAGCAGATCCTACACAGATTCTTTGCTTCGAACCGTTCAATACAAAAATTTTATGTTGCCTCTTATTTTGGCAGTTTCTGTTTTGTTTTTGATGGGAACATTATACCTCCCTTTTCTTCAAAATCTTTTTATGTTTAGCGCATTAACAAGTCAACAACTGCTCATATGTTTGTTGATGGCAGGTATAGGTGTGGGTTGGATTGAAGTATGGAAAATGTTCTCACGTAAAAGGAAGCGCAGCAGCTAAATTCTTATATATTTGAATTAAAAATAATACCATGAAATATAGATTGTTTGGACATACAGGTTTACGAGTTTCTGAATTAAGTTTAGGTACCATGGGTTTTGGAACAGAATGGGGTTGGGGCGCAGATGAAGCTGCCAGCAAAGCCATTTTTGATATATACGCAGAAGGCGGTGGTAATTTCATTGATACAGCGAATAGATATACAGAAGGCACCTCAGAAAAATTCATTGGTGATTTTGTGAAGGCAGACCGCGACCATTTTGTATTGGCTACCAAATACACCTTAAAAGACCGAAATGGCGACCCAAATTTCGCAGGCAATCACCGCAAGAACATGATGCGTTCTGTGCAAGAAAGTTTGAAACGTTTGCAAACAGATACCATAGATATTTTGTGGTTGCACATTTGGGATTTTACCACCCATCCAGATGAGGTGTTGATGGGATTAAATGATTTAATCCACAGAGGGATGGTACATTATATAGGTATCAGTGATAGCCCAGCATGGCGTGTTGCGCAAGCCAATACCATTGCAGAGTTGCGCGGCTGGAACAAGTTTGCGGGCTTGCAAGTTGAATACAACTTAATTAACCGAACGGCCGAACGTGATTTATTGCCCATGGCCAAAGCCTTTCAATTAACTTTAACCCCCTGGGCTCCTTTGGCCGGTGGTGCATTAACCGGTAAATACCTCAAAGGAGAAAAAGGTCGTTTACCAGAACAATCTAAAAGGTTAAATGAAAGAAGTATCAAAATTGCAGAAAAGGTGGTAGAGGTTGCTGCCGCTTTAGAATGCACACCTGCTCAGGTAGCCATTCGTTGGACCATTCAACGTGAGCAATCTGTTATTCCTATTGTTGGGGCTACCAAACCGCATCAATTGCAGGATGCTTTGGGTGCAGCAGATATTGTAATTCCTGAGGAGTGGCTAACAGAACTGAATGATGTTTCCGATTTTGAATTAGGATTCCCCGGCGATTTTTTCAAAGAGCCAGGTGTAATAGATGTTACCTACGGACAAACTCGTGATAAGCTTATTTTTTAGGCTCAATCTTAATTTGAAATTCCTCTTTTAAAATCCTCGAACGCGTTAATCGTTCGAGGTGATTTGCTGTTAAAGGTTTTGTCATAAAGCCCATAATAAGCGGGTCAAATGACGCTCTTTCTGCATCATGTGGGTCTACGGTAGAACTTAATATAAAAATGGCAGTTTCTGGAAATTTTTGGTGATACTTTGAACCAAACTCATCCAAAAATTGCCAACCATCCATTACTGGCATGTTCAAATCAAGAAAGATAATTTCAGGAACCAATTGTTGCTCCATTTCCATCACTTCTTGGGAGGCAAAATACTGAATAGCCTCTAACCCATTTTCAAATCCAATTACTTTTTCGCAAAATTTGGAATGCAAAAGCCTTAGCTCACATATCATGCGGGCATCTGGATCATCATCTATTACCATCACGCTTTTAAACATGGTGCCAATCGATTATTGGTTATGGATAAAACTTTTTATATAAATCAGATTCCATCAAGCTTTTTAAATTCATCTCTGTGAGAGGTTTGTTTATAAAGCCCATCACACATGGGTGTGTTGCTGCTCTATCTTCATCTAACGGATCTACACTGGAACTTAAAATGGCAATTTTGGTGTTTGGCATCATCTCCAAATATTTACTTTCAAATATCTCTAAAAATGTCCAACCATCCATAATAGGCATATTCAAATCTAGAAAGATCAATTCTGGCAATTGACGCTGCCCAGCTGGCATGGCAATTTGCTCCTCTATAAATTGTACGGCGTCTTCGCCATTTTCTCCTGTGGTAACTTCTTCACAGAAATTAGATTTTTTGAGACGCAATTTGCAAATCATTAATGTTACATCGTCGTCGTCTACTAATAATACTTGCTTTAACATAGTTTATTGTTCAAAAGTCATTAAAAATTTTGTTCCTTTATTGGGTTCGCTAAATACTTCTATTTCTCCTTTCATGGCGTGAACATGAGATTTTACTAAGTATAAGCCTATTCCTTTGCTATCGTCGTTTTTGTGGAATTTTTGATAAAGTCCAAAGAGCTTATCTCTCACTTTATCTAAATCCATTCCTAGTCCATTGTCTGTGAATGAAAGCAAGATTTTATTGCCCATTTTCTCTGTGATTATTTCAATTTTAGCAGGCATACCAGGTTGGGCGTACTTGATAGAATTCGTAATCATATTTTGGAAAATACTTTCCATAAAGGCAGGTATAAACATGCCTTCAGGCGCGTGGCCAAAATTTGTTTCAATGATTGTTTTATGGGTTCGAATGATATGGCCTAAGTTGAGTTTTATTTTATCGAAAATATCCGCAAAATTGGTTCTACTAAATTCCATTCCCTGGTTATCCTTCAGCAATAATGATTTTATCAAATCTTGCAAGGTGTCATTTAACTTAATGGTAGACCGTTTAAATCCTGCAATCAATCCTAAAGTTGTTTCGTCTTGAATGGTAGAGGTGTCTAACAGGTCTATTATACCCAGTAAATTGGTGAGTGGTGCCCTTAAATTATGAGAAGTAATGTAAGAGAACTGCTTTAACTCATTTAAAGAAATAGACAATTCCTCAATAAGTTTCTCCTTTTCTTTTTCTAATTGAATGCGGTGTGTGATGTCCTCTTTTACTGCCACATAATTGGTTTTTATTCCTTGTTCATTAATTACAGGAGATATTACTGCTTGCTCCCAATACAGCTCTCCATTTTTCTTTTGGTTGCAGAAAATGCCTTTCCATGAAACTCCATCAGATAAGTAATTCCATAATTTCTCATGTGTGCCAGATTCGGTATGACTCGTTTTTAAGATTCTCGGATTTTGTCCGATAGCCTCCTCTTTTGAATAACCAGAAATCCTACAAAATGCTGGATTTACATACTCTATCGTTCCTTCTAAATTGGTAATGACAATAGAGGCTTCACTCTGTTCAATTGCCCTAGAAAATTGAAGGATTTTTTCCTTTGAAATGTTACGTTCAGTTATGTCAATAGCCGTTCCAATAATGGCAGGCTCGCCGTTGTGTATGGTTCTTGAGCCATGTATCTCTAGCGTTCTAATTTCACCTATCCTGCTAATAATACGCATTTCATAATGTTCTTCTTGCTCACGGCCAGCTAATCTCTCTTCAATTTTTTTATTCACCCTTTCTTTGTCATCCGGATGAACCAAAGAATCTTGCTGCATGGCATAAATTTCTACAGTTGAATACCCCATAATGGCTGCAAATGCATGGTTAACAAATAGAAATTTATTGCGCATTAATATATAAATGCCAACAGATGAATTCTGAACCAAGTTCCTAAACTTGTTCTCAGATTCTATTAAACTATTTTTTTGTCTTTTCTCTTCGCTGATATCCTTGGTGGAAGAAACCCAATGAGTACATGTGTGGTGCTCATCAAAGATGGGTGTTAGTGAAAAATGCGACCAAAATTTATCCCCATTTTTTTTGTAATTGATGAGTTCAAATATGCCTGGCTCCTCCTTTTGTAGGCACTCTCCTATGCCTATCAAATCATTTAAATTTGTTTCAGCTCCTGCCATTATATTGGGCTGCCTGCCAATCAATTCTTCTTTGCTATAGCCTATAATTTTCGCAAAAGCATCATTGCTATAAATAATATCAGGCATGCTTTTGTCTGTTTTACTTTCAGCAATAATTACCCCTTCAAATGAACTGTCGATGATTTTTTTATATACCTTATAATTAATTTCTGCCTCTTTTTCCTGTTCTATGTCTCTGCCAATATAAATTCTGTCTATCTCGCTAAAAACATAAGCATCCCAGTGAATCCAAGTGTATTTATAGGGAGAAAACAATATCCTATTGTCAAAACTTATATGGTCCTCTCCATTGATCAAATTCCTCTCGGCATCAATGGTGGTGGTTACATCCTCTGGATGGATAAAGTTAATCCATTGTTTGTTTTCCCAATCACTTTGAAATCCACCCATATGTTTCAAAAAGGCAGGATTCACCAATTTGAAACAGCCGTCAAGTCCTATGATGCATTGTAAATCTACCGACTTCTCAAACATACGCATCATCGGTCCTTGCCCAAAAGGTAAGGAGTAATTGTTATGTATGTCTATTGCGGGATTCACTTTGCTTATTTATTTATTGGTTGAACCATGAATCAATTCGCCAGTGTAAATGGCTTCTGCCAAGCGTGCATTCAGTGGTTTTTCTATTACGTTTTTTACCCCCTTGTGTCTTGCATTCAAACTGTTTTTATCGCTTTCAGGGTTATTGCTTAATAAAACGAGTGGCGACTTAAATGCATGTTTTTCATAATGGGCCAGAAAATCAATGGTGCCTTCGTCTTTTAATTGGGTGCTTAATAAGAATAAGTTTCCTCCTGTGTCTTCGGTTTGAACCAAATAAGCAAGGGCTTCTTGCACATTGGCAAAGGATATCAATTGATTTTTATCAAAATATTTATTGAGTAATTTTACGCAAATTTTTGCAGACAGATGGTCATCTTCCAAAACAAAAATTTGTTGGTATTTGCTTGGCTTACCAGCACTCACATTCTCAGCTGCCAATTGTTTGGTGATTTTTTCTGCCAATTTTCTCACCGCAGAATCCGTTTTCTTAAATACCTCCTTGCTGCTCGAAAAAATTTCTTTTAAATCCTCGTCTACCACATCCAATTCTTGAGCCAATTCTACAATAGATTCAAGCTTATGCAATTCATGACTAATTTCAAGAGAGGCTATTTGTTTAAGGTCTTTTAATAATTGTAAATTGCTTTCATCTATACTTATAGGAACTTGCTCGCTTAACTGCCCATGGGTTGGTATGCAAAGGGCCAAGTATTCATATAAAATACCTTCTTCGTTTTTTACTGGAAATACCAGAAGTTTTACTGCATTGTCATTGTCTCCTTTTTTCAATGAAGTTAACTCTTCAAAATAATCACTGCCTTCATTGAGTTGTTGATTCAGCTTATTCCATAACTCATTTTGCTTGCCATCTTCAATAAGCAATGGATGCATTTTTCCAATAGAGTTATTTCCCTCTGAAAAAAAGTAATGAGAAAACCTTGTATTATTTGATAAGATAATGCCAGCAGAATTGAGTCTCGATACCAACATGGTTTTATCCAAAATAAGTTCATACTCTTGAAGCTTTTTACGGATATTGGCCAACTCAGTTTTATAGGCAGTTTTTAATCGGTTCGAACGCAATTGAGAAATGGCAAACGAAAGGTTCAAGGCAATTCTTTCCAAGATAATAACCTCTTTGTTGTCGAACATATTTTTCTTCACCGAATAAATGCACAAGATGCCTTTTTCTTGTCCTTCAATATCTAGGTACAAACTTACACTCGAGTTCAAACCATGCTTTTTGGCCCTTTCTTTCCAAACAATAAAATCAGGGTCTTCCTGAGACGAGCCCATGATAATTGTTTTTCTGGTCAGAATGGAGGTTGCTGTGGGCCCACGTAATATAGTTGGGTCAGTTAAATCAAAACTGAGTGTTTTGGCATATTCGGTTTCTCCAGCAAAATAACTAGGGGTATGTATTTTTTTTCTTTCATTGTCCTTCTCAAAAAATAACAACCACGCCAATTTATAGCCACCCTTTTGAACCAAAATGTCTAACACATTTGAGATCAATTCAGTTTCATTGTTTTGAACCAAAATTTGGTTATTCACCTCATTTAGCAAGTTCAATTCTTGAATATATTTCTTCAGCGATGTTTCAGTACTAATTGTTTTGGCTTCAATTTGAATTTGCCTCAATGCCTCTGCCACATTATTGGTTATTTCATCCAATACTGCGCGCTCATGGTCATCAAATCCCATTGGGTCACCCGTGCCAACCGCAAACAACCAAATACTGTTCTCCTCTAATTCTAAAGGAGCAAGCATCATTTTTGCTAGGGCTGGTCTTCCTTCCGGAAACCACTGGTTGTGCTTCTCTGCTGGAAACTCCAATACTTCTCGTTCTAACTCGGCCTGCTTACTGATATAATTGTCGAAAATATAACTCAGTAGGGGAGAACGCTTAAATTCGTTCTGGGCAATGTATACCTCCGATTCCCTGTACCAAACTTCCAAATGTGTTGGATTCACCTTGGCAATCCATACCAATGGGTAGTTGCCATCCTTTACCACTATTTTGCAAAGGCCATCAAATATTTCTTCGGGCTCCTTGTTTTTTCTTATGCACTCATTTAAGGTATTGAGTAACCTCAACTCCTTGTTTTCTTTGATATATTTTTGAGCCGAATCATGCAAAATATGCCCAAAACATTGCAACACATTTTGCTCCTCACTCCAATTCAAAATCCATCCCAATACCAAATGTTTCCCGCTCTTTTGCCTAAAACTCGCCTCAAAATTGATGAGGTTATCTGTTTGTTCAGAAATCCTTTGCTCAATATCTCGGAGCTTTTCTGCATCTATTACCAGAAAATCTTTGAACTTTTTACCTAAAATCTCTTCCTGCCTAAAACCGGTTAAGCTTGTGAGTGATTGATTCGCCCTCACACAAAAGCCTTCCTGGTTGATTTCAATCATCAACGTATTTTCTTGTATCGCAGATTTTCCTTCTTGACCCATTGTTCCTTCTTGACCTAAAAGATTACCTCCCAAATATAGTCGGAACTATTCTATAATTTCATGATATTTCTTTGCTTTTTAAGTAGCAAAACTTCTGCTCGAATCAATATTTGTTTGATTCGCTAAACTAATTTGTTACTTTGCATATTATTGTTTGAGTTAATAGATGGAATCACGTGAAAATTTTGAAGACCTGGCCTTAAAAAAGTCCATCCTTCCTGTTATCCTTTACCTACTTATTTGTTTTGGGGTATTTTTTGCCATTGATCAAGCAAGTATTGGTGCCAATAAGTTCTTGGGTCAAGACAATATCAAATTGGTTAATATCCTCAAAGGTGCTTTCATAGGTTTACTTACTACCTTCCTCATCTTTTTTCTGGTGTACAAGTATAAATTCGTAGAGATCAATGCACTTCGTAACATGAATAGCATTGTAAATACTTCCTTGTATCCCGAGTTAATCATACAAGATAAAAACCATTCAGTGGTTTCTTGCAGTCCGGTTTTTTCTAAACTTTTGGGATATACTTTAAAGGATATGAAAGGTTTAACTTTAAACGATCTACTTACCGAAGCTTCCTATAAAGCCATTCAAGAACAAAAAGCCAACAAAGATTATGTGAATCATGATTTTTCAGATTTGCATTTTATCGATAAAAACCAACAATTGATGCGCCTTTCGGCCAATGTGATGAAATATGAATTGTTAGAAAAACACTACCTCATAATTCGTTGCAACAATGCCAAGGTGAGCGGTAACGCACCTGTTGAAACAAGCCCTGAAACCAAAATAACGCGCAGGAGTTTTCAATTTTAAGTGGCTTATTTTCTTTACTTTCTTGCATTACCTCAAAATACCTGCTAAAGGGTAGGCCCAAATCCGCAAAAACAAATTCGTTTTTAGCTAAAAATCCCTAAACTTGCAACATTAACATCAGAACCAATTTATGAATCAACTGCTGAAAGGTAAAAAGGGCATCATCTTCGGTGCATTAAATGATAAAAGTATCGCATGGCAAGTGGCCCTTAAATGTCATGAACAAGGTGCTACCTTTGTACTTACCAATGCTCCTATTGCTATGCGCATGGGCGAAATCAATAATTTAGCTGCCCTTTGTAACAATGCCCAAATCATTCCTTGTGATGTTACCAAGAATGAAGACATGGAAAACCTAATCTCCAAATCGATGGAGATTTTGGGTGGCAAAATTGATTTTATCCTTCATTCTGTTGGGATGAGCGTTAATATCAGAAAAGGTAAACAATATTCAGATCTCGATTATAAATTCCACCACGATACCTTAGATATCAGCGCTATTTCATTCCATCGTTTGATGCAAACTTGCTTCAAAATGGATGCAGTAAACGATTGGGGTTCTATTGTGGCTCTTACGTATATTGCTGCTCAACGTGTATTCCCAGATTATAATGAAATGGCCGATGCCAAATCATTGCTTGAATCATATGCACGTAGCTTTGGATACCACTTTGGCAAAAGAAACCGCGTTCGTATCAATACCATTTCTCAAAGTCCTACACCTACCACAGCAGGTAGCGGCGTAAAAGGATTTGGCGATTTCTTTGATTACGCCGGAGCGCTTTCACCATTAGGTAACGCCAGCGCAGAAGCTTGTGCAGAATATTGCGTGCTCATGTTCTCTGATTTAAGCAGAATGGTTACCATGCAAAACCTCTTCCATGATGGTGGCTTTAGCAATACCGGCTTTAGCTACGACGTATTTAAACTCATGGAAAACAAACAATAATTCTATTTCATCTTTGTTTATTCTGTAAACGGAAGGTGCCAACAAACAACATTATCTTTTAAAAATACCGAATGAAAAAATTAATCGGAACCTTCCTTTTATTGTCTATCACATTTTTTGCCCAGTCGCAAGATGTCTTAGATTCCATCTCTGCTCACAGCTGCGATTGTATTTCAAAACTAGATCTAAAAGGTTTAGAGAAAGAAAAACTAACCATTGAACTAGGTCTATGTATGATGAAGGCTGCACAACCTTATGAAAAACAGTTGAAGCAGAGTTATGATATAGACATGAAAAAGGTAGATAAAGGTGATGGCGAAAAATTGGGTCGTTTGATCGGACTTAAAATGGCTTCTAGCTGCCCTTCGTTTACCGATTTAATTACCCGCATTTCCTCAGAAGAACCCAGCACCAATAGTATTGAAGGTACCATCACAGAGTTTATTACGGAACAGTTTGTGACCATCGTTATTAAAGATGAAGACGGAAGAGACCAAAGAATTATTTGGTTAGACTATTTCAAAAACTCTGAGAAGTTATTACAAAAGGGTAAAAACAAAAATGTAACCATCGAATACCAAGAACGCGAATTGTATAATCCAAAATTCAATGATTATATCAAATACAAAGTAGCAACAGGTATTCGTTACGACGATTAAGATATATGCATACCAGATTGCTCTTCTTGTTAATTGCCTGGGGTATTTGTTTACCCTCTTTTTCAAAAGACAAAAAGCACAATGCTGGTACCGATATTTTATCTTACGAAATCAGCCTAAAGGTTTATCCCGACAAAAAATTTATTGAGGGCAGTAATCTCATCCAACTTAAGGCCCTCAAAACGCTCTCTAAGATTGAGTTAAATTTATTTCCTCAAATGAAAGTCCATTCCGTTTTAATGAATGGGCAAAACATTGCATTTCAACGCGATTCACAATCCTTCCATTTTTTGTTACCTAAATCCATTAAAAAAGGGGAACAAATAAACTTTGAAGTACATTTCTCTGGAAAGCCCATTGAAGCCAAAAAGGCTCCTTGGGATGGTGGTTTTGTTTGGTCAAAAGA
>CAILJQ010000047.1 GCA_903834625.1 uncultured Bacteroidota bacterium
ATCTTCTATAGTTTCAGCTGTGGCAATATATTTGCCATCGCCCAACAAACCGCGGTAGCCAATTAAATCGGCCTCCTTAGAGATTCGTAATATTTGCATATCACCATTATCCATGGTTTTGTACAACTTTACTTTTCCGTAACAAATGCAATGCAATCCTTTTACTTGGTCTCCCTCAAAAAAGATGATTTGTCCTTTTTTAACCAATCGTCCCGATCTCACTTGGTTTATTACTTGCAATTCTTTTTCACGCAGGCTACTAAAAATGCTATGCTTTAAAGCTGTGCAGGTATCGCAGGTAATATGGGAATCTTTGTGTGGCAACTGAAAGTTGTTTATGCAAAGTTCAGAATTAAGTTGAGGAAGGCATCATTTATGACCAATATCAGTTTTTGAATGCTAGATTATAAGGCAAAAAAAAGGCAAACCTACTCAAGGTTTGCCTTTTTTACTTTGGGTAAATCAATTATTTCCCTTCAACTTTTTTGGTTGTTTTGATAGAAATGGGACCTGCTTTGGCTTCTTCTACCAAGATGGTTTCTCCATCTTTTTTAATGATTTTTTTGGTTTTCTTTTTACGGGAATTGGTTTTATCATCCACATTAATTTCTACTTCTACATCTTCATCCTCATTATTGATGCTGAACTTAATATTATTGTCTTCATCCTCATCTATATTTTCCTCAGATACATCAGTCATTTCACCACAATCTAAACAGGTTAAGGTGCCACCTATAAATTGGTAATAACTTCCATCTGCTTCATCTAAGTTCATATCATCTAAAATTTCTCTTACATGGTCATCTACATGTATTACAACTCCCGCAGGAATCCATAAGGTAACATCAACCTCTTGCCATGAGAATTGTTTGTTTTTATCTATGCTAAAATAACTTGGGATGATAATTTTATTTCCAATAATGGTTGGGGTAAACTCAATCATTTCTATTTTGTCTTCTGCATCCTTCACATCTGCACCATTCGAACGACGCATCACTTTTAAAACAATACTATCTGTTTTCC
The DNA here is from genome assembly GCA_903834625.1 of uncultured Bacteroidota bacterium. GTDB lineage: Bacteria > Bacteroidota > Bacteroidia > UKL13-3 > UKL13-3 > B1. The sequence goes on from CAILJQ010000047.1 coordinate 1,024, forward strand.
CTTGTTTGATTTTTACGTCATCAATCTCAAAATGTACTTGATCTTTTCCCATTAATACACCTTTGTCGTAGAATACAATTTCTGTTTCATTTTCTACCTTAAAGGCATCATCTTCGGCAAAGGGCATTTCTACGCCTTCTAAAAAGAGGGTATCAGATTTAGCTATTCGTGTTGTACTTAAACTTGATTCGTGGTGGCTAACTCCTGAACCAAATCTTACACCTGAATAAGCAAGGCAAATGACACCAATAAGGAACAATCCTCCCAAAGAGAGTAACCACGATTTATTAAAGAAGGTTAACCTAAACAATACTTTGATGACAAACATCAACAATGTTACCAATGGAACGAGAATACATAATAACACACCTGCTTTAGCTGCCAGAATAATACTTGGGTCTTTAACCGTAAAAGAAATGAGTTCATTGATAAAATGGGTCTGACCCAAATTAAAGAATACGGCAACCATGGCTATGCTAATGCCCATTACCATAACAAATAATATGAGTGCTATAAAAGCGCCAAAGAGTTTTAACATGCCTTTAAGGATGATACCTATAACATTAGAGCCATGCTCGGCAATGCTATTTACCTTGCTGCCTGTTGCACCTTGTTTGATTTCTTTTTCAATGCTATGAATATCAACGGGCTCGCCGCGCATCAATAATTTATCTGTAGCTGATACTGCTTTTGGTACAATAATCCATAAGATCACATATAACCAAAATCCTGTCCCAAATACAAAAAGAGATACCAAAAATGCCAAGCGAATCCAGGTTCTGTCTATGTTAAAATATGCAGATAATCCTGCAGAGACACCGCCAATTACCCTGTTTTCTGCATCTCTAAACAACCTGCGCGTTTTGTTTTGCCTTTGTTGCTGCATAGAGGAAACTTCTTCTCCCTTGGCCTCAGGTATAACTATCCATAATACCAAATACAATAACACGCCACTTCCGTAGGCAACAACCATTATTACAAACAAAACACGAATCAATACAGGATCAACATCAAAGAAAGAAGCTAATCCAGAACAAACACCTCCCAAACTTTGGTCTTGTGCATGGCGTCTCAATTTTTTAGGTCCATGTAATGGTTCTTGGGTTTTGCTGTGCGTGCTTTTTTGTTCACCATGTTCGTCCATTTGATTGATATCACCCAAAATGCTGGTTACCTCATTCACATCTTGGAGGTACAAAATCTTTTTGATACTACTTATACGGTTGGCAAATAACTCGGCCATGCGACCTTCAATGTCTTGTACAATTTCTCCATTCCCTGCAAAATGCGCATGCAATCTGTCAAGGTAAGATTTTAATTGAAGATAGGCTTGTTCCTCAATGGTGAACACCATACCCGCCAAATTGATTTGAAATACTTTTTCCATTTTATAGTTGATTTGTTGTTTTGTTTGTTGTGTGATTAACGGCCTCTACCAACTCCGTCCAAGTTAAGGATAATTCATGCATAAAGGTTTTGCCTTCTTCTGTTAACTGGTAATACTTTCGGGGTGGACCACTTTTGCTTTCTACCCAATTATAACTTAGCAGGCCATCATTTTTTAATCGACTTAACAAAGGGTATAGTGTACCCTCTACCACCAATAGTTTTGATTCTTTCATTTCATCTATGATATCACTTGCATAGGCTTCCCCTCTGCTGATGATAGAAAGGATACAATATTCCAGTATTCCTTTCTTCATTTGTGCTTTACTGTTCTCTATATCCATCGTTTAATTTATTACAAGGTTCAAAGTATGGCACAAAACTAAATACATTTTAGTACTATGCAAGACATAATACTATATGTGTTTTAGAAATAATTGATTATTAGGTTTTTAAAATTTTAATAAGTGTTTTTCTTTTCTTTTTGGTTCGAACCGAGGCCTAAAAAAAGTTTGCAATAAATAAGCCGGAAGGAAAGCGGGAAGAAAAAATGAGGTATTTTGGTTAATTTGCCGCATGATAAATAGGATAGTTCGCATGAGTTTTGACCCACAAAACGTGGAAGATTTTTTGACCTTATTTGAGGAAGTAAAAGAAAAAATAGCAGCTTTTGAGGGATGTGAAGGTCTTACTTTATTACGCGATGCTTCTGAACAGAATGTATTATTTACTTATAGCTATTGGTTAAGCGAAGCGCATTTAAATAAGTATCGCTTTTCTGAATTGTTTAAAGATACGTGGAGCAGAACCAAAGTATTGTTTAATGATGCGCCAATTGCTTGGAGTTTAACCGTGGAGCAACGTGTTAAATAAAGTGTATAGAAAATAGGTTTTCGCACAGATTTGTGCCAAGCATTGTTGCTGGATAGCTATGTTTGAAAACCTTATTTTTGAGAATTAATAACCCTACCATGTTTAAAAAGTCAGCACTTTTGACTTTCTTATTCCTTTGCAGCTTAGCGCTCTTTGCCAATCCTAAAGATTCACTGAGGGTTGAAGCGCGCAATGGAAATAAGTTTTTCGTTCACAAAGTTGTCAAACAAGAATCCTTGGCCTCGCTTGCAGAGCGCTATGGAGTTGATGCCTCTCAAATATTGAGTAATAATCCTTTGGTGTCTGATAAAGTTTTTCCAGGTCAGATCATTCGTATTCCTGTAAATGAAAGCAAATATGGTGATGTGCCCGTTACTCCTGTTGTTGCTTTAACCGACTCTAAATTACCTTTAGCCAAATCACTGCCTGCACCTACTCCCTTAAATGGGAAAAGTTCAGCTCCTAGTCAGGAGCCTGAACCACCTGTTGAAGCAAAAATTGAGGTACCAGATAGTAAATTAGCAGAGGTAAAGAACGCAGAGGTTCCAGCAGTTGCGGCCCCAACAGCTACAGCAAATACAAGCCAAGAGAAACCTGCAACAGCTGAAAAGAAATTTCAGGTATATGTGGTAGTAACCCCACAAACAGTGCAACATTTGTCTGAGAGTTTTGCTGTTGATGCCAATGAAGTTATTGCTTTAAATAATCTCAAAAATTACAATTTAAAGGAAGGTCAGAAAGTTAAAATCCCTGTTTC
>CAILJQ010000048.1 GCA_903834625.1 uncultured Bacteroidota bacterium
ATTGGCGAAGTGGCAAAGGAGCTAAATGTAAGCGCTTCATTGATTCGCTTTTGGGAGAAAGAATTCCCTAAACTCAATCCACGTAAAACAGAAGGTGGCACTAGAAAGTTTAACAAAGAAGATGTCTTGTTATTAAAGTAAATCTATCAACTGGTTAAAATAGAAGGCTTCACATTACCTGGCGCAAAGGAGAAATTAAAAGAAAAAAACAATACCCCTGTTTCTGTCGACGAAATCAAAATTAAATTGCAGGACATTCGTAAATTCCTGCTTGAATTAAAAAACAATATACATTAACACATGAGCACAGACAAAAAAGAAATTGCCAAAACATCACAAATAAGAATTGATGTTCACCTCGACAAAGAAAACCTTCCTGTAGATATAACCTGGGATGCAGATGATGCCGATTTTGATGGTAAGGAATCTGCTAAGGGAATGATGTTAAGCATTTTTGATGGACTTCAACAAAATGCCATGCGCATTGATTTATGGACGCAAGACATGAACGTAGAAGAAATGAACCTATTCATGTTCCAAACCTTAGCTACCATGGCCGACACCTTTGAGCGTGCCACAGGTAACAAAGAACTAAGCGATGAAATGCGCGACTTCGTGCACCACTTTGGGCATAAGGCAAACGTATTTGGTCCCGATCACCAACACTAAGCATTTATGCATACGGCCGAATATTATATACAAAAATTGGGATTAAGCACCCATGTTGAAGGTGGTGCATTCATAGAAACTTACAGAAGTGAGGGTACCATCCCTCACGCTGTTTTGCCTCCTTCCTTTGGTGGAGATACCCATTTTGGAACAGGCATTTATTTTTTGCTGCAAGAAGGTCATTTTTCTGCCTTCCACAAAATTGCCTCCGATGAGATGTGGCATTTTTATGATGGTCAGACCTTAAGCATTTATGAAATAGAAGCCAACGGAAACCTCATCACACACAAGCTAGGCAGAAACCTCGAAGCAGGCGAAACCTTTCAATGCGTAATAAAAGCAGGAAATTGGTTTGGTTCAAGGTGTGAGGTTTCTAATGGCTTTAGCCTCGTAGGTTGCAGTGTAGCCCCGGGGTTTAATTTCCGCGACTTTGAATTGGCCAACCAAGCTTCCCTCCTAAAAGATTTCCCACATTTGTCGGAACTCATTTCCCAATTAACCCACCCCTAATTATTATCACGTATGATAACCAAACCATCGCAAAACGAATGTTCGCCCTACCAATGGAACTATATTTCTTTAGTACCTCAAACCAACGACTTGTTAGGTGAATTGCAAGTGCAATTAATAGATACCATCGACTTAGTTACCAGTTTAGACGATAATACCTTATTAAGCGCTTACGCTCCTGGCAAGTGGACCATACAAGAGATATTGGTTCACCTAATGGATTGTGAGCGTATTTTAGCCTATAGAGCTTTGTGCATTGCCCGTAACGACCAAACAGAACTGCCAGGTTTTGATGAAAACTTTTATGTAGCAAACAGCGGAGCCAACCAACGTAAAATTTTGGGCTTGGTAAAAGAGTACTCTTTGTTAAGAGCCAGTACCATTGAATTGTTTCAAAGCTTCACAGAAGAGATGTGGAATCACAAAGGTACAGCCAACAAACAAATCATTGGAGTAAACACCTTAGCCTACATGATCTGCGGCCACGAAATCCACCACCGCAATGTGATTGAAGAGAGGTATATTGGGAAGTAGACTGTTAGCTTTTGGCTTTTAGCGCTTGGTTGATGGGGAAATCAATCCACTCGAATACCTCTGGTTCTGGCTTCACACTCATTGCAATAGGTTTTGCCATCACAGCCAACTACACCCGGACAATTGGCTGGACAATTGTCGTTTTTGTGTTTTTGGTATAATGCTTCATCGTAGCAATTTTTGTCTTTTGTACATGACAAAAAGCATATGCTTAATAAGGTAAAAACACCAATGGCCAAGAGATTTGATTTTCTCATAAAACTGATTTGTTTGCAAATTATTTAATTTATTGGGGCTAGTCAATAAAATTTGTTTAATCTGTGGCCTTTCAAATGAAAAGGAAATTACTATCCACCTTTGAATTAAGCCTTCTGATGCAAGCCTCCTTTGTTAGGAAACGTTACTCCGTAATTGATTAGTACGCATGCTGCAAACTAAATCCTAATTGGTCTGCTTTTATACTTTAGCTTGCGCTCAATTGAATACAATATCCAGCAGATTTCGCAGATTATATGCTGCTGAATCCATGGAATAAAAAAAGACCTATCATTTCTGATAGGTCTTCGTATATTAATTAATTTATCAAAGCCAAAAGCTTCTTAACAGCCTATTTCAAAATATAATTGCTCTGGTGAACAAGTACATTTTCTGCGTAAACGTTAATCACGTATGTGCCTGGCTCAAGGATACGCTCGTCGTTTTCAAATGATAAACATAGGTCTTGCTTGTCGCCTGTGTAATTTACTTTCTGACTAGCAGTAGACTCTACCATACTTCCATTTGCATCTTTGAACTCTGCTTTGGTATATCCCATGAGGGTTTGTCCGTTAGGTGCGGTAATTACCAAATAAATCATTTTATCACCTGTGCCAGCAACTTTGTTATCCATAAGGGTAAAGCAAGATTCAATTTTGTTGGTACGTTTGGCCAATACACTCTCGGCATATTTGCCCCCACTGCGTTTTTTAAACGAGTTTACTTTTACGTATTCTACTTTTAATTGAGAAGCAGTAGCTACCTTACCTTCTAATAAGTTCTTTTGCTCGCTTAGGTTGGTTACTTGTGAATTCAAATCAGAATTTTCTGCTTTCAGCCTTTCATTTTCGGCCATTAATACATCAATTTTCTCTAAGGCCTCATCACGTAGTTTACGCAATACAGCCAACTCGCTTTCAAGTTCTTTTTTAATTTTGTTGTATTCTTTTCCGCCAGCTAATAATTTTTTGATTTTAGCTTCTTGCATAGCAACCTTATCTTTCTCTGTGTTCAACAAAGAGTCTAAATTCTCTGCAATGCCACGATAATTTTCTAAATCCATAGAAACACTCTCAAGTTCACGTTGAATGTTCTGTTTGGCCGTAGATAAACTGTCAACTTCATTGCCGTGCATAACCACAGTTTCTGAATGATTTTTCCACTGATAAAAGTTTGCACCCAATGATGCAATAAGCAATACCAATAACAAAGTTAAGGTACCGCGGTTCTGATTTTGTGAGTTAGCCATAGGTTCAATTTATTTAAAGCAAGGTACGTTAATTCTCTTAAAATGTGCAAATCTCTTTTGCCAACTTTCTCCCTAACATTGGAAACTTACCAAAGATTTGTTTGCTTTGTGCTGTAAGCAAAACGCATGAAATACTTTTTAATTGCAGGTGAAGCCAGTGGTGATTTGTTAGGTGCCAGTTTAATGAAGGGTATCTTAGCCAAAGACCCACAAGCAGAATTCAACTATTGGGGTGGCGATGAAATGGAAAAAGTAGCACCGGGTTTGCGCGTACATTACAAAAACAACAGCATCATGGGTTTTGTGGAGGTACTTCTAAATATTCGTACCATCAAACAAAACATGAATCTTTGCAAATCGCAGATTCTTGACTTTCGTCCAGATGTTTTGGTGCTTATAGATTATCCGGGATTTAACATGCGCATGGCGGCTCATGGCAAATTACATGGCATCAAAACTTGCTACTTTATTGCGCCTAAAATTTGGGCTTGGAATGAAAAAAGAGGATACAAATTAGAGCAATACGTTGATTTGCTTTTGCTCATTTTCCCGTTCGAAACCAATTATTTCAAAAAATGGAAAGTAAAGTCGGTATACACCGGAAACCCATTGTTTGAGCAGTTGCGTGCGTTTAAAGCAGATGAAAACTTCTTGCAAAAGAATCAATTCAACAACAAGCCTATCATTGCGCTTTTGCCGGGGAGTAGAAAACAAGAGATAAAGCGCATGTTGCCTAATATGGTTCGTTTGGCCGAACGCTATCCGGAATACCGCTTTTTGGTGGCAGGTTCTCCTGGCTTAGAGGCTGATTTCTATACCCCTTTCCTAAACCCAAATGTACAATTACTTTTTAATTGTACCCGAGATATCCTTGCGCATGCAGAGGCGGCCGTTGTTTGCAGTGGCACGGCATCACTCGAAACAGGCTTCATGGGTGTTCCGCATGTGGTAGGTTATGTGGCCCAAAGGTTAACTTATATCATAGGCAGAATGGTTGTAAAAGTAAAGTATGCCTCTTTGGTTAACTTGAACCTAGGAAGAGAAGCGGTGAAAGAATTGATTCAAGATGATTATAACATGGAAGTCTTGCAAAAAGAATTTGAGGCCATTTTAATAGGAGGAACAAAGCGCCAACAAATACTTAAAGATTACGAAGAATTGTTTGCCCTCTTTCAAACAGGTAAAGCGGCAGAAAATGCGGCTGAAGAAATTAAAAAGCTGATTTCGGCTTAAAATCTGTAATTGCTAAAACTTGCTCGCAGAAGTCATACTCAAATTTCTGGTTGCTGGCAATTAAGAGGGTTCGGTTCGAACCGAAAGAACTTACCAAACCGCGGTACCATTGAATGCCATGGTCGTCTAGGTTCGAGCAAGGCTCATCTAATAACAACAAAGGAGTATCTGCATAAATAGCCAAGATAAGCTTCAAACGCTGCTTCATACCAGATGAAAAATATTTAATAGGCTTGTCTTCATTTCCAGCCAAACCACTTTCTTGTAGGATCGAACCAAAATCTTTGCCCACTATTAAAGGCATCAGATTAAAATGGAAACGTAACATTTCCATCAATGTAAAATCTTCTGGTAATTCTAAATAAGGAGCCGCCAAAGAAATCTTGCCAACCAAAGCTTCTTCTTCTAATACTTTGCTTTCAAATTCGTATACAATCTCTCCTCTTGAGTAGGTTTGGTAATTATCTATAATTTGCAACAAAGTAGATTTTCCCGAGCCATTATTTCCTACCAAGGCAGTTTTACTTCCTGCTTCAAACACAAAGTCGATATCTTTAAATATCCACTGTCTGTTAAACTTTTTCCCTAATTTGTTGAGGGTGATTTTCACGTTTGCTTTGAACCTATTTGCCGTTGAAGCCTTTTAATACGCCTCTTTCCGAACCTCTAATAAAGGCCAAAATCTCATCGCGTTCAGCACTTGGGGTCATTTCTGCTTCAACCAAATCTAAGGCTTTGCTTAAATTTCTATTATGCACAAAAAGCACTCTATAGATGTCTTGAATTTCGGTAATCTTCTCATTACTAAATCCACTTCTCCTTAACCCCACAGAGTTCACACCTTCATAAGTTAATGGATACCTTCCTGCTTTCACAAAAGGAGGCACATCCTTACTTACCATGCTTCCACCTTCTATCATCACGTTTCTTCCTACCAAGCCAAATTGATGGATGGCAGATAATCCTCCTATGCGCGCACCATCTTGTATGGTTACATGTCCTGCTACTTGCACCCCATTGGCTATAATTACATGATTACCTACAATGCAATCATGTGCCAAATGCGTATAAGCCATGATTAAACAGTTTGAACCCACTTCAGTTTTGAACTTATCTTTGGTGCCTCTGTTAATGGTAACACATTCTCTAATGGTGGTATTATCTCCCACAATGGCCAAGGTTTCTTCGCCATCAAATTTCAAATCTTGCGGAATAGCAGATATCACAGCTCCCGGAAATATGCGGCAGTTTTTGCCAATTCTTGCGCCAGGATATATGGTTACATTCGACCCAATCCAGGTTCCTTCTCCAATTTCTACGTCGTGGTGTATCACGGTAAACGGATCAACTACCACGTTTTCGGCTAACCTGGCTTGAGGATGTATGTATGATAAACTTTGAATCATTTCTTATTTTTTTATTACCTGGGCCATTAATTCTGCCTCGGCTACTAATTTATCGCCCACAAATGCACTGCCTTTCATTACACAAATTCCTCTGCGAATTGGACCAATTAAATCCAATCTAAATATTAAGGTATCTCCTGGTATCACCTTATCTTTAAACTTGGCATTATCTATTTTCATGAAATAGGTATTATAATTTTGAGGGTCTTCTACTTTCGACAAAATCAAAACCCCACCACTTTGCGCCATGGCCTCTATAATAAGAACACCGGGCATAACAGGATTTCCAGGGAAATGACCTTGAAAAAACGGTTCATTAAAGGTTACATTTTTAATGGCAATGATATGGTTCTGACCAACCTCTAATACTTTATCAACCAACAAAAACGGGAACCTGTGTGGCAACATTTTTTCTACAACATCTGCGGTGTATAATGGTGCTTTATTGGGGTCATATTTAGGAACTCTTACAGAGCTTCTAGATTTTTTAATTAAGGCTTTTATTTTTTTACCAAAAGCAACATTGGCGGCATGACCCGGACGGGCAGCCATAATTTGTGCTTTAATAGGTACACCAATTAATGCCAAATCGCCAATCAAATCTAATAATTTGTGGCGGGCAGGTTCATTGTGAAAACGTAAATCAACATTGTTCAAAATGCCTTCTTTTTTCACTTCTACTTTCGGCTTGTTAAACATTTTGGCCAAATGGTCTAACTCATTGTCTTCAATTACCCTGTCTACAATCACAATGGCATTGTTCAAATCTCCACCACGTATCAAACCGTTGTTGTACAACAATTCTAACTCATGCAAAAAGCAAAAGGTTCTACAACTAGCAATATCTGTTTCAAACTCCTTCAAGCTGGTAATAGAGGCATGTTGTGAACCCAAAACAGGTGAATTATAATCAACCATTACTGTGAGCCTATAATCATCCAAAGGCATAGCAATCATTTCTACATTGCGATCCTCTTCGGTATAATATATATTCTGAGGTACGGTGAAATATTCCCTTTGAGATTCTAATTCTTGAATGCCTGCATCTTTCAAAGCCTTCATAAAAAATTGCGAGCTGCCATCCATAATGGGCGTTTCTCCCCCATTAATTTGCACCATACAATTGTCTATTTCCATGGCCGCTAAGGCAGCCATTACATGCTCCACAGTAGCAACTCTTGCTCCATTTTGTTCAATGGTAGTTCCTCTAGAGGTATCAACCACATTGTCTACATCTGCGTCTACTACAGGCTGTCCCGGCAAATCTACACGCTGAAACTTAATTCCGTGGTTATCAACTGCCGGCAAAAATGTCATGGTTACTACCTGCCCGGTATGTAGCCCAACACCTTCCACACTCACCGATTTCTTGATTGTTGTCTGCTTCATAATAATCTTGCAAAAAAACAAAAAGCGGGCAATTTGTCCCGCTTTTTTTTTACACTTATTCGCCTTTTAATGTTTTCAATTCCTTTTCCATGTCCTCTAATCGCTTCAGTATTTCGGGCAAACGCCTGTAAACAGCACTTGCACGCAATGAATCTCTTACTTCTAAAGGTGGCGTTCCAAACCATTTTTTATTCTCTTCTTTAATAGAGCCCATCACCCCCGTTTGTCCGCCAAACTGGTTTCCGTCTGCTATATTTAAATGTCCGGCAATGGCAACCTGACCGCCAATTACCACATATTTACCAATTTTGGTTGAACCCGCCAATCCACTCTGAGCTGCCATTACCGTATGTTCTCCCACTTCCACATTATGGGCTACTTGAATTAAATTATCAAGCTTCACCCCTTTTCTTACATAGGTTGATCCCATAGTAGCACGGTCAATACTACAATTTGAACCAATTTCTACCTCATCTTCTATCACCACATTTCCTGTTTGTGGAATCTTCTTATAACTGCGGTCGGCCAGAGGCGCAAAACCAAATCCGTCTGAACCAATAACGGTTCCTGAATGAATGATACAATTATCCCCAATCACACAATCATGGTAAATTTTCACTCCGGGATAAATCAAACAATTTTTACCCACCTTCACATTGGCACCAATAAATACCTGTGGAAAAATGCGGCAATTATCGCCTACCTCAGCGCCATCGCCCACATAAGAAAATGCTCCCAAATAAACATGCTCACCCATTTGCGCTTTCGGATGCACAAAGGTCATGGCATCTACCCCACTCAATTGAGCGGCAGGATTGCTAAACTTTTCTAATAAATAGGTAAAGGCTGCATACGGGTCATCTACCCTTATAAGCGTGGCTGTATAAGGCTTTGTGGACTTAAACTCTCTACTTACCAATACAGCAGTACTCTGCGTTTGGTATAAAAACTCTTCGTATTTCGGATTAGCTAAAAATGATAAAGCTCCTGAAAATCCTTCTTCAATTTTTGCAACGGTATTCAACAAACCAGATGCATCTCCTTCCACGGTTCCTCCTAATAATTGGGCAAGTTCGGCTACGGATATTTGCATGATAATGAAATGAAATTTTATTAAACGTTAGATTAAGGTATGGATTTTTGGATAACAAAGAAAATATTTAGTAACAGATTTTGTTAAAGCCTCAATATTGTACTGATCCGAAGCCTTGGCTATATCTAACAATTCACCGTTTTTATACAATATTTTTATGTTGAAATGATCTAAATTATATGCCCTATTTTTGACAGAATCTGTAAAAACAAAATACCCACTATCGGCTTCAGATATACCCTTTTCTTGCATCACTTTTTGCTTCAACGCTTGGATTCTCTCCTCACTAAATGCCTCATTAGATATTTCAACTTTTGGCAACAGTCGGTCTTTTAAAGTAAGGGCCAAATCACGCAATACTGCATCTTCATTACTGCTCCATACTTTTATGGCACTCATAATGTCATCATCATCTAACAAAGTATAAAAATCAATGGCTAAAGGATTACTAAAAAACTCAGCTTTATTGGGTCTTTGGGTCAGAAAATAATGAAATGCAGGTGAAGCAAACAAATTTTCTCCTTTTTCTATCAAGTAAAATGCACGCTCCAAGGTTTTAACCAACACAGATTCTGCGGCAATAACCGTTTTATGCAAATACACCTGCCAATACATAAGCCTGCGAGCTATCAAAAACTTCTCTATGCTATATATGCCTTTCTCATCTACCACCAATTCATCATTCCACACGTTAAGCATTTTTATGATTCTATCCTGTCCAACCACACCTTCTTGCACACCGCTGTAAAAACTGTCTCTGCGGAGATAGTCGAGTCTGTCCATATCTAACTGACTGCTTACCAACTGATGTAAAAACCTACGTGGATATTTATCTGTAAAAACCTGTATGCATAAGTCTAATCTGCCCCCCATTTCTTTGTTAATCAACTCCATTAAATGAAGAGAAATTTGCTCGTGACTAACTTCCTTTATTAAAATATGTTCCAATGTATGAGAGAAGGGTCCGTGACCAATATCATGCAACAAAATGGCAGCATAAACCGCTTCTTTTTCTTCATTGCTTATCACAGTTCCTTTTTGTTCAAGGGTGCTAATGGCATCTTGAGTTAAGCTCATGGCACCAATTACATGTTGGAAACGCGTATGCTGGGCACCCGGATACACATAATTCGATAATCCCAATTGCTTGATACGGCGCAAAC
>CAILJQ010000049.1 GCA_903834625.1 uncultured Bacteroidota bacterium
GCCTTTTTGTTCTAAGGTGCTAATGGCATCTTGAGTTAAGCTCATGGCACCAATTACATGTTGGAAACGCGTATGCTGGGCACCCGGATACACATAATTCGATAATCCCAATTGCTTGATACGGCGCAAACGCTGGAAATATGGGTGCGCTATGATATCGTATACCAAGTCGCACGGAATGCTGACAAATCCGTAGACAGGGTCGTTAAAATTTTTTAGTTTGTTGATGGCCACAATGGAATATCAAAATATTACGTTAATTCGCAAAGATATGGTTTTGGGGCATCATTTTTGACCCTTCGCCAATCAGCTTATCCCTTTAAATATATGAGTGCAACAATCCTTTGGGCCGACGATGAAATTGATTTATTAAAACCACATATCCTCTTCCTTACCGGAAAAGGCTACAGCGTTGATAAAGTGACAAATGGAGTAGATGCCATTGAGAAAGTAAAAGAAAATAATTACGATGTCATTTTCTTAGATGAAAACATGCCAGGAATCAGTGGCATTGAAACCTTGGCTCAGATAAAGGTTTTAAAACCAGATGTTCCCGTGGTGATGATTACCAAAAGTGAAGAAGAACATATCATGGAAGATGCCATTGGAAATCAAATTGCAGATTACTTGATAAAACCTGTAAACAGCCATCAAATTCTCCTTTCATTGAAAAGATTATTAGACGGAAAACAACTGGTTACCGAAAAAACAGCCCAAAACTACCAGCAAGTTTTCCGCCAATTGAGCATGGAACTGTATGATGTAAACGATTTCCAAGGATGGGCAGAAATGTATAAAAAATTGGTGTATTGGGAATTGGAGTTAGCCAAAAGTGGTGAAACAGGTATGGACGAAATTTTGGCCATGCAAAAAAGAGATGCCAATAACGGTTGGACCAAATTTGTGAAAGACAATTTCATTTCTTTCCTCAAAAAGCCAGATGCCAATACCCCAGTGATGAGTCATACCGCCATTAACAAAAAACTCATCCCTTTATTAAAAGATGATACTCCTACGTTTTTAATTTTGATTGATAACTTCCGTTACGACCAATGGAAAGTGGTTCAAAGCATGTTAAACGACTTGTTTAACTTGGTTACAGAGGATGTGTACATGACTATTTTACCAACCACCACACACTATGCACGTAACAGCTTTTTTGCAGGTATGTTGCCAAGTGAGATAGAAAAAATTTATCCTAATCTATGGGTAAATGAAGAAGATGAAGAAGGTAAAAACATCCATGAAGAAGACCTATTAGGCCGTCAATTGCAACGTTCTGGTTACAAAGACAAATTCTCTTACACCAAAATTACCCACCTTAATGCGGGTAAAGACATGGTAGAGCAAATACCTAATTTGTGGCATAACAAACTCAATGTGATTGTATACAATTTTGTAGATATGTTGAGTCATGCCCGAACCGAAATGAATGTAATGAAAGAGTTGGCAGAAAATGAAGCAGCCTATAGAAGCATCACTGCCAGCTGGTTCGAACACTCTCCTTTGTTTGATGCTATTAAGAAAATGGCTTCTAAAAAATCTAGGATTGTTATCACCACCGATCATGGTTCTATACGCGTAGGTAATCCAGTAAAAATTGTAGGTGATAGAAGTACCAGCACAAACCTACGCTACAAACAAGGAAGAAACCTTAACTACAATGAAAAAGAATTGTTCTCTATTAAAAATCCAGCCGAGGCATTCTTACCTAAGCAAAATGTAAGCACTAGTTTTGTTTTTGCCACAGGCGAAGACTTTATGGCTTATCCAAACAACTACAATTACCATGTAAACATGTATAACAATTCCTTCCAACACGGAGGAATTAGCATGGAAGAAATGATTGTTCCTTTTATTGTTCTTGAAACCAAATAATACTTTATTGAATTCTCTCTAATGCCTGTTTATAAAGGGCATTAGAGGGATCTAAATCAATGGCAACTCGGTAATTAATTAATGCATCTTTTTTGTTTTTCTTTTCTTCCTGAACCAAGCCTTTCATGTAAAATACCGGCGCGTAAGAAGGATTCATCTGACTGCAAATATTCCAGCTTCTCATAGCCTCATCAAACATCCCATTTTCAAAATTAAGGTAACCAACATTGTAGTAGGCTAAATAATTTTCTGGCTGCAAATCAATCACCCTGCGGTAATCTTTTAAAGCATCTTTATATAAATGCATGTTTTGCTCAAACACGGCTTTACCAAACCAAACATCTGGATTCTTCGGTCGTAATTTAATGGCGGTATTAAAGTATTCCATAGCTACCACTTTCTTCTGAGCTGCATATAAATTGGCAATGTATAAGGTTGATTCTACATCTTTGGGATCATACTCAATGGCTGTTTGAAAATGATAAATGGCCCTGCCAGTATCACCCATCTCTTTATAATTCATACCCAACATGTGGTATAAATAGGCATTGCTTGGATCCATTTTAATCCCTCGGTTCAGCAATTCCAATGATTTAGGATGCTCTTTTACTACAAAGTATAAATCGGCCAACTTTATTAAAACCTCTGTATAATCTGGTTTAAGGGCCAATGCCTTTTCATATTGGTTGGCTGCATCCTTGGTTTGGTTCATGGCATATTGGGTTCTGCCTA
>CAILJQ010000050.1 GCA_903834625.1 uncultured Bacteroidota bacterium
CCGATTCACGAGAAATCTGCGCTGGCCCATCAACCACAGTAATTTGAGCTAAATCCCTCATCAAAACTTGGGCGCCGTCAGGAGAATGCCAAAAACCAAAAGCTAACGGCCAACCGCTTAAATACTCCGCGAAGCGGAGGCGAATCTATGAACCTAAAAAGAATCTATTTACCGTAGAAGATTTTCTTCATTTCGGTTAATACAGGCTCCATTTGCTCGGCGTTTTTGTAGCCTACTACAATTTCAGATTGCTTTGTTTTTGGATATAAAAAGATGGTTGTAGGATAACCATTGATTCTGTTGTTGCTAATGGCAACGGCCAATTGCTCTCCGTTATATTTTTGGCCATTGTATTCATATACCACCCCTTGAACTTCTGGATTGAATTTTACTGCCACAAAATCTTCATTCACTGCCTGAATAATATTGCCTTTTGCATAGGCATCTCTATCCATTCTCTTGCACCAACCACACCATTCAGTATACACATCTACCAACATGATTTTATTTTTCTTTTTGGCAAGGGCATAGCCTTTGTTAAAGTCGAGCCATTTGATTTCACTTTCTTGCTGGGGAATAATAAATGCAGTGCTTATGGCGGCAATTAATAGGAGGGCGATGATTCTTACTTTCATTGTTTTTGGTTTGGGTGTAAAACACAAGAAGCGTTCCATAAACGCTTCTTGTGTGTCAAATAAACACTATTTTAGGAATAAAATTTTGTTAATTTTTTTCTGCCATGTTAATTACCTTTTCGCTGTTATAGGCACCGCTCTTCAACTTTTCTCTGATTTCAGTGAATGCTTTAATGGTACGCTCAACTTGCGCTAAGTTATGCACGGCAGTAGGAATCAAACGCAATAGGATCATTCCTTTTGGTATTACCGGATATACTACTACAGAACAGAAGATATGGTAGTTCTCGCGCAAATCATGCACTACAGAAGTAGATTCTGCCACAGTTCCATGCATAATTACTGGACATACAGGAGAGTTGGTTCTACCCAAATCAAATCCTTCTGCTTTTAAGCCAGATTGTAAAGCACGCACAACGGTCCACAAGTTATCGCGGAACTCTGGGTGTTTGCGAATTAAATCTAAACGCTTTAGTGCTCCAATAACAATTGGCATAGGCACCGACTTCGCATAAATTTGAGAACGTAAATTGTAACGTAAGAATTTTACCACGTTTTTATCGGCAGCAATAAAACCACCAATAAGCGCCATAGATTTAGCGAAAGTACCAAAGTAAACATCAATACCATCTTGGCAGTTTTGCTCTTCACCTGTACCTGCACCTGTTTTACCCATGGTACCAAAACCATGTGCATCGTCTACAAATAAACGGAACTCGTATGTAGATTTAAGGGCAACAATATCTTTTAAGTTTCCTTGCGCACCTGTCATACCAAATACACCTTCGGTAATAACCAAAATAGCTCCGCCTGTTTCTGCGGTTAAACGGGTGGCACGTTGCAATTGCTTTTCCAAACTAGCCATGTCATTGTGTTCAAACACAAAACGCTTGCCCATGTGTAAACGCACGCCATCTACAATACAGGCATGACTTTCGGCGTCGTATACAATAACATCATGACGGTCAACCAAGGCATCAATGGCACTTACCATTCCTTGGTAACCATAATTCAATAACACGGCATCTTCTTTAGATTCAAAGGCTGCCAACTCTCTATCGAGTTGTTCGTGGTAGATAGAGTTTCCACTCATCATACGCGCACCCATAGGGTAACCTAAACCATATTGAGCAGTTGCTTCAGCATCTACTTTTCTTACCTCTGGGTGGTTTGCCAACCCTAAGTAGTTATTCAAACTCCAGTTCAACATACGTTGCCCACGGAAATCCATTTCGGGTCCAATCTCACCTTCCAATTTTGGAAACATGTAATAACCATATGCGTCATCTGCATATTGACCCAATGGGCCGGCTTTCTTGTTCAGTTTTTCAAATAAATCCATGATAAACGATTGCTTAAATAGTGGCGCAAAAGTATCTAAAACCCAAGCAGATTCCAAACCTGTTTTTTCGCACATTTGGCGGTGGATTACCTTCTGCTTGGGTCAAATCATGTCATTTTTTTACAAAAAACTTATTGAATCACATCAATAATGAGGGAATTGGGCACTTTAACCGGTCCTGATGGTCCAACCGCAGTGACATTGGTAAGGATGATTTTATCTCCTGGTCGGGCATTGGCAAGGCTGTTTTTCATGGCCTGGCTAATTTCTGTTCCCCTGCCATTTTCTATTTGGGCCTGGTTGCTGTTTTTCTGTTGATAGGCCAAAACCCAACTTTGCGGAGAATACCTAATGCCATCAAAAATGAAATCGCGCAATACAGTATTCACGGTTTTAATGGAGCGGGCTCTCGCCACAGAAACCTGACCGCTATTTTCAATGCTGCTCAATTGCAGGCTTGGCTTAGGCACATTTCTGATGCGGTATTGGGTGGTTCCCATTACTCGTCCATTTACCTCTGCCTTTATGGTAATTACATTAACGCCATTTTGTAACTCGGGTTTTAGGCTATAATTTCCTGCCTCACCAGTTTTGGTCAAAGCTTGCGGCATACTGCAGGTAACCTTTACATCTTTGGCCGGTACACCGGGTACTGAAACAGAAATAGGATTGTCGAGGCCGGTATAAACCACATTCATTTTTGTAGCCGAAATGACCGCAGCAGGAGCAG
>CAILJQ010000051.1 GCA_903834625.1 uncultured Bacteroidota bacterium
AGACCTTCAAAACAGATATGAATTACGATCCAATAAAGAAAGACTTAGGTATAGTTTTTAATCAAGGAACATTTTTAAGAAAGCTATTTTACTCTTTACTCAACTTGTTATTGTTGCGCACTTGGCATGTTCATCGCGAGTTAAAAGCTTGGATGAAAAATAATAGCAGTGCAAGGATTTTAGATGCAGGTTCAGGCTTTGGTCAGTATAGTTTTTACATGGCTCAAAAAAGCAATGATTATGTTATTGATGCCTTAGATGTAAAGGAAGATCAAATTGCAGACTGTAACCAATTTTTCAAAAATTGTGGAATCCAAAATGCTACTTTTTCTTTTGGAGACTTAACAAAACCCATTGCAGATAACAAATATGATTTGGTGATGTGTGTTGACGTGATGGAGCATATCTTAGAAGATGTAACCGTTTTTAAGAACTTTCATCAAGCCATGAAAACGGGTTCTATGTTATTAATATCAACCCCAAGTGATCAAGGCGGTAGCGATGTGCATGAAGAAACGGGTGAAAGCTTTATAGGCGAGCACGTAAGAGATGGCTACCCAAAAGAGGAAATGGCAGAGAAATTAAGAATGGCTGGCTTTGAAAAATTTGAAATTTTATATAGCTATGGGGCACCTGGAAAGATAGCTTGGAAATTGAGTATGAAGTACCCTATGTTATTGCTTAATACAAGCAAATTATTTTTTGTGCTTATTCCGTTTTATTATTTGATTACTTATCCGTTTAGTTACTTATTGAATTGGATGGATACACATAACACCCACCCTACTGGAACTGGTTTAATTGTGAAGGCTTGGAAGTAATCTAAGGTTTCAAATGAAAGATAAGGTTTCAGATTTTTATGCTAAATTCCTTTATTGAAACTTTCTATTAGAATAGCATTACGGTATTTTTTCTCGCGTAAAAAACGAGGAGGTATGAATGCAATTTCTTTAATTAGTTATATCTCTTTGTTGGGCTATGCTGTGGGTGCTGCAGCTCTTTTAATTATCCTTTCGGTGTTCAATGGATTTGAAGGTTTGTTCACCAAAATGTATTCAAATTTTGATGCCGATTTTCAAGTATTACCTGCCAGTGGTAAGGAGATTTCTATTAAAAATTTGCCCATTAATAGGATCAAGCAAGAAGATTGGTTGAGGGGTTTGACCTGTGTTTGGGAAGAGAATGCATTACTTAGATATAATGGAAAACAAACCATCGCTACGATAAAGGCCGTTGACGATAATTACCTCCTAGTAAATCCCTTGGATACACACATTATTCGTGGTGACATGATTCTTTCCCATGGAGATACCAATTTTGCTTTAGTGGGTGAAGGAATTGGTTATCAATTAGGCATTGACCCAGATGATCAATTCAGATATTTAGGAATTTATTTGCCAAAAAAAGGGAAGGTGGATATGCTAGATCCACAAGGTGCATTTGCGCATGGGGTAATTTTTCCAGTAGGTGTCTTTTCTGTTCAAGAAGAGGTAGACAACAAATATGTTTTGATGCCTTTGTCTTATGTTTTCAGCCAATTGGAGGATTCTTCTAGCATTAGTTTAGTTGAAATTAGAATGAAAGCTGGTTATGATTCAGATGTTTGCAAGGAGAAATTGCAAGAGCTCCTTGGAAACGCATTTATTGTTAAAAATCGGTTCGAACAGCGCGAGACTTTTTTTAAGGTGATGCAATCTGAAAAGAGCATTTCATACTTTATTTTGGTGTTTATATTATTAATTGCTGCATTTAACACAATTGGTTCTTTGTACATGGTGGTTATTGAGAAAAGAAAAGACCTACGTGTTTTGGCCACTATGGGCTTAACAGCTAATAAAACAGCCTATATTTTTATTACTCAAAGCTTATTAATAGCTGTAGTGGGAGGTTTAGTGGGTTTGGTACTTGGTTACCTCATTTGTATTGGTCAACAAGAATTTCAATGGGTAGCTCTCCAATCTAGTGGGGATACCGTTATTAGTGCCTACCCTGTTAAGGTAAAGAATGGAGATTTATTGAAAGTATTTTTTACCCTTTTAGCAATGGGTTTAATTACCTCTCTTTACCCAGCTTGGAAAGCAAGAGAGTTGATTAAAGAATCCTAATTTATTTCTCTTTGTAAATTACTTCCAACAGAGTTTGTCCAACTGCTTTTAAGGTTTGCTTGTCTATCACAGCAATCTTGTCGTTAATGGTATGCCAATGTGCAGGAAAACCTGAGCGAGTTGACTCTGTATAATGAATGATATCAATGGTAGGTATGCCAGTTAATTCATTGATATATTTATGGTCGTCTGTTATATAACCGCCTTGGTAGTAATAAAAGTAATTGCTATACCCCAATTGTATGCCTTGATCCCATACTTTCCTTAATACAGGTTCAGCATATTTCATGCTAAAACCTTCCCAAACAAATCGTGCATTGAATCCTCCAACCATGTCTAATAAGATACCATAATCAGCTTTGTAACCAGGTTTATGCAGTTTTTTAGACCAATATTGTGAGCCCAAACAATAAGTATCTCCTTCCTGGTCAGATTTACCCAAGTCTTCTGCATCTAAACAAATAAAATCAACCCCAAGTTCAGGTTTATTTTTAGCCATGGTTCTTGCCATTTCTAACATAACAGCTACGCCACTTGCTCCGTCATCTGCAGCATCAATAGCTTTGTTATGGTTCTCAGGATTTGGGTCGTTGTCTGCATAAGGTCTGCTATCCCAATGTGCGCATACCAATATTCTTTTGGAGGCCTTTGGATTAAAAGAGGCTATGATATTTTTGATGTTTAGTTTTTTTCCATCCCAATTGGTTGCTACTCCATTCTGTTCAATAACTTCATCAACGTATTTGCCAAATTCTTTAGCCAAATATTGGCCACATTCTGTATGCGCTTTGCTATTACAAACCCTTGGACCGAACGCCAATTGCTTCTCTATAAATTGATAGGCAGTGTCGGCACTGAAGTTGGGTGAAATTTGTTTATACACTTCTTTCTCTGTGGTTGTTGCTTCTTGTTTTGGTTGATTTGTATAGGTGCAACTTAGCACCATACTTAATAAAACTAGGAGCAAAAATGCTTGTATTTTCATTGTGTAAAGGTAATAATTCTTTGCAAAATTAGTCAATGTAAGAGGGGTCCTTTTGCAGTTCAAATAAAAAATTAATAAGCGTTCATAGGAATACTCTAATCCTGTTTATATTCGTAAAAAAGCATTGTTCATGAAGTACTTATTATTTATTGCTCTCAGCTTCCTCTCGGTTTTTTCATTAATTGCTCAGCATTCCTATAACCATTATCAAAAGGATGCTGTTAATTACAGAGAGCATTCCATAGATATAATTAAAATGAAATTAGAGGTTTCCTTCGAACCCGAAGCTGGGTTGGTTAAAGGCAAGGTAACCCATAGTTTTATGGTTATTCAAAAAAGGGTTGATTCTGTGTTTTTTGATGGTCCGGGTATCAATATTTTGAAGGCTAGTCTCAATGGAGAAAGTCTAAAATTTAGTCAAAACGCTCAGGGTATTTGGGTCTATCCAACAAGTGGAATGGCATGGGATCAAAAAGGAGAAATAGTTTTTGACTACACGGCCAAGCCTAAGAAAGGAATCTATTTTGTTGGTTGGAATGTGCCTGAACCAATAACACCAGACCCGTTTGCCGTAAGGAAACAAATATGGACACAAGGGCAAGGGATTGATAATAGACATTGGATACCCATGTATGATGACATGAATGATAAGTTCATTACTGAGACAGTGGTAACCTTTTCCAAAAATTACCAAGTATTAAGCAATGGTAAGCTATTATCAAAAAAAGCAAATAAGGATAACACCATTACTTGGCATTATGCAATGAGTAAGCCCCATGCAGGTTATTTACTTATGTTAGGAATAGGGAAATATGCTGTAGCCACGGCTAAAAGCAAAAGTGGTGTACCATTGCAATTTTGGTATTATCCAGAATTTCCAGAGCGGGTTGAACCAACCTTTAGGTATTCTGCCCAAATGATAGATTTTTTAGAAGAACAAACTGGTGTGAAATATCCATGGGAAAGTTATAGCCAAATTATGGTTCAAGACTTTTTATATGGGGCAATGGAAAATACTACTGCTACCATTTTTGGCGACTTTTTTCATGTAGATGCAAGAGCTTACTTGGATAGAAATTATATTGGAGTGAATTGTCATGAATTAACCCATCAATGGTTTGGCGATTTTATTACTGCAAGGGATGGAAGAGATGCTTGGTTGCAAGAAAGTTTTGCTACCTTTTATCCAAAACAATTATCTAGGATTTTAGATGGAGACGACGAGTGGAGTTGGCAAAGGAGAGCACACCAGAATGCAGCAGTTGAAGCGGGTAAAAAGGATAGTTATGCCGTTCGAAATAGTGCTGGTGGAACTGCCAGAGTATATCCCAAAGGCGCCGCGGTTATTAGTATGTTAGAATATATTTTGGGCGAAGATCAGTGGAAGCGAGTGCTTAATCATTATCTAAAAACACATGCATACAGCAACGTTGAAACAAATGATTTGCAGCAGGCAATTAAAGATGTTTTGGGTTTAAACTTAGATTGGTTTTTTGATGAATGGATTTTGAGAGGCGGAGAACCTCATTTTAGGGTACATTATGAAGACCTGAAATATTCAGATGGCAGCAGAGCAACCGAAATAGCCATAGAGCAAATTCAAAAAATGGACGAAATTGTTAGAGCATTCAAAATGCCTATTCTAGTAGAGGTACACTATGAGGATGGAACCAAGGATGTTTTGAAGGAGATGATAGATGAAGACTTTGAAGTGGTTAAGGTTCCAAATAAGGGGGATAAGAAAATTTCTTACGTTTTGTTCGACCCAAATTCAAATGTACTTAAGCAGCTAACTTTCAAAAAATCTTTTCAGGAGTTGCAAGAACAACTTGAGAGAGCCACCTATATGCTAGATAGATATGATGCCTTAGTAGGTATGAGAAACATATCAATTGAGGAGAAGCGTGAAGTATTGTATGAAGCATTGGAAAGAGAAAAACATGAAGCCATGATTATTGAGCTTATTTCTCAATTAGGTAAGGATAATGCCACATCCAGCATTAAAATACTAAAGGGTCTAATGGCATTTCCTAAAGCATCTGTAAGAGATCACCTGTTAAAAACACTAACACCAAACCCAACTTATCAAGATCTTTATTTTGTCTCTTTGGATGATAGTAGCTACGATGTAGTAAAAACTGCATTAGAAATGTTGTCTGTTCAATTTCAAGGAACAAAAGAAATGGTTGGTATTTTAAAGAGGGTTGAAGGAGTGAATGGCATGAACCATAATATTGAGGTGAAATTGTTAGAACTTTCTATTTTAAATGAGATAAATATCCAGGCAGCTACAGACCACCTCAAAGAATTAGCATCCAATAAATTTGAGTTTAGAACCAGAATACAAGCCTTCCAGGCATTGAAGTCGACCAACGTATGTGATCAACAAGTTATTGAATATATGTTTCAAGCTATGTTATGCAGTAATTCAAGGCTAGCTGGTCCTGCCGCGGATTTGGCTAATTATTTTGGTTCGCAAATGACTCAAAAATATGCCATGAAAAAGTTTTTTGAATCCAAGGGGTTTACAGATGCTGAGAAAGAAATCTTACTTAAATATTTACCAATCCTAAAATAAAACCATGATGAGATTGATTCTGGTGGTAAGTTTCATATGCCTCGCCATTTCAACCTTCGCTCAAAAGAGAAGGTATAACACAACTAGCGGTGAGCTTATTTTTTCTAAGGCAGATTATCATGTGAATGGTGCTAAAATTGCCACTCCTTTAAGGTTCAGCTGTTTTTTTCATTTTGGTAGTTATGGGCATTTTGATTTAACCAAACACTTTGGTTTGTATACAGGTATGGCAATAAGAAATGTTGGCTTTACCTCATCTAAAGGTGATACACTCATAAAAAGAAGGAACTACTATATTGGTTTTCCAATAGCAATCAAAGTTGGCAACCTAAAGGAAAATGAATATGTTTATGCCGGTGTTGAGGCCGATCTAGCTTTCAATTACAAGGAAAAAGTTTTTATAGATGAAAGGAGGGTAGATAGGTTTAATATTTGGTTCAGCGACAGAACGAATACATTTATGCCGAGTGCTTTTGTTGGGTTAAACTTTAAAAGCGGGTTAAATATTAAGTTCAAATATTACCTACGAGATTTTTACAATAAAGAATATTCATCTAACCAAGGTAAGGTGTATGAGAATACAACCAGTCAAATGTTTTATTTTTCTTTATCTATGAATGTGATGGATAATTTTTTTAAGGATACAGCCAAAATATACAATAAGGGTATTTAAAATAAATCCCACTAAATATGCCAACAAAACTGCTTTTTGGCACTTTAATAGGACAAAAAGCGCCAATCAACATTTTTTTGTTAGTTTAGAATGTTAAGTTAAGATTACGAATAGGTTTTTTAATAAATTGCATTACCTATGATTACCGCTTGCCCACATTGTGATTCATTTGTTCCAATGAACGTAGACTTAGCCGTTCATACAGCGAACCTCTCACTCAATTGTCCTTGTTGTGAACAAGCATTTAAGCCTTTTGATCCTTTGATATTTGAGGCCGAAATGCAGATAGAAGCGATAAAAGACAAATTGGTTATTGAAAAAAGTTTGCAAAACACCACAAGGTGGTTTGAAGACTGTTAGACCTCCTCTAGTCAATCCTTTTTTTATTTCATCGGGGATTCGTGTTTGTTTATCTTCGAAAATTGGCCTTTCAGCTAAAATATCTTTGTGAAATCAGGAATAAGTTCATTTTTGAAGCTTAATTCTTGGAATCATGCAAACTATTTTAGGGGCCAATGGGGTAATCGGTTACTATACCGCAAAAGCACTCAAAACTTATACAGATAACATTCGCCTGGTGAGCAGGAATCCAAGACCTGTGCATGAAACAGATAAGTTAATTGCAGCAGATTTAACCAATTTCTCTGAGACGAAGTTAGCGGTGAAAGGTTCAGAAGTTGTATACCTAACTGCAGGCTTAAATTATAATACCCAAATTTGGCAGCAACAATGGCCTATTATCATGCAAAATGTAATTCAGGCCTGTAAGGAGAGTTCCTCAAAGTTGGTGTTTTTTGATAATGTGTATGCCTATGGTTATTGTCAAGGGAAAATGACCGAGGAGACCACCTTTAATCCATGCAGTAAGAAAGGAGAGGTTCGAGCCCAAATCGCCCAAATGGTTTTGAATGAGATGCAGGCAGGTAATTTAGAGACCATGATTGTTAGGTCTGCAGATTTTTACGGACCCAACACTCCATTAAGCTTTGTAAACATGATGGTTTTTGAGAATATGGTAAATGGCAAACGGGCCCAGTGGATGATGAACGAATTCGCTAAACACAGCTTTACATATACTCCTGATGCTGGATTTGGTACCGCCCTATTAGGAAATACAGCAAGCGCCTTTGGTCAAACTTGGCACTTGCCAACCCATTCAGATGTTTTAACAGGCAAAGAAATCATAGAACTAGCAGCAACGGCTTTAGCTATTGCACCCGACTACCAATTGCTAAAAAAGTGGATGCTTCAAATGGTGAGTTTGTTTAATCCATTGGTGAAAGAAAGCATGGAAATGTTATATCAATTGGAGAACGATTATCTTTTTGATAGTTCAAAATTTGAGAAATCCTTTCGGTTTGAACCAACTAGTTACAGAAGAGGAGTGGTAGAAACAATTTATGATTACCAAAAAATCAAAAACTAGCATCATTTTTTACGCAAGGCTTTGTTTTTTATTTATTTCCAATACTTTTGCACTGCATTAAGAATCTCGCTTGCGGGATGCCAACCGGGCTGAACACCACGGTGGTAAAACAATGCGGACTTTCTTGTCAAAAATCGTTCATCTTTCTGATGAGAGTCCCCAAAGTTTGCTTAATTACTTTTGAAACCATTAAACAAAACTATAAACATGGCTTATTTATTCACATCAGAGTCCGTAAGTGAAGGACATCCAGACAAGGTAGCCGATCAAATTTCGGATGCATTAATTGACAATTTTCTTGCTTTTGACCCTGAATCTAAAGTTGCATGCGAAACCCTTGTAACAACCGGACAGGTAGTACTAGCCGGTGAGGTAAAATCTAAATCTTATTTAGATGTTCAAGAAATTGCAAGAGGAGTAATTCGTAAAATTGGTTACACCAAAAGCGAGTATATGTTCGAAGCCAATTCTTGTGGAATTTTATCTGCTATCCATGAGCAGTCTGCAGACATTAACCAAGGTGTTGATCGCAAAAAGAAACAGGATCAAGGTGCAGGTGACCAAGGTATGATGTTTGGTTATGCAACAAATGAAACAGATGATTACATGCCTTTAGCTCTTGATTTGGCGCACAAAATTCTTATTGAATTAGCTGCATTAAGAAGAGAAAATAAAGCCATTAAATACTTACGTCCTGATGCTAAGAGCCAAGTAACTCTTGAGTATGATGACAACAATAACCCTGTTCGTATAGATGCGATTGTATTATCTACTCAACATGATGATTTTGATAAAGAAGCCAAAATGCTTGCTAAAATCAAAGAAGATATCATCAAGATTTTAATTCCTAGAGTTAAAACCAAATACAAGAAGTTTGCGCATTTGTTCAACGACAAAATTACTTACCATATCAATCCAACTGGAAAGTTTGTAATTGGCGGACCACACGGTGACACAGGTTTAACTGGTCGTAAGATTATTGTTGATACCTACGGCGGAAAAGGTGCTCATGGTGGTGGTGCATTCTCTGGTAAAGATCCTTCAAAGGTTGATAGGTCTGCTGCCTACGCAACCCGTCATATAGCTAAAAACCTTGTAGCAGCTGGAGTTTGCTCTGAAGTATTGGTACAAGTTTCATACGCAATTGGTGTAAAAGATCCAATGGGTATTTTTATTGATACTTATGGAACAGCCAAAGTAAAAATGACTGATGGCGAAATAGCTAAAGTTGTTTCTAAATTGTTTGATATGACTCCTTACGGTATTGAAACTCGTTTGAAGTTACGTAACCCAATTTATAGCGAAACTGCTGCTTATGGCCACATGGGTCGCAAAAATGAGATTGTAACCAAAGAGTTTAAAGGTCCAGATGGTAAAATGGCTAAATTTAAAGTTGAATTGTTTACCTGGGAAAAATTAGACATGGTTGATAAAGTGAAAAAAGCTTTTAAGATTAAATAAGATTCATTTCCATAAAAAAAAAGGCAGTATAAGTTCATTATGCTGCCTTTTTTGGTTAACAATTTTTGGTTCGAACCAAATTTTAAGCTTCTTTACTTTATGATTTCACAACCTTTATCAAAATAGTTGTTGAACCCAGGTGTCTGTTACCGTAATGGCTAAAATTCTTCACTTTTAAGGTATTTGGTTTTAAGCAAAGGGCAAACTTTATAGCGTTCATCATGGGTATCTTGGTACAAGGCTTCAAGGGTTTCGTAAACATGCTTGATTCCAATTTTATTTGCCCATTCAAACGGACCAAATGGATAGTTTGTGCCAAGTTTCATACTTGTATCAATATCGCTCATACTGGCAGTACCTTCTTGAAGGGTATAGCATGCCTCATTGATAATCATGAAAATGATTCTAGGTGTTACCATTCCCACTCGGTCTTGGACAAATTTTACTTCCCAATCAAATTTTTGAAACAATGAAGTGGCTATTTCTTTTTCTGTATCGTTTAAAACTGAAATCTCGCCTAATGGTCTTTGTAAAAAGCTTGGAAGTGCATTTATTCCGATGAGCACACAATCTACGCGCCTTCCAAAATCAAAGGCAGCTTTGGCCAATTGTTGTTTTACAGCACAAACAATTACAGGTGTTCCTTTAAGGCCAGCAAAATATTTTAGCTGATCCGATTTTTCGTCAAACTTTAAATCAAATATCACGTCAAAATTATGGACATTCGCACTCAGCAAGTCGGAATCATCTAAACAAGTTAATTCACATGAGACATTTTTCAGTTTTTCTTGCAATTCTTTTATTCGGTTCTTTGAACCTCTTGCCAAAATTTTCATATTCGCAGACAAATAATATTAACAAAGATAACAAGCCCACACACATGGAAAAGAAAATAATAACCAGCACAAATGCTCCAGCCCCAATTGGACCTTATAGTCATGCTGTAATGATTAACGGAACGCTTTATGTAAGCGGACAAGTGCCTAAAGATGCCAAAACCGGCGAGATGGTTACTGGTGATATTAAAGCCGAAACCCATAAGGTTATGGAAAATTTGAAAGCCATTTTGGCTGAGGCTCAAATGGATTTCACTCACGTAGTGAAAACAACCATTTTTTGCGTTGATTTAAATGATTTTGCAGCTATTAACGAAGTTTATGGCAGTTATTTTTCTGGTAACTATCCTGCCCGCGAAACAGTTCAGGTTGTGAAGCTGCCTCTTAACTCAAATGTTGAGATAAGCGTTATTGCAGTTAAATAGTTTGAATGAGAGCTTCTATTGCTAGAATTCTTTCCACTGTAGCACATCCGGTATTTGTTAACTTGTTATGCTTGTACTTGTTGTTTGCTATTTTTCCGCCTTTAAGCCATGGTTTGCCCCAAAGGATTCAGCTCTTTTATATTTCCTTTATTTTTATTTCTACAGGAATAATCCCACTTATATTGGTGGTGGTTATGAGAATAACTGGCAAAATTCAAAGCATCACTTTGGAAAATAGAAAGGATAGAAAATTGCCTTATTTATTAACCATTTCTTTGTATGCTTTTAATATTTATAATTTCGTCAGAACGCCAACAACTCATCCACTAGTTTTAGGATATTTACTTGCTTGTTTGGTTATAGTCTCTTTGGTGTTCTTTATAAATTTTAGCAACAAAATAAGTATTCATATGGCTACCCTTGGTGCCTTGTGTGGATTGGTTGGTTGCGGAGCATATGTTGGTTTTACAGATTTACGCTTCATATTGTTAGTTTTTATTTTATTAAGCGGTATGATAGCAACCGCAAGGTTGAGTTTGAGTGCGCACACACCAAACCAATTATATGCAGGATTTTTGTTAGGCTTTACCTGCATGTTCTTTATGATGTTGTTTAGTTTTACATTTGCATAAATTATTTCCTTATGAGTTACGAAACTATTTTGTATTCCGTTGAAAATGGAATTGCTACCCTTACCCTTAACAGACCTGATGTTTTTAATGCCTTCAACGAGCAGTTAAGTGCAGATGTAAATGATGCACTTAAAAAGACAGCAAAAGATAAAACCATCCGAGTATTGATAATTACAGGAGCAGGAAAGGCGTTTTGTAGTGGTCAAGATTTGAAATCTATTTCAGGTAACAAGAACAGAAGTTTGAGCGAAAGTTTATACAAACGTTATAACCCAATGATTAAGGCTATACGCAATTTAAACATACCAGTAATTTGCAAATTAAATGGCGTTGCGGCAGGGGCTGGTTGCTCCCTAGCTTTGTCATGCGATATGATTATTGCCTCTGAGTCTTCTAGTTTAATAGAAGTTTTTGTGAATGTTGGTTTGGTATTAGATTCTGGCTCTTCCTATTTTCTTCCACGGTTAATTGGTTCAGCCAGAGCTTTTGAATTGGCAACTTTAGGATCAAAAGTTTCTGCCTTGCAAGCAGAACAATGGGGTATGGTGAATAAGGTAGTAAAGCCAGAGGATTTAGATGCTGAAGTTGAAAAATTAGCAAATCACTATGCTTTGGCACCTACCAAAGCGATTGGACTCATGAAGAAAATGTTGAATAAATCCTTTAATGCCGACTTAGATACTATGTTGGAGTATGAAGCTTATTGCCAAGAAATTGCTGGTAGAAGCAACGATTATCAGGAAGGGGTAAGTGCTTTTGTTGAAAAAAGGAAGCCAAGTTTCAAAGGAAACTAATAAATCGTATTTGCCTGAAAGTGTTTTTATTGACCTATATTATTTGAAA
>CAILJQ010000052.1 GCA_903834625.1 uncultured Bacteroidota bacterium
ATCAAATGAAAAAAATATTTTTAGTAGCCTCTTTGGCAACTTTCATTTTCTCTTGTGGAAATGGAAACTCTGGTAAGGCTCCTGCTGCAGATTCTTTGCAAGGCGCACCTACAACTGATACAGCAACTGCCACTGTTCAATTTTTTGGTGATAAAATAACCGAAGATGGCGCAGTAGCATTAAGTGAGTTGACTGCTTTAATGGGCGATAAAAAAGAATTGAATGTAAAATTAACTGGAGAAATAGAAGCCGTTTGTCAGAAAAAAGGTTGTTGGATGGAAATCAAAAATCCTAATGGAGAAGCGCTTCGCGTAACCTTTAAAGATTATGGTTTTTTTATGCCAAAAGATGCTAGCGGAAGAACTGCTATCATTGAAGGTATTGCAAAAGTTGAAGAAACCAGCATTGCAGATCTGAAAGAATATGCCAAAGATGCAGGCGAGGGAAAAGATGCAATTGATGCGATTAAAGAAACTAAAAAAGAATTGGTGTTTGAAGCAAATGGTGTTATTTTAAAATAATTACCTAGACACAATATTACCTTCACAGGCTTCATAGTTTTCTATGAAGCCTTTATTTTGCCTATATGAAAAATAACTTTTTAGCCAGTTTTGGACTATTATGCATTCTTGTTTTGTTCACATCCTCTTGCCAAAACAATGAGGCAAAAAAACAAGTTGTTGATACCACCGATTCAATTGCCAAAGCAGATAGCATGGCTGCTTGTACTCCTATCAAAGATCCTAATAATCCTAAGCCAATGGCCCTTATGATGCGCTTAATGGCTGCCAATGCAGATAGCATGCGTTCGCAATTGTTAAGGGGTGAAAAATTAGATTCTCTCAAATACCCATTTATTAAATTTTATTTGGTTGAACCAACAGATCCAAATGTACTTGAACCAAAGTTTTTTGACAATGCCCGTTTGTTTCAAGAATCATACAAAGCCTTGTTTGCTCATCCCGATGAATCTAAAAAGTATTATAACCTCATGATAAATGCCTGTGTTAATTGTCATGAAAGTTACTGCAGCGGCCCGCTTAAAAGAATTAGAAAATTCCCCATTGAGTAACGAAATATTGTTATTAAAACCGCCCAAGTGGCGGTTTTTTTATGCCTTATAGTTTCTTAAATTTTTCTTACTAGTGGTTTTCTCCGCTAAAATTATATGTATCTACAAATAATATGTATATTCGATATGCTTGAAACAACCAATTGATTTTTACCTAATTAATAAACCATGAAAACAAAAATTACAAGAAAAACCCTTTTTAGAGGGATTGCCCTATCAGCGTCATTTTTAATTATTGGGAATGTTTTTACCTACCAATCTGGTCCAAGCGCAGGTTTAACCAACGCTCCAGGAGAAGGTAATTGTACCTCTTGCCACTCTGGCTCAACTATTTCTAGTGGTAGCACTTGGGGCAACATAATTTTGGCCAGGACTGCTGGAAGTTTATCAGGTTTTTTGCCAAATGCTTCAAATGCCATGACCTTGTCTTTCTCTTCATCAAGTAGTACTACATTTGGTTTCCAATTGTGTGTTTTACCTGCTTCTGCTAGCTCATCTAGTGCCTCAGTAGGATCCTTTTCTATTGGATCAAGCAGTGTTGTTCAAACCACCAGCACCAGCAGTCCATCACGTGGTTATTTAATGCATACTGCAACAGGTTCATCTGCTTCATCTGGAAGTAAAACCTGGAATTTTAATTGGCAAACTCCAAGTGGATTCACGGGTGGTGCAACCTTTTATGTGGTGGTGAATGAAGCAGATGGTGACAACAGCAGTAGTGGAGACAATATCTATGTAAAAACTTTTTCAACCACAGTTTTACCTGTTCGTTGGCTCGACTTTAGTTCTTCTGAATCAGAGGCAGGAGTTTTGCTTAATTGGAGCACAGCCCAAGAAATAAACAATGATCGCTTTGATATAGAAAAAAGCACAGATGGCAAAAATTTCGAAACTATTGGTAGCCTTAAGGGAAAAGGTAATTCAGAAATCAATTCGTATTATTCTTTTGTAGATGAAGAAAATTCAAACGTTAAAGCTTTTTATCGTATTCGTCAAATTGATTTCGATGGGCAATCTGATGTTAGTAAGGTAATCATTCATTCTAAATTGTTAAATGAAGAGCCTAAATTAATTAACAGTGGGTCGGCTCCAACCCTTGTATTTGCCAATGTAGAAGCCATGCACAACGTAAAAGTGTTTGGTTTGAATGGACAATTGGTTCAGCAATATATAGATATCACCGCCGATAAGTTAAACCTATCCCAAATTCCAAATGGTTTGTACTTAATTGAAATCACCTCATCATCTGGAAGCACTTGGATGAAGAAATTATTGGTTCAATAAAGGGCTTTTAATCGCATAAAAAAAGGCTGTCAACACTTGATGTGTGACAGCCTTTTTATTTTATTAAACAATTTTTTATCTATACATCACCTCGCGAATGGCTTTGCTTGTGCGCTCTACATTAGGTAAAAATTCTTGGACAAAAGTTGGTGCATATCCTAAGGGCGTATCTTGGGTGCAAATTCTACGAATAGGTGCATCTAAATAATCAAAAGCATTTTTCTGAACCATATAAGTTATCTCTGTAGAGATAGAGGCCAACGGCCATGCTTCCTCAACAATTACCAAACGATTCGTTTTCTTTACGCTGTTAATTACTGTATCGTAGTCAATAGGACGCACGGTACGTAGGTCGATAACCTCACAACTGATTCCCTCTTTGGCCAGTTCTTCTGCAGTGGCTAAAGCTACTTTCATGATTTTACCAAACGATACGATGGTAACATCTGTGCCTTCTCTTTTGATATCTGCAACACCAATAGGAATTAAGTATTCTTCTTCTGGCACTTCTCCTTTTTCTCCATACATCTGCTCACTTTCCATGAAAATAACGGGGTCGTTATCACGAATGGCAGTTTTAAGTAAACCTTTTGCATCTGCTGGGTTAGATGGCACAACCACTTTTAAACCCGGACAGTTGGCATACCAATTTTCAAATGCTTGAGAGTGTTGTGCACCCAATTGACCGGCACTTCCAGTTGGACCTCTAAATACCATAGGTATATTAAACTGACCACCGCTCATTTGGTACATTTTTGCAGCAGCATTAATTACCTGATCAATGGCAACTAATGAGAAGTTAAAGGTCATAAATTCGATTACCGGACGAAGGCCATTCATAGCTGCTCCCACACCAATACCTGCAAAGCCTAATTCTGCAATTGGCGTATCAATAATCCTTTTGGCACCAAACTCTTCTAACATGCCTTGACTAACCTTATATGCACCATTGTACTCTGCAACTTCTTCTCCCATCAAAAATACATTTGGATCCAAACGCATTTCTTCTTGCATTGCTTCTCTTAGGGCTTCTCTGAATTGTATTACTCTCATGCGAAAATTTTAACGAACCGCAAAAATAAAACACTTTGCTTGCTATCAAAGGATAATTATTTAATTATCAAATTTTACAAAAGAGACAGGTTGATGGCTGCTTATTCCAACTAAATCCTTTGTAATAAGCTGTTTAATGGAATTCCAATGTTAAGTTTTTCCTAATGTTAACTTAATATTAACCAGATATACATTTATTTCGTATATTTGATAGGTGATTCATAAACAGGCAATTAATTTTCAAACATTACATTCAAAGAGGATAGTCCTCCTTTTATGTTTGTTCTTACTGTTTATTCTATCTCATTCTGTAAATGCTTCGGTTCGAACCAATTTATATGGCCATATCATTCAAATTAACTATGAACATGCGCCAATTCAATTAACTTCCATTACAAATGAAGCTGAAGCAAATGCTCGTTTAGAGGCCATTGAAGGAACCAAACTAGCATCTGTGGTGGAACAATTGGATCAATACTCCATGACCTTTGGAATGGATGATTTGGCCTATGTACTGATGGTACAAAAAATTTGTAAATCGGTATACGCCACAGAAGAAAATGCTCATTTACTTGAGTTTTCCTTGTTAAAGAAAAAAGGCTATGAAGTATTGTTTGGATACGACTCTGGCGAAACAACAGTATATGCAGTGCTTGGGTTCAAAATTTTAAATGGAACTTATGTTGTGTATAAGGGTATTGAATATACCGATATATCCTTTGTTAAAAACCTTGAACCTTGTGAAGAACAAATACTAGAGTCGAAGGAGCAAGGCAGGTCTATTATGGTTAATGAAAACCGCCCACCATTTTTCACTGCCTTGTCAGAACCATTCCATTTCTATTTTGAGTTTGAAGGCTCCTTGCATTTTTTTAGTGGACAGATAAATAAATCCTTGGTTGAATATTACCGCGACTTACCAGACATTGAATTTGGGCAGGTATACTTAAATTACCAAATGTCGGCAGGTGCTCAACAAGCAATTATTGGGCAATTAAAAAATGCCATTGGCGGCATGTTCCAAAATAAACAAATTGATTTTTTATTGAGTTTTACCCAAAATGCATTGCCTTACAAAAAAGACAATGAACAGCTGGGGAAAGAAAAGTTCTCATTTCCTGAAGAAGTTTTAGCGAATGGTTATGGAGATTGTGAAGACAAATCTGTTCTCTTCGCCTACTTGGCAAAAGAGGTGTTACAATTGACTTCCATTGCTTTACTTTATCTATCACAAAATCACCTCAATGTGGCGGTGGCACTAAATCAAGGTAGCGGCTATAATTTTATTTATAACCAAACAAAATACCTTGTTTGTGAACCTTCGGGTGCTGGGTTTTCTCCTGGCGACAATATCTACGACTTAAACAAAGCGAGTATTATTTCTTGGTAAACTATTTACCAGGTCCTTTAGGTTGAAGAGGTCTAATTTCTAAATTTACTGTATGAAAATTATCAGGCATTTCTAATGCCTGAACCATAGTAAGTGCCACATCTTCTGGCATGAGCATATAGTCGTGAGGTTTAATACCCGGGCTGTTTCTAAAAAAATCTGTTTTTGTTGATCCAGGATATACGCAAGTAACTTTTATACCAAAGCTGCGCACTTCTCTAAACAATGATTCACTTAATCCTTTAACAGCCCATTTGGTTGCACAATAAGCGCTTACCATTGGCATCCCTTCCAATGCTGCAGTAGATGCAATATTGATGATGTGCCCATAAGCAGATTTTTTCATTTGAGGTAGAACCGCTTTGCAGCAATAGAAGATTCCATTTACGTTTGTTTGAAACATTTCATCCCATTCGTGTTCAGGCATGTCTTCTAAGTTGCCAAAATAGCCCAAACCGGCATTATTTATCATGATATGCACTTCCTCAATTTTCGCATAAATTTGTATGAATGCATTTGCAACATCTGCACTGTTTCGAATATTACATGAAATAAAATGAAAGTTAGGATGTTGAATACTTCCTGCATTTCTACCTAAGCCAAATACATAACAACCTTTGTCAAGAAGTTGTTTAGATACTGCTTCGCCAATGCCTTTGCTAATGCCTGTAATTACGGCAGTTTTACCTTTCAATTCCATTATTTATTGTTCTGCAATTTTTACAAATGAGCCTGCAGATAGGCCATTAATCCGAATAAAATATTTTCCTGGTTTAAGGGTAGAAATGGATATTTCATTTTTCACCGACATTTCGATTTCATTGGTTAATACCATCTTGCCATCTGGAGAAATAATCTCTAACAACATTCCTGGGGTGGCAATTTCATCTGCCACTTCAATAAGGAGTTTAGATGATGCTGGCACTGGAAATATTTTGTAGTGTTTTTTTATTCTCTCGGCTTCTCCCGTTGGTGAGTATGGAGGGATGTCCATTTTATATAAGCCCACAGTTCCTAGTGGACTATTTTCCTGCGTGTACCAAATTTTAGATCCATTTTCAAAACACACAGCCTCTCTTTGACTTAATGAAGGAAAAAGAAAGGTGCGTTTAATGCCTCTAAAGAACTTATTGGCGCCAAAACCTGTAAATACCCAACACTTGTCGTAACCCATTAAAATTAATTGGTTAGATGATGGATGAATGGCTGCACCCGTAACAGAGTATGTTAAGAAACCGCCGCTTCCGGTATAAAAACTATCAATAGGAGTGGCGGTATAGGTGCCCGCTCTTGCAGGTAATTTATAACATTTGGTATATCCTAAAAATGGATTGGTTCTATCTTTACTAAATAAATACAAGGTATCATTATACCAGGTGAAAGCCTCCATATCAAAGTTTTGCAGGGCAGCCGATGGAGGAAATGCTTTTTGGTCTGAATAGGTAAAGGAGGTTATAGAGGCAACTACAGTGTCTTTTGTAAAGGTATTAGGACTGCTTATCATATATATCTTTAAGTTCTGCCTGTCGTTGGCATTGTTACCAAAATCTCCTACCCAAAGATTGCCTTTGCTATCTATACACAAGTCCTCCCAATCAATATTACTTGCATTCGATATTCTGATGCGCCTATTAATAACACCGCTGCTATCAAAAATATATAAGATGGGTTCCGCGCCACTATCGTTGTGTGTAACAAATTTATTGGGACCAATTTTAACCAATCCACTTGTTTCATTTAATTCTGCCGGCAGGTCGCACACTTTTTCTGGATACACATTTTGTGCCACAGTACTTAAACTCCAAAGAAGGCATACAGATAATAGCAATGGTTTCATGATGCGTCAAAAAAAAATCCGGATAGCTGTTTAGGCTACCCGGATTAGGTAATTAATAGCCAAATATTTCTTCTAAAGTTAAAACTTGGACCTCACCTAATTTTTCAAGGTCGGCCATTTTAACTTTGTCTTTCGAAGCCATGATACAATATGTAAATGGCTTATTGCTGTAATTCTCTTTTTGAAAGTTAGCAATATCCGCAAAAGTAAGGGTTGGGATTTTTTCATAAAGGACTTTATTTAAGTCATAATCCAAACCTAATTTCTGAGCAGCTGCATAAGCAAAAATGATATTGGCATCATTGGTTCTGTCTGTCTCTATGCTGTTCAAAATAGAACTTTTAGCTGTTTCAAAACTATTATCAGATTTTGGCATTTGGTTCAATAACTCATTCATTGCTGGAACAGCATCATTGAATTTATCAGCTTGAGTTCCTACATAGGCAATGATATAATAAGGGTCTTTGTTTTTTCCAGGTGAGTTATACCTTGAGTAGGTGCTATATGCCAAGGCTTTTGATTCGCGAATGGTTTGGAATACAATAGAAGACATTCCGCCGCCAAAGTATTCGTTGAACAAGGTTATTACTGGAGCTCTGTTTGCATCATAACTATTTGTTGAACGGTTCATCCACATGATTTCTGCTTGAACCATATTATAATCAACAAACAATACCTTATTTTTTGTAGTTGAATTACGGTCGAAAACAACTGGTAATGGATACTCAATAGGTGTTTTAGCTAATTTATGCTCTTTGTTTAAAATGGTGGTTAGTTGGGCAATTGGCAATGGTCCAAAGTACCATACCTTGTGCTGGTAACTGGTTAATTTTTTCAAATAACTAGTAAGGTCAAGAGCAGTTAATGCTTTCAGTTCCTCTGCAGAAAGTTCATATTTAAATGGATTTTTAGGTCCATACATGGCATAACTTTGTAAGGCTGCTCTGAAGATGGTTCCTTTATTTTTCTTTGCATCTTCTCTTCCTTTTAAAATTCTTCCCACTAAGTTATTCAAGGCAGCTTGATCAGGTTTTGCATTTGCCAATAAATGTTCAAACAACTGCACAGCTGGAACAAAGTTTTGGTTCAGACCGCTTAAGGTAACATAAATTTGCTCATTGCTCACGTTCACACTAAAATCACATGCAAGCTTGAAAAATTCTTTACTAATTTCTTCTGCAGAATACTTATCTGTTCCCAGATATTGCAATAAGTTAACAGCAATAGGAAGTTTAAGGTCATGGAATTTACCCATGTCAACTACATAGTATAATTGAAATAATTCATTGTCGGTATTTTGCACGTAATGAATAGGAGCGTAGCCTGTTTTACCAAATACAATATCTTTTTTGAAATCGATAAATTTAGGGGCAATTTTAGGTGAAGGTGTTTCTAAAATAGATTGAACAAACTTAGAAGTCTCATCTCTATTCACATCTACAGGAGTAATTTCTGGTTTCTCAATTTTTGAAATGGATTTATCTTCACCTACTTTTTTGTAAACTACTACATAATCATTGCCAAAATATTGTTTGGCAAAGATAACCAATTCTGCTTTTGTAATTTTCTCCATTTCATCTAAATCTGCTACTACATCTGCCCAAGCCCTTTCTGTTGTAAATGCATCTAACATAGCACCAGATCTTCCTTCATTACTTTCGCGCTCTTGTATCTTATACATTTTTAAATTGGCTATAATGGCTTTTAAGGTTGCTTCATCAAAGTCGCCCGATTTTACCTTTTCAATTTGCGCCATCAACAAATCTTTAACTTGTTCTAGGGTTTGGTCTTTTTTAGGTTTACCAGTTAAGAAGGCAATGCTATAATCTTTGTTGATCCAAACAGATGAACCTGCGCTTAAAACTGCTTGCGATTTGGTAAGATTCAAATCTATTAACCCTGCTTTTGCATTCGATAAAATCATGTCAACAATCTGCAGCATTCTACTTTCTTTGGTTCCTGCACCCGGCATACGAAAACCAATGATAAGATTTTCTGCATCTGGTCCGTAAACATTTACTATTTCAGGGGTATTTTTATTTAATTCTGGTTTAAAAGTAAAAGCGGGAACAGGCTTACTTTGCATGTAAGAGAAATACTTATCTATTTTGGTAATGGTAGCATC
Organism: uncultured Bacteroidota bacterium; assembly: GCA_903834625.1. Lineage (GTDB taxonomy): Bacteria > Bacteroidota > Bacteroidia > UKL13-3 > UKL13-3 > B1. The sequence continues at coordinate 8,762 of CAILJQ010000052.1, forward strand.
TGGGTCAAAATCACCAGATAAAACAATGGCCATGTTGTTTGGCACATAATAGGTATTATAATAGTTCCTTATCTTAACCAAGGATGGGTTTTTTAAATGTTCAACAGTACCGATGGTGGTTTGTGTACCATATGTATGTTGCTTAAATAAACTTGTCATCATGGCTTCAAATACTTTTCTGCCATCATTGTCTAGAGAGATATTTTTTTCTTCATATACCGCTTCCAATTCGGTATGAAACAAACGAAGGATAGGGTTGCGGAAGCGCTCTGATTCTATTTGTAACCACTTTTCAATATTGTTTTCAGGGATATCATTTACATAAACAGTTTGCTCTAAGGAAGTGAATGCATTTGTTCCTTGTGCACCAATTCCCTGCATGAGTTTATCGTATTCATTGGCAATAGCAAATTTACTTGCCACACCACTCACAGAATCTATTCTATGGTAAATTAATTTCCGTTCAGCTTCGTTTGTTGTTTTGTTGTACAATTCATACAAAGCATCAATTTTATCTAATTGTTCTTTTTCTTTTGTCCAATCCAAAGTACCATATTTATCGGTGCCTTTAAACAACATATGTTCTAAGTAGTGAGCCAAACCCGTATTATCAGATGGGTCGTTTTTACTTCCTGCTTTGGTGGCAATGTAGGTTTGAATTCTGGGTTGTTTTTTGTTTACGGCCATCATCACTGTAAGTCCGTTCGAAAGCACATACGTGCGCACTTTCATTGGATCATTACTCACCGTGGTATAGGTGTATTTCCCATCGGCCGATTTTTTGGTTTCAGTTACGTAAGTTTTGTTTTGGGCAAGGGCAACTAAACTCATAGAACCCAAGAGGAACAAGCTAAAAATCTTTTTCATTTTACTAATTAAAGAGATTGGCAAGGTACACATAATCATTAAAAAAATTACCTTTGAGGTATGACATGTGGTTATGTTTGTCCGGTTTGTGAAGGAAGTGGAATGTTAGAAAACGGCGATCCCTGTGATTATTGTAGTAAACCAAAGGCTTCTTCCTTAAATTCCATAAGTGCTCATTTTGATAAACGGAGCATTCTGGTTTTGGATTGTAGGTCTTTTTTGAAAGAATACTTGATATTCAAGTCATTTAACATGATTTTCAGACTTTCTTCTTGGAACTCACTTATTTCAAAAAATAAGAATCTGGCGTACTCATTTTTCATGAAACAGTTGCTAACGATTCGATAGAAAAGTAAAGGGTCATTGTTGGGTACAAAAAGGGCCAAATGAGGTTCATATTTTAAGACATTTTCGTGCATACTTTGTTTTTCTGCTTCTGCAATATAAGGCGGGTTACAAAGCCACACTTGAGCTGCATGGGATATCAATTTTTCCTGACCCAATGGATCAAGTATATCTCCCAATTCGAATGCTACATTTAATTGCAATTGGTTTGCATTTTTTTGGGCAATTTTTAATGCGCTTTCTGAAACATCAATGGCACTTACTTTATTGTTTGGGTAATGTTTTTTCAAGCTAAGTGCAATACAGCCGCTCCCTGTGCAAATGTCTAAAACCCCAACTAAACTTGGGTCGGCATCCAAAGATTCTTCTGCCCAATTCACCAACTCTTCTGTTTCTGGTCGTGGGATTAAAACCGCGTTACTTACTGCCAATACTAAATCTTTGAAATAGGCATAGCCATATATGTATTGCAAAGGTTCGCCCGCCAGCAATCTTTCCAAGATATTGTTTACTTGCGTAATTTCTAATTCACCTAGTTCTTTGGAAAATAAACGAATATGTGCCTTTTTGATGAGTAAGGTATCTTCAAATATCCAAAATAATAGGTTTTCGGCTTCCTCTCTGGGGTATTTTTTTTCTAATAAACCTTTAGCAAAATCAAAATATGCGGCAACTTCCATTTTCGGTTCGAACCAATATTAAATGTTTAAAAATTGAGGTAAGCTAATATTGGCAAGCGATTTCGCCCCTTACCACTATTTTTTGCTCTTTTCAAATCTATCATAAATTAAGGAAATATTCAGATTTGATTCATTGGAAATAAATGAAATAGAGGTATTTTCGAATCATACTAAAAGCCCATGAATTCGAAATTTTTGTTATTGTTTCTGTTTTCTCCTCTTTTTGGATTTACCCATTCAATTCCCCAAATTGGTGGCCCAACCTATATTCCTCAGAATTTAACAGAAGAGCAGAAAATCAACCACCTCATTCATTATATTGAAAAAATGGATGCTCAATTTATTCGAAATGGTGTTTCTTATTCTTCTACCGAGGCTGCAGATCATTTGCGGATGAAAAGAGAGAAGGCGGGAAAGCGCATCAAAACAGCAAAAGAATTTATTGATTTTATTGCAAGCAAATCTAGCATCAGTGGAGAGGCTTATCAAATCAAGTTTAAGAATGGTAGTGTTTTTAACGCGCGAGACGTTTTATACTATGAATTGAAAAAGCTTGAAGCCGGCAAAGTGGGTTACTACAAAGGTGTTAAAGTAACAAAAGTCCCGGCTTGTTGAGTAAACTTACCGTCTCAAGGGTATTTTCGCGAATGGTGTTTTCTAAGAACACATATTTCTTTTCGTAAATTTTCCCATCAACATAATAGCTCATCCAATATTCATTGTTTAAAATAAACAATTCCTCTGGAATGGGCTCAATTTTACAATAGCTAAGAGGGGGCAGGGTATCTAAAAAATGCCTCAATGCACTGGTCATTTTAGATTCTCCATTTATTACACCATATCCTTTGCTGCTTACCAAAACACCTTCTAACAAATTTTGTGTGTAGTTTATGGCATATACATTATATACCATTTCCATTTCATCTGATAATTCATGAATTACAGCAACACCAATCCCTTCTATGCTTTCAACTTCGATATCTTTTAACATCTAACAAAAGTAATTGCTCTTCAATTAATGCACAATTTTATTTGCACAATAACTGCTGGCAAAGGCATCTGGTTTGGCTTTAAAAACAAAGCCCATTCCTAAAATATAACCCATAGCATCACTCAACGCCGAGTTAGATTTGAATTGAGGATTGGTATTTATATCTGCATGAACTTCTAGGTCTACATTGTAATGGTCTAATAGGCTGCAAATTTTATAGGCTATTTGAATTGACCGACTTACTTCCTCAATCATTCTTTCTTTTAAAGTAAATGGCTTTTTGGTTTTTTCGCTGCTAATAAGCATAAACCCTCCGTGTTTGGGTCGAACAAAAACTATCACCGTTGCAAACTCGGTACTTAGTCCCGTAACCTGAGAATCAGTTCCAATGCAGACCTTAAGCTTATATCCCAAATTTTTTTCCTTCAAAATAATTTGTTCTACTTCAGTAAGGATATCCTCATGGATGATTTCTCCATTTAATCTTCTCCATTCCATAGCTTTATGTTTTTATAAAGCTATACTTTCTAAACTTAAAGTCAAGTGTTTTTTATTCCACAAGAGGTTAACAATCAACGTGCTTGTCGCTTAAAGTCGCTGTGGCAGGCTCGTATGGCCAAAACCAGGTCGTAATCATTTGAATTCAATACAAAATAATTTGGCAGGTTACAGTACTTTTTAAATTCCAAAACCTGGTCTTCCTTCAATCCAGTTGAGCGCATAATTAAGTCATCTGTGTAGCGTTCATCTACCTTTTCTTGTTGGTGGTAAAGTTCTATTAAGCGTAGGACCTTATTGTATTCTTGTAGTTTTTCATTACCAGAAGCAAACATGTCCGAAACCACACTTCCACTGCTGCCTGAAACCCATGATCCGTAATGGTAATAATTATTGAGAAGTGGACTGGTTTTTAAAACCCTTGCAGCCTGTCTGGCAACACTATCACGTTTCTTTTGGTTGTAATTTACCTCTGCCTGTTTGAGCCTATAAACCATTGGTTTGAGCTTGACTCTTATAGGATCAGTAAGGTTGTTTTGTACATATTTTTTTACAGGAAAAATGAGGTTGTGGTATCCAATGACCGAGAAAACCAAGGTATCTGTTTCCTCCACCTGAATGCTAAAGCCGCCATACCTGTTGCTAATGAACCTTTCACCTGAAGGTTTTTTCAGAATGTTTGCCAAGGGAATGGTGTTGTTGGTATCTGCGCCAATCACAAAACCTTTTAAGGTAATTTTATTGGTGGGTGATTGAGCCCAAAGATTGTGGCCTACTGAAAGGGTAAGTAAAAGGAATATGTATATTTTCAAGGGTTTCAACAATTACAAATAAATAACTTAGGAACGAGGATTCCACTATTTAAGGTGCAAAAATATTGGCTTGGTTTTAAGCTAAAAGCTGAAGCGTTTGAGGGCGTAAAATTTTCAACAAAGAGACAAAATAATTCTTGGATAATATTAAGTATTTGAGTTTCAATAGCAATCATTTTCAACCCTATTTATTTAGACACCATCTAAATAGATTTTTTTTTTAACATGCTTAGTGGGATTGCTAATTGTGCTTATATTCGCGGCTGAATTGCAAAAAGCGCAACACCTAAAATGTAAATTGACGGAGCCTTTACAATTCAACTGATTTATGAAATAATTATTCCAAATAAATGAAGCTTTCTAAACTATTAACCTTAGCTGTTTCGTTCCTTCTAACTATGCAATTGGCTTTTGCTGATGCAGCCGAAGGGGAAAAACTGTTCCAGGCAAACTGCACTGCCTGCCACGCCATCAACGATAAAGTTGTAGGCCCTGCTTTAAAAGATGTTCACAAACGCCGTGAAGCCAAATGGCTTGTGAAATGGATTAAAAATTCTCAGGCACTTGTAAAGGCTGGTGATCCAGTTGCTGTTCAGGTTTACAATGAAAACAACCAATCAGTGATGACATCATTCGAGCAATTATCTGATGCACAAATTGGTTCAATTGTAGATTACATCAAATCGGCAAGTGAAGCACCTGCTGTAACAACTAAAAAAGACGACACAACTACAGGAACTGAAACTACTACAACCGCAAGTTCAAGTGGATTCTATTCAAGCACAACTTTTTATGCGTTGTGTGTGATGGCCATCATCCTTTTGGTGATTGTTTTCATCTTACACCGCATTAAAAATGTAGTTGAAGAGTTATACAACCAAAAATTCCCAGAAGCAGCAGCAGAGGAAAAAGCAATGGAACCAAGCTGGAGAGAAAATCCATTGGATTTCCGTTACAAGCTTTTCAAGAAACATCCAGTTGTTGGTACCATTGCAGTAATGCTTGTATTCACTTTGGTGTTTGGACTTTACGGTTTTGATTATGGCAACAAAGAAATTGGTGTTCAAAAAGGTTATGCACCAGTTCAACCAATTAACTACTCGCATGAATTGCATGCGGGTACCTACAAAATTAACTGTTTGTATTGCCACAGTGGTGCAGATAAAGGTAAACAAGCTTCAATTCCTTCTGCAAGCACATGTATGAACTGTCACATGCACGTAACAGCAAAAGACAAATACAATGGTTCTGTTTCTCCAGAGATTGCTAAAATTTACAATGCTGTAGGTTGGGATGCTGAAAAGCGTGCTTATGATCCTACCAAAAAGCAAACCCCTATCAAATGGGTTCGTATCCACAATTTACCAGACCATGCCTATTTTAACCATGCACAACACGTGAAAATTGGTAAAGTAGAATGTCAGGCTTGTCACGGACCAATTGAAACAATGAAAGTTGTTTCTCAACAAAGAAGTCTTCAAATGGGATGGTGTATTAACTGTCACCGTGAGGCTAAGGTAGATGTGGCCAATAATGATTACTACGAAAAATTACATGCGAACCTAAAAGTAGATGGTAAAGACTTTGTTACTGTTGCTCAAAATGGTGGTTTGGAATGTGGTAAATGTCACTATTAATCAGTTTAACAAATTAGCTACACCAACGTAAATTTTATTTACAACTAAACAGGAAAAAAATTATCAATGGAAAATAAAAATCAATACTGGAGAGGTTTAGAGGAGTTAAACAATGATCCTAAATTCTTAGCGTCCAAAAAGCATGAGTTTGCTGAAGGTATTCCTTTGGAAGAAGTATTTACAGAAGAAGATGGTAGTTTGAATTCAAATCGCCGCGACTTCTTAAAGTATTTTGGCTTTAGCATTTCTGCAGTTGCTCTTGCAGCATGTAACAAAACACCAGTTAAAAATGCTATCCCATATATTGTAAAGCCAGAAAACATTACCCCTGGAATTCCTAACTGGTATGCATCTACATGTAATGCTTGTGCTGCTAATTGCAGTATCTTGGTAAAAACACGTGAAGGTCGTCCAATTAAGATTGAAGGTAACGCAGAGTCGCCTGTATTTAAGGGTGCAGTTTGTGGCGCTGGTCAGGCAAGCCTATTAGGCATGTATGACAATGAGCGTTTACGCGGACCAAAATCAAAGGATGCAGAAATTAGTTGGGAAAAAATAGACAGTGAAATTCCTGCTGCACTTGCTGGAGCTAAAAGTATCGCATTGGTTACAGGTACCTTAAATAGTCCTAGTACAAATAAGGCCATCGCTGAATTTAGCGCCAAATATCCGCAAACAAAAGTTATTCAATACGAAGCCTTTTCTCAAGGAGCCCTTGCTGCAGCCACCAAACAAGCTTATGGTGTGAATGCTGTTCCTGGCTACCGTTTTGATTTGGCGAATGTGATTGTAAGCTTTGGTGCCGATTTCTTAGGTACTTGGATTTCACCAGCTGAATACACCAAACAATGGTCGAAAAACCGTACGGCTGAAAACAAAAAAATCAGCCGTCATATTCAAATAGAATCTAACTTATCTATTACTGGTTCAAACGCAGATGTGCGTTACCCTATTAAGCCTTCTGCTGAAGCAGCTTATGTGGTGAGCTTGTATAATAAAGTGGCTGCTTTGGCAGGTGCTCCAGCTATTGGAACAATGCCAGCAGTTGAGTTGCCAGTAAATGGAATTGAAAACACTGCAAAAGAATTATGGGCTGCTAAAGGAAGTTCATTAGTAGTTTCTGCTTCTAACTTAGTAGGTGTTCAAATGGTGGTTCATGCCATCAACCAAATGTTAGGCAATATTGGTACTACAGTTGATTTAGTAAATCACAGCAACCAACACTTTAGTGATGATGCAGCATTTACCCAATTAGTGGCCGACTTAAATAGCGGTTCTGTAGATGGTGTTATTTTCTACAATGTAAATCCAGTATACAGTCATGTAGACGGAGCTAAATTGGCAGAAGGTATTAAGAAGGCTAAAGTAAGTATTGCTTCAAACAGCAACCTAGACGAGACTTCTGAACTTTGTATGTACAATACTCCAGATAACCATTTCCTTGAAAGCTGGAATGATAGCCAACCAAAAGCTGGTTATTATACATTTACCCAACCAACTATTTCACCGGTATTTAATACCCGTCAAATGCAAGAAAGCTTGCTACGTTGGTCTGGTAACAACAACAATTTCTATGATTATATGGTTGCCAATTGGAGTGGAAAACTCAGTGGCGATAATTGGACAAAAGCTATCCACGATGGTTTCTATGCTGAAACTTTAACTGCTGCTCAACCTGCTATGTCGGGATCTGCAAGTGGTATTGAAGCATTGGCTTATGAAATGTATACCAATTCTAAATCAAAAATGGAATTGAAGTTATACAGCAAAGTAGGTGTTGGTGATGGTACAAATGCACACAATCCTTGGTTACAAGAATTGCCTGATCCAATTAGCAAGGTATGTTGGGATAATTATGCATGTATTAGCCACGCTACTGCCAAAGAACTTGGTGTGAAAGATGGAGACATGATTAACCTTACCTACAAAGAAGGTAAATTAGAAAACCTTCCTGTTTTGGTTCAGCCCGGACAACCTAATAATGTTATTGCAGTAGCAGTGGGTTATGGTAGAAAAGCAGGTGGTAAAACAGGTTTGAACGTTGGTATCAACGCTTATCCTGCATCTAGTACCATCAACGGTACACACGTGTATAGTCACTTTGATGTAAAAGCAGAAAAAGCTGCGGGTTCTTATGAATTGGCTCAAACACAAACTCACCACACCATAGAAGGTAGAGCTTTGATAAAAGAAGCTTCTTTGGGCGAATATTTAAAAGATGCCAAAGCTGGTAACCAAGACCACCACAAAGCCATTAAAGAAAACGGTAACTTACTCACTCTTTGGGATGAGCGCGATAGCAAAGGTCACCGTTGGGCAATGGCTGTAGATTTGAATAAATGTACAGGTTGTGGAGCTTGCGTTGTGAGTTGTAATGCAGAGAATAATGTGCCAGTAGTTGGTCGCCAAGAGGTTATCAACCGTCGCGAAATGCACTGGGTACGTATAGATCGTTACTACCGTTTCCGCAACAAGGAAAACAACAACATCACTAAAGAAAACGATTACAATAACGAAGCAACTGGTGTTGATTTCGAGAATGTAAGTGTTACTTTCCAACCAATGATGTGTCAGCAATGCGGTCACGCACCTTGCGAAACAGTTTGTCCGGTATTGGCAACTGTACACAGTTCAGAAGGTTTGAACCATATGGCATACAACCGTTGCGTAGGTACTCGTTATTGCGCAAACAACTGTCCATATAAAGTGCGTCGTTTCAATTGGTTCAAATACCGTGATAACTCACAATTTGATTTCAACTTTAACAATGATTTGGGTAGAATGGTAATTAACCCAGATGTAACTGTTCGTTCACGTGGAGTAATGGAAAAATGTTCATTCTGCGTTCAACGTATCCAAGCAGGTAAATTGAAAGCGAAATTAGAGAACAGAACCATTGTTGATGGAGATATCAAAACTGCTTGTCAGCAAAGCTGTCCTGCAGACGCAATTATCTTCGGAGATGTGAACGACGAGAAGAGCGAAGTAAGGAAGTATTTCCAAAACGACCGCGCTTATTTCATGCTCGAAGAATATAATGTTCAGCCATCTGTGGCATACATGACCAAAGTAAGAAATGTGAACGAAGAGCTTGCACCTGCACACGCTGCACATGGCGCAAAAAAGCACGACGCTCCTAAGTCTGAAAAAGAAGTTGAACACCATTCATAACCTAGTAAACAAGCAGTAACACATGTCATACGAATCACCAATTAGAGATCAGTTAGTTACCGGTGGAAAAACATACCGTGATGTCACCAGAGACATTACGCGTCCATTGGAAAATGCACCCACCAAGTCATGGTGGTTTGGCTTTAGCCTTGCAACTTTGGCCCTCGCCCTTTGGATAGGATCTACCACCTATACGGTTATGGTAGGTTTAGGTTCTTGGGGATTGAACAAAACAGTAGGTTGGGCTTTTGATATTACCAACTTCGTATTCTGGGTAGGTATTGGTCACGCTGGTACCCTTATCTCAGCAGTATTGTTGTTGTTCCGCCAAAAATGGAGGATGTCTATTAACCGTTCTGCAGAAGCAATGACCATCTTTGCGGTAATCTGCGCGGCCTCATTCATTCTTTCACACATGGGAAGACCATGGGTGGCTTATTGGCCAATTCCATTGCCAAATGCCTTTGGTACTTTATGGGTTAATTTTAACTCACCATTGGTTTGGGACGTATTTGCGATTTCTACTTACTTCTCGGTATCATTGGTATTCTGGTACGTAGGTTTGATTCCAGATATTGCCACTGTTCGCGATAGAGCTACAACTGCTGGTCGTAAATTTTGGTACGGATTCTTTGCAATGGGTTGGACAGGTTCTACCCGCACTTGGCACCGTTATGAAGTTATCAGTTTGATTTTGGCTGGTATTTCAACACCATTGGTACTTTCAGTTCACTCAATTGTATCAATGGACTTTGCTACCTCATTGGTACCAGGCTGGCATACAACCATTTTCCCTCCGTACTTCGTTGCGGGTGCGATTTTCTCGGGATTCGGTATGGTGTTAACGCTTTTGGTTATTGCCCGTGAGGTGATGAACTACAAAGATTATATCACCACAGAACACCTTGATGCCATGGCCAAAATTATATTGGTTACAGGTACCATGGTAGGTATGGCTTATATCACAGAATTTTTTGTGGCAGCATACTCTGGTGTAGAATATGAACAATATGCCTTCTTAAACAGGGCTTTCGGACCATACTGGTGGGCTTATTGGACCATGATGAGTTGTAACTTAATTGCACCTCAGGTATTTTGGTTCAGAAAGTTAAGAACCAACCCAACCTTCTTATTTATCATGTCTATCATCGTAAATATTGGTATGTGGTTCGAGCGTTTTGTAATTATCGTAACATCATTGCACAGAGATTTCCTTCCTTCTTCATGGGCAATGTATACCCCAACTTATATTGAAGTAAGCATCCTAATTGGTTCTTTTGGATTGTTCTTCTTCTTATTCTTCTTATTCATTAAGTTCCTTCCTTCTATCAACATGGCAGAGGTGAAGAGCATTATTCCAACCCATGCTCATGATAGCCATGCGCACGGTCACGACAACCACAGCAGTCACCACGTGGCTGAGAAAGGAGCCATTCATGGAAACTAGTAAAAAACTCATTTTAGGGGTTTATGATAACCCTGATAAAACTTATTCTGTTACCAAAAAGTTGATCAATGCTGGATATAGTGTATACGATGTATACTCACCATTTGCCATCCACGGATTAGACCGAGTAATGGGCATCAAGCGTTCACGTTTAACAATTGCTGCTTTTTGTTTTGCTATGACAGGCTTAAGCTTGGCAGTTATTTTTCAGGTTTACGTAAGTTATTTTGATTGGCAGATTAATATTGGTGGTAAACCATCACTGCATATTCCAACTTATATTCCAATTACGTTTGAGTTAAGTATCCTCTTTACCGCATTTGGAATGGTAACTTGCTTTTTCATTGTAAACAAAATGTTCTGGGGTAAGAATGCTGATATCATGGATATTCGTGTAACAGACGACTTGTTTGTAATTGCTGTTGATGTAAAGAAAAGCAAAGCAGATGTAGGTTCTTTGAACCAATTGTTAATTGATGGCGGAGCCATTGAAGTAAGAGAAAGGACTAAAGAATTATGAGATTTAAATCATTATACACAGCCATTCTAATTGGATCTGTTGCTGCACTTATAAGCAGCTGCAGCGCCGGAGGAGAAGATACAGGCTATGAGTATGCGCCTAACATGTATCACTCTTTTGCCTACGAGCCATTAACTCAGGAAGAAGATAAGCCGAATACTATTAACCCTAATGGAATGAACATGCGTTTGCCTGTTGCACATACTGTTGCCAGAGGTCAAATGGATTTTGCTAAATATGACTTCAAAGTTAGCAATGAAGGTTACGAAGCATCAGCTTCTCTTAAAAACCCTGTGGCAGCTAGTCCAGAAGTTATTGCAGAAGGAAACACCTTGTACAATATCAACTGTTCTCCATGCCATGGTGAAAAGGGTTTAGGAGATGGAACCATTGTTGCAGCAGGCAAATTTCCACCACCACCTTCTTATGAATCAGATCGTATCAAAACCACTCCTGATGGTAAAATGTTTTACTCTATTCGTTATGGTAAAAACTTAATGGGAGCTTATGGTACTACTTTGAATCCTGAACAAATCTGGAAGGTAATTCATTATATCCGCACTGTGAGTGGTCCATACAAAGGAGCAGCTACAGCCAGTAACGCATCTAATTAATCACTAACCGAAGAACACATTAACAATGGAACACGCAGAAGTTCATATCAGAGAAGAAAAATATCAGATCACCGAAGGCAATAAAAAGTGGGCTTTTGGTTTGATGATTGTAGGTTTGATTTTAGCTGCTATAGGCTATTTTACTTACCACCCACACATCGAAGGATTATCCGAACACGACTTACATCACCTAGTTCAAAAGCGTTTGCTTGCTAACTTATTGGTGAATGGCTATTTCTTTTTTATCGTATCTATTTGTGCTGCCGCATTTATTGCTATTAGCCAAATTGCCAATGCAGGTTGGTATGTAGCTATTAGAAGGATTCCTGAAGCTATGAGTGAATATACACTCATTGGCGGACCAATCCTGATTGTGGTTAGTTTAATTGGTTTACCAGTTTTATACCACTGGGCACATGATGGCATCATGACAGAAGGATCAAGTAATTTTGATGCCTTATTGGCTAGCAAAAGTTGGTACTTAAACAAACCTTTCTTTTATATTAGGATGGTATTGTTTATGAGTTTCTGGATTTTCTGTGCGCATATGTTCCGTCAGTATTCAAGAAATGAAGATACTGTTGGAGGATTGAGCAATTTCCAAAAAACTTATAACCTTTCAACTGCATTTGTTGTCATTTTTGCTTTCACTTTCTCTATGTTCTCTTGGGATCAAATGATGAGTGTTGACGCACATTGGTATTCAACAATTTTCTCTATCTATAATTTTGCAACTGGTTGGGTAAGTGCTTTAACTATCATGTATTTGTTTACACATTACTTAAGAGGTAAAGGATACCTAAACGTAGCCACAGACGAACACCAACACGATTTAGGTAAATTTATGTTTGCCTTCTCTGTGTTCTGGACATACATGTGGGTTGCTCAGTTCTTATTAATTTGGTACGCAAATATCCCTGAAGAGGTTGCCTATTACAGAGAGCGTATGTTTGGTTCATACAAACCATTCTGGTACTTTGTGGTATTGGTTAACTTTTTAGTGCCTTTCTTCTTCTTTATGGGAAGAAATGCAAAGAGAAGCAGAACTGTTGGTTTCTTTGTAGGTGGCGCTTTATTAATTGGTCACTGGATGGATGTTTATTTGATGGTGATGCCTGGTTCTATGAACTTGGCTACTGACCCAACAGATGCGCACCCAGCTGGTATCATTAAAGTGGCAGCTCAAGGATTAGGCTTTATGGAAATTGGTTTCTTATGTTTGTTTGCAGGTTTGTTCTTGTATATGACATTAAAGGCATTAACCAAAGCGAATTTATATCCTACAAAACATCCATATATTATGGAAAGTGCCCTGCACGATGTAGGTGTTTAATTACTTACTATAACAAAAAAAAGCGCAGTATTTACTGCGCTTTTTTTTTGTTTATACACTTGTTTTTTTTTCGGTTCGAACCGAATCTTATTAACCCTGCAGTGTAATACTTGCCGCTCCACTGCCAAATCTACCCCCTGGATTGGGTTTGGTAATTTTGATGGTAACTAATACATCTCTGTCACTTAAATGTAATAAGATTCTTTCTAAAATGGTTTTTCCAAGGTCTTCAATGAAGTCTCTTCGAATATTCATCTCCTCTTGAATGAGCTTGAAAATATCTTCGTAGTTGATCAAGTTCTCTAGGGAACTCATGTCTTTTGCTTCATCAAACTCCTCATCAATCCATACATCTACTAGGAAATTTGCTCCATTCATTTTTTCCTCAGGGTATAGTCCGTGGTAGGCAAAAAATTCAAGTTTTTCTAATGCGGTTTGTAACTTCATTTCTTTGATTTTTAACTCACGCCAAAATAACTAAATTCGCAGGAGATTTTAATACCTAAAAGGACAAAGCATGACAAACGCCAACGATTTTCACCGCGCCAGCAAACAAGATCAATACCAGCACCACGATTATTATTTGATGGATGAATTGCTCACCGATGAGCACAAATTGATTCGTGCTACTGTGCGCGATTTTGTTAAGAAGGAAATCTCCCCAATTATTGAAGATGCTGCTCAAAGAGCTGCTTTTCCAGGTTACCTTATCAAAGGAATGGCCGAGGTAGGTTCTTTTGGTCCTCAATTACCTGTTGAATATGGATGTGGTGGCTTAGACTATATTAGCTATGGACTTATCATGCAAGAATTAGAGCGTTGTGATTCTGGTATTCGCTCTACTGCCTCGGTGCAAGGTAGCTTGGTAATGTATCCTATCTATAAATTTGGTTCAGAAGAACAAAAACACAAATACTTACCCAAATTAGCCGCCGGTGAAATGATGGGATGTTTTGGATTAACAGAACCAGATCATGGAAGTAACCCTGGTGGTATGACAACCAATTTTAAAGATGCAGGTGACGGGAAGAATGTAATTTTAAATGGTGCAAAAATGTGGATCAGTAATGCGCCTTTTGCAGATGTAGCTGTTGTATGGGCGAAAAATGAGGAAGGTAAAATTAAGGGTATCATTGTAGAACGTGGTATGAAAGGTTTTACTACTCCTGAAACACACAATAAATGGAGTCTTCGTGCCAGTGCAACTGGTGAATTAGTGTTTAATGATGTATTGGTTCCAAAAGAAAATATTTTACCAGGTGTTGAAGGATTAAAAGGACCATTAACTTGTCTTAATTCTGCTCGTTATGGTATTAGCTGGGGTGCTATTGGTGCAGCCCTTGATTGTTATGATACTGCTTTAAGATATGCCAAAGAGCGCAAGCAATTTGGTAGGCCTATTGCAGGTTTCCAATTGCAACAAAAGAAATTGGCAGAGATGATTACTGAAATTACCAAAGCCCAATTGTTAACTTGGCGTTTAGGTGTACTCATGAATGAAGGCAGAGCAACTCCTGCACAAATCTCTATGGCAAAAAGAAACAACGTGGCCATGGCTTGTACCATTGCCCGAGATGCTCGTCAAATGCTAGGTGGCATGGGTATTACCGGTGAATATTCTATCATGCGTCATATGATGAATTTAGAATCGGTGGTAACCTACGAAGGTACCCATGATATCCATTTGCTTATTACAGGTATGGATGTAACTGGCGAAAACGCATTCACCTAAGCTTCTCATGAAACAGGTTTTATCTCGTATATACCCGTTTCTATTAGTAATATTGGCAGCATTTGCCTTATTGTTTCCTGCTTTTATCAATGGATTTCCTTTTGTTTATTCAGATACTGGAACATACATAGCCAGTGGTTTTGAGGGTAAAGTTCCAAGCGACCGACCGATTACTTATGGCTTGTTTCTTCGCCACAGTAGTTTAAGTGACAGCCTTTGGTATACCGTTTTTGCTCAAGGTTTAATTATTGCTTGTTTGCTCTATTTTTTGTGCAACAAGTTTTTTAGAGAAAACACCAAAAAGGTTTTTATGGGTTTGGTGATTTTACTCACAATTGGTAGTAGTTTGCCATGGTTCACATCCTTATTAATGGCCGATATATTTACGGGTGTAAGTTTTTTGCTGCTTTTTCTTTTATTGATTTACCCGCCTACAAATAGCTGGCTGAAGGTATTCATGTTGTTTGTCTTTTGGTTAGTAACTGGAACCCATTTAACACATGCACCCGCGCAATTATTTGCCATAAGTGGCTTGCTTATTTTATATAGATTTGTTCCATTTATTCGGACAATAACATCCATAAATAACCTATTGTTAGTGGGTGTGATGGTTCTTTTAAATCTGTTATTCTTGCCGCTATTACACTATGTTTACCATGGTGGATTTTCTAGTTCTCGTGCCGGTCAAGTTCACCTCCTTTCGCGCAATGTAGAAAATGGGGTAGCCAAATATTATTTGAACAATATGCCCGATGCAATGGGTATGAAACTCTACGCATACAGGGATAGTCTTCCTGAAAGTGCGCCAGAGTTTTTATGGAACCCCAATAGTCCGCTTACCAAAATTGGTCCATGGGAGCAAAGTTTGGATGAGATGAAACGTATCAATTATTCTGTTTTCACCCAAACTGAATGCTTTCAATTGTACTTTTCGCATTACCTTAAGCAATTATTGGCCAATTTAAAATTACACCAAGTAGGAGAGGAGTTTTTAACCTTCAAAGAGAATACGCCACCAGGTTGGGAAATTGCCTTTAAGTTTAAAAAGGAAGAGCAGCAGTTTCTAACTGCTAAGCAGGCTGAGGGTTATTGGGGGGATAAATTGGGCGATTTAAACATGGCATTGTTTTTCGTATTATGCTTATCGGTTGCGGTTACGTTGTTAGGATTATTTCTATTGAAAGAACACAAACAATTAAAGCTGTTTGCCTTGCTCTTTATACTGTTTTATTTAGGTAACTTATTAGCAGTTAATATTGCTTCAGGTGGGAGTAGATATTTTTCAAGAATCGATTGGCTATTTATGGCAATTGCGCTTTTTATTCTCTTTGCTTTCAAAGCTGAATATTTGCAAAGAAAAAAAACGCAGGTTTAGCATGAAGTTTAGCTTGTAGTTTTATAAATTGCAGCCAAATACCCACAATTATGTATGTAATTAAATTTGGAACCGATGGCTGGAGAGGAATCATAGCCGATGAATTTACAGTAGAAAATGTTCGCCGTGTTGCCCAAGGGACGGCAGATTATATCAAAAAGAATTTCCCCAATAATTTAAAAGTTGTAGTTGGTCACGACTGCCGTTTTGCTGGTGAGTTATTTGCAGAAAATACAGCTCGTGTAATGAATGCTAATGG
>CAILJQ010000053.1 GCA_903834625.1 uncultured Bacteroidota bacterium
GAAAAGGTGCTCCAAAATTCCCTCGGCTTTCCATTGGGCAACTACTTCTTGTTCGTGCTTAATAATTTCTTGGAAATTTGCAGGTAAATTCTCCGTATCTATGGTTAAAATAGCTTCTATTCTGTTCATGTTAATATTTGTTTGTAATGAATTAAGCTGTAAACCTACAATAAAAGAATCACTACTCTTGAACAAAAAAAGGATAATCAATATAACCTGCATTTCTAGCGCAAAAGAAGGTGGCTAAAACAGGCTTTTTAAGTCTATTGACATTCATAATGAACAAGTTTTAGCTTGTTACTATTTCTTTCGCCTTTTGCGATCCATTTCTTTTAAGCCTTCCTGTACTTGCCAATCTGTAGGAAAATATTTATTGGCTATCAAAAAGGCTTGGTACGACAATTCAAATTGTTGGTTATGCCCATAACTCCAAGCTAAATTAAGAAATGCCGATACATTTGTTGAATCAAGCCTTACAGCTTGTTTAAGGTCTTGAATGGCCAATGGATAATTCCTTAAATCATTTCTATACAAAACACCACGTTCAAAAAATATTTCGGAATTCTTAGCTTGAGAAGCTTCAATGGCTTTGGCATAATAAATCAAGGAGGTATCAATAAAGGCTTTGATTTGCATAAAATGAAAAATGAGTTGATATGCCCTCGCTTTGTTGTAATACTTTTCTACTTCATTTGGCAATACATCAAAGGCATAAATCCCTTGGTATAAATCATTTTTCCGAATACGATAAGGGGTTTCAACCAAAGAATGGCAAGTATTCCTTTCTTCGTAATACGCAAAATTTGTTGGTTCCAAAGCAATAGCCTTATTTAAATCTTGGATCGCATTTTTACGTGCATTCGAGAACTTTTTTGCCAAGGCTCTTTCATAATACATATACGCAAAACTTGAGTCTATACTTATGGCCTTATTCAATAACTGAATAGCCTCTTTCTCTGCAGCCACTGGCTCTTTGTTATCTATTCTTCTTACACAAAACGCTTTTATAAAAAACAGTTGGGCATTGGGTTGTTTGCCCATAAACAAACGTTCGTTTTCAATAATTGCTTCACTCACGCTAGCATAGGCCAACCTAAAATCACCTGCTTCACAAAATTCAATAACGGCTGTACACAAAGAATCATAGCGACCACTAAGGGAAGCTTGCTCTTGTGCAAAAGTCAAATGTGTAAGGAGGAAAAAGAGGAATAGCAACAAATGATTCTTCATAATAAACCAACCATACAGGAAAGGTAAAACGAAAGTACAAAAAATAATTTAGCTACATTTTGGAAAGGTAAAGTAGAAACTGCTGCCTTTGCCTTCTTCGCTCTCCACCCAAATTTGCCCCCCATTGCGTTCAATAAAGTCTTTGCACAACATAAGTCCTAAGCCAGTACCCTTTTCATTTCCTGTTCCTTGGGTGCTCACATTTATGTGTGCCGTAAAAAGGTCTTTTATTTTATCGGCTTTTATACCCACGCCATTATCCAATACTATAATTTGATGAAAATCGTCTTCTTCTTGGGAGAGTATGGTAACAGAGCCACCATCTGGGGTAAATTTTAAGGCATTCGACAACAAGTTTCGAAGAATTAAATTCACCATATTTTCATCTGCCAAAATGCAGGCATCTTCATCGGTTTCATTTACCAAGCTTATGTTTTTTTGATAAGCCATGCTCATTAACATTTGGCAATTTAACTCGGCCATTTTATGCAGGTTAATCTTTTTAGGCAGTACCTCTACACCCTTTATTTGTCCACTTGCCCACACCAATAAATTCTCTAATAAATCAATGGTATTTTGTACAGAACCTGCAACATCTTTTCCCAATTGTGACTTGCCAGATTCTTTATATTCCGGACTGCTCACTAAGTCGAAATACAGCTTCATGGTGGTAAGGTTATTGCGCAAGTCGTGAGAGATGATGGAGAAAAATCTGTCTTTAACTTGGTTCAATTGGGAAAGCATTTCACGTTGCTTTTCATTCTCTTTGTTTTTCACTTCCAACTCGGCCATACCTTTGGTAAGTTGTTGGTTGATCTTTCTATTTTGTGAAATGAAATAAACAAACACGAAAACCAAAACAACCAATAAAACGGAAAGGGCAATAAAGAAATTCTTCACTTGTTTGGTTTGACTCAAATCAAGTTCTTTCAATTTGTCTTCTTTGTTCATCAATTCAATTTGCGCTTGTTTTTTTTCTGTTTCATATAACAGTTGCAAATCAGTGGTTCTGCGTAAAATTGAATCATTAAACAAAGAGTCTTTAATCTCTGAACTCAAAGAGCGGTAAGCTTTTGAAGTACCCGGATCTTTCAAACCTTTGTATACTTCTGCTAAGCCTTCATAGGCTTCATCCAGTTCAATTTTCATTCCCGATTTTTTAGCCAAAACAATGGCTTTTCGGTAATTGATATTGGCAGTTTCATAATTTTTTAAAGTAACCTCGGTATTGGCTGAACCAATTAAACTGCGTATTTCAAGAGGGACAATTTTAAGGGAGGAGCTAATACTTGTGGCTTGCTTATACAGGGCTAATGCTTTCGTATAATTTCCAGTAGTATTTTCTATGGAAGCCAGGTTAATAAGTGTGGCGGCCTCACCGGCTTTGTTACCCAATTCGCGGTATACAGCTAAAGCTTTGCTGTAAAAATCGGAAGCCTTTTTGTATTGACTTTGGCGGGTATAAATAGACCCAACTTGTTCGTAAATATTTAGCTGTCTGAACTTATCATTTTTTTGCTCGAACAATTTGAGTGCTTTTAAATTAAACTCAATTGCACGCGAAAAATTATTTTGTCTGCTATAAATATCAGCCAGTGATGTAAAGGTATTGAGTGCGCCAATATCATTTCCATTTAATTCGAAGGTTCGCAATGCCTCAAGGTACTTACCAACGGCGTTCGACAAATCACCTTGCGCATGAAAAGTAGTAGCGTTGAGGTATATAAAATCTGCACGAATGGCCGTATTATTTTGTTGTTCAGCTATAGAAATACCTGCCAATAAATATTCTCTTGCTTGGGCGTACCTGCCTGCATTCATATGTAACAAAGCAAGCTGTTTGGCGCTCTCTAATTGCAACTTTGAATCGGCCCGTTTAGTGGCTTCACCATATAGTTGCTCCAACAACAATTGAGCTTGAGGCGGATTGGTATATAGTTTTGCCTTCGCCTGTTGTAGGTTCAGCAATAAGCTGCTGGTATCTTTCTGAGCAAATAGCGAATGAACAAAAAACAAAAAGAAAAGAAACAAGCCATATTTGGCCAGCCAGTTACAATTGGGTTGTTTTCGTGCGTCCTTTTTCATGAAAAGGATTAGGATGCCTGGGTTTCTACCAATTTAAATCCTGAGCCATGTACATTTACAATTTCTACATGAGGATTTTCTTTTAACACTTTCCTGAGCTTGTTAATGTATACATCTAGGTTTCTAGCAGTATAAAAATCGTCTCTTCCCCAAATGCTTAGCAACAAACTGTTGCGGGTTAATAATTGATTCTTATTCTTTACAAAAAGCTTCAACAATTCACATTCAGTGCCACTTACTTTTTTCTCGGTATTACCGTAATAAATTAAATGATTGGGTATATCAATGCGCATTCCTGCTATTTCATATACCTCATCTTTCAACAATATTTCTGGCTTAGAAACTTGGGAGCGCTTTAAAATAGCGCGCATTCTTGCCAAAAGTTCTTGGGTACTAAAAGGTTTGGTAATGTATTCATCAGCACCTAACCCAAAACCCTTGAGTTTATCTTCCTCACTGCTGTTGGCTGTTAAAAATACCATAGGTGTAAAAACATCTAATTCTCTGATGAGTTTGCCTAATTCAAAACCATTGCGTTTGGGCATATTTACATCTAGGAGACAAAGGTCGAATTTTTCCTTTTGAAAAACTTGCCATCCCTCTTCACCATCTTTACACAAACGCGTGCTGAAACCTGCCAATTTGAGGTTTTCTTTTAAAAGGGTTGCAAGGGTAATGTCATCCTCAACAACCAGAATGTGTGGTGCTTTTTCCTGGCTCATGGTGGTACTTTATACTTCGAATTTAATTCTTTTTACATTATTTTTCGTGAGATTATCATAACTTGCCTTTGGTTCTTGTGCTATCAATCCTGCGACAAATCAAGTTATTTCAGGTTTTCAAGCAATTAAGATTTATGGCTGAACCAAGATTAAGAAACACTTTAGAAAACTTAAAGGAATAATTAAGAGCCCAAATGAAATTGCCTTCGTTCATCGTTTTGTTGCGAATTCCATTCTCCTATTACCTGATGCCGGTTTTCTTTTTTGCCTTTTCTTTTTGTGATTACCCCGACCTTATTCGCAGCCTACAACTCTTTTTTATTTTGCATGTATTAGTCTATCCAGCCAGTAATGGGTACAATAGTTATATGGACAAAGATACCACCCCTATAGGTGGACTAAAAAACCCGCCACCACCTACAGTATGGTTATTTGTGGTTACAACGCTTTTAAACATAGCAGCCATTGCTTGGAGTTATTGGTTAGCACCGGAATTATCTTTATTGGTAACTGCCTATATTTTGGTATCAATTTCTTATTCATGGCATCCCATTCGTTTAAAGAAATACGCCATAACTTCCTTTGCGTCTGTGGCCGTTTTCCAAGGTTTTGTAGTATTCACTATGGTATATTTATTTGGCCAGAAGGTAGATTACCTCAAAGCCATGGCACAAACAAATTATCTTGAACCTGCATTGATTAGTTCTTTGATGGTTGCAGGAGCCTATCCTATGACTCAGGTTTACCAGCATATTGCAGATAAAAAAAGTGGCGACATGACCATTAGCAGAATCTTAGGAATTAGAGGAACCTTTCAATTTTCTGCTGCATTTCATGGGCTGGTTGCTATTTGGATGGGATTCTTTTTAACCAATACCAACCAAAGTCATTTGTATTATTTATTCCTTTGTTTTGTATTTCCTGTTTTAGCATTTTATTTATGGTGGGGCAACAAAGTATGGGAAAACCCAGATCAGGCCAACTTCAGGTATACCATGATGCTCAACAGAATTTCTGCAACGGCCATGGTCTTGTATTTTGTGCTTATTTATTTTATCAGAAGCACAAATGAGTTACCTGTTTAATCTAAGCTGTGTTTTACCTGAACACAAAAATACCCAGGAGCAACTCGCCTTATATATGCAAGAGCAATATGGGTTCAATGAAGAAGAAAAAAAACGTCTCAGAACAATGTATGCGCGCAGTGGCATAGAATACAGGTACAGCTGCATTTCAGATTTTAGTGAGACAACTTCAAGCAAAGAATTATTTATAGGAGAGGATGAGCCAAGCGTTTCAAACCGCATGGAAATTTTCTTTCGCAAAGGATTCCCGCTATTGGCTCAAGCGGCAAAAAAAAGTTGTGTTGACCCAAATCAAATAACCCATCTCATTACCGTTTCTTGTACCGGTATGGCAGCCCCAGGGCTCGATTTACTCTTATGCAAAGAACTCAATCTACCCTTAGAAGTAAATAGAAGCTCGGTGAACTTTATGGGATGTTACGCCTATTTCCACGCCCTGAAAATAGCAGATGCTTATTGTAAAGCAAACCCAAATGCGCAGGTATTGGTTGCAGGAATTGAATTGTGTACTTTACATTTTAATAAAATAAATACTACAGATCAATTGGCTGCCAACCTATTGTTTGGAGATGGAGCTGCAGCATGTTTGGTAAGCGCACAAAAACCCTCACATAACAAGTACTTTCATATCCACCAGTTTTATTCAGCTATCATACCCAAAGGCGAACAAGATATGGCTTGGCGTATAGATGAAAAAGGATTTCTTATGACACTCAGTGCATACATCCCTCAACTTATTGAAGAAGGAATTTCTGCCATTGTGGGTAAAGCTTTGGAAACCTCAGGACTAAGCAAAGACACTATCATTCACTGGGCCTTTCACCCAGGTGGCCGGAAAATTTTAGACAAAATAGTTAGTGAACTTGCCCTGGAAAACAACCTCCCCAAAGCAAGTTATGATGTATTAAAACAAGTAGGAAATCTATCTAGCGTTACTTTAGTTTTTGTGCTGAACCAATTGTTAAACGATGAGAAATACTCGCCCAATCAAACCACTTTTGCGGCTGGGTTCGGACCAGGTTTAACCATTGAAACAATGGTGCTAAATAAATAAAAATCTTTGTCGTTAAGAGTTTTGGTTGAACCCAATACTTCTTTTGTTTGCAGATGGATTCTCTTCAATTTTAAACTCTTCTACATCCTCTACAAAAATGGTATTGATCATATCTGAGGTACGTTCGGCCTGACTCAACTTGGCTAATCTCAAATGTTGGTTTTTGATTACTTCCTCTATTATTTTCCTTACGTTACGTGCATTGCCAAAATACTTGTTTCTTCCAGCATGAAGGGAGGTGAGGTAATTCTTGAGATATTCAGCTGCCTTTGGGTCAGGAATGATACTATTGCCTTGAAGCATTTTAATAGCAATAAGGTACAATTGCTCTGCAGAGTAATCGGCAAAATTCATTTCACGGTCGAACCTAGAACTTAAGCCTGGATTACTTTCCAAGAACTGTTTCATATTGTCGGTATACCCAGCAACGATGACAATAAAGTCGCCACGTTTGTCTTCCATCCTTTTCAAAATGGTTTCAATAGCTTCTTTACCAAAATCATTTTCGCCACCTTCACTTAAGGCATAAGCCTCGTCAACAAACAACACACCTCCTTGGGCTCTGTCCAACATTTCTGAGGTTTTTAATGCGGTTTGACCTACAAAACCTCCCACCAAACCTTGCCTATCACATTCAACCAAATTGCCTCTTTCTAAAATCCCTAATGCCTTATAAATTTGGGCAAGTATACGCGCAACAGTAGTTTTACCTGTTCCTGGGTTGCCTGTAAACACAGCGTGTAAAGAGAAACTCTGACGAACATCTTTTCCTATTTCTCTATAAAAACGAACCAATTTTACCAACTCATCAATTTCATTTTTCACACTCTCTAGGCCAATCATATTGTGCAAAGTGAGCAAGGCTTGTTTAAGTAAATCTTCATCAATAGGAATATCTGCTACCCCGCGGGTTTTGCCTGCAAAAATCTTTTCAATATCTGCACTATGAATGGTTGATAATTCTTCTTTGGTTAGCTCGGCCGGGTTATGGGTTGACATAAGCCTTAAACCCATATTCATTTTACTCTCGTCAATCACCGAGTTTACATATCGGGCATTGCCAAACATTTTATCGCGGTTACGGTAGGCCTCTACTAACTTTTTATACAACATCTCATTGGCACCTTCACTTAACAACACACCTCTTTTTTGCATGGTAAAAGAAGCTATTTGCATTAATTCTTGTGGCAAGTAATCTGGAAACTCATAAAACATGCTGAACCTAGATCTCATACCAGGATTAGATTCTAGGAAGCTATTCATCTCATTGGGATAACCAGCCACAATGATGGCTAAATCGCCATCACCATCGCTCATTTCTTTGAGCAATATTTCTATAGCCTCTTTGCCAAAATCTTTAGAATCATCGTTCTTACGTGCTAAAGAATAGGCTTCATCAATAAACAAAATACCTCCCTTAGCCTTTTTAATAATCTCTTTTGTTTTGGGGGCAGTTTGTCCAATATATTCTGCTACCAAATCACCCCTATCTACCTCTAACACGTGGCCTTTACTTAACAAGCCTAATTGTTGGTATATTTTACCCAACATTTTAGCCACGGTTGTTTTGCCAGTACCCGGGTTTCCAGTAAAAACAGCATGTAAGTTTATTTTCTCAGAATCATCAAATCCCTTTTCTTTTCTAATTTTAAGGAAGTTGAGGTAAGTAGTGTACTCCTTCACTTTCTTTTTTATAGAGTCGAGTCCAATAAGGTCATCCAATTCCTTTAGCACCGCATCCATGCTTTGATCTACTGCAGTAGGTTTAAACAATTCGCGTGTTTTGGTTTTAGGCAAATCAACAGTACCCTCTTCTTTAAACGCCTCTCCTACCTCAAACGGAATGGTTGCCACTACCTGATCCATGAATAACACGGAAATAGAATAATGGTCTTGACCCCAAGTTCCCTTTAGCTCATTACCCCAGCCAATGGTGCAATCAAAGGTTTTGTCTTTGGTTTCTACAAAAAACAATTTGTCTATGGTACCCTTTAACTGTCCGGTATGGGTATTAAAATAAAACTGCAATTCAATGGGCCAAATAGGTACCTCAGAAATGAGGTTTTCAAAATCCATTTCAAGCCAAACATAACGGGTTTGTTCACTATCAAACACCTGTACATATTTGCGTTCCACCTTAGGTACATTCCCCTCAGGCCCCTCATACAATCTTACTTTACTAAGATTAAAGAAAGGGTTAACAGTTTCCGTTACTAATCCTAAATCAATGATATAAAAAATGCGTTCAGCTACATAAATTCCATCTATCCAAGCCTCCCAGCGGTAGGTGCCTTTTTTCCAATAGTTACCTGGGTTTTTAACACCCCAGCCTTCGCGAACAAAAACGATATTTTCTTCCTTGGTAATTTTTCTATCGGCAGAGAGGTTACAAATTTCTGCACCATCTTCTACGTTCACGCATTTCATGTTAATGCGCACATCCCAATCACTTTCATCAAATAATTTGTTGAAGAAAGACAATTCGCAGTAGATGAAACTGCATTCAGCCTCATCAAAAACGAGACGGTATTTTTTCTCGTTATTGGCCAACCATTCAGTTGAACCAAATATTTTGAGGTCTCTGAATTTGTAATTTTGGGGAAGTTCTTTTGCCATAACTTTGAAATCTTAATCAATACAACAACATTTGTTTCAGAATTTGTATGTATAAAACCCAACAGACAAGCTACTACAGACCACTTTGTAGGTAACAAACTAAAAATCTGCCAATTAGAATTTACACAAAAAGGCGTGTTTACAATTTTTTTACGCGAAACAAAAAAACCTGCATTTTCAGTTGCGATTTAATTTTAGATTCATAGATTTGCAGTCCCCCAAAAAGGGAAAGTTCAGCCAAACCACGGAGAGGTGGGTGAGAGGCTGAAACCACCGGTTTGCTAAACCGACGTACGGGTAACCCTGTACCGCGGGTTCGAA
>CAILJQ010000054.1 GCA_903834625.1 uncultured Bacteroidota bacterium
ATTTTTAAGTCATGAAAAATATCCAAAAACTACTCTTATTATGCTGCACTGTTTTGTTGCTTGGTTCATGCGAAGAGGAACCGCCTTACATTAACATGACCCCAGATAAAACCGTAGGCGATACCACCTATGTGTTGTTACCTGCTCCTACTCCGCAACAAAGAAATGTATTAATTGAAGAGGTAACTGGTGTAAGATGTCCTAATTGCCCTAAAGCGCAATTAGAAGCAAAAACCATTTCAGAAAACAATGCAGGAAGAATTCATATTCTTACCCTTCATCCACTAAACAAACAAAATGCATTAACCCGCCCTTTTGATATGGCTATAGGTGATGCCCATACCAGCAAGTATGATTTTAGAACAGAGGCAGGTGCCTTATTGTATGATATGGTTGGCTTAACAGCTGGCTTACCTACTGGAAATGTAAACAGG
The DNA here is from genome assembly GCA_903834625.1 of uncultured Bacteroidota bacterium. Lineage (GTDB taxonomy): Bacteria > Bacteroidota > Bacteroidia > UKL13-3 > UKL13-3 > B1. Next base: position 435 of record CAILJQ010000054.1, read on the forward strand.
AAATTGTTCAGTGGCGAATCTGCAAGGAATATAGATTACCAAAAATGGTCGGCATACGTTGCTACAGAATTGGCTGAACCTACTCCGGTAAACATTGATTTAAAAGCTAAAAATATTGGCGATTCTATTGAAGTGGAAGTAACCGTTACCTATACCTCTGTAGTTTCTGATACCAATTATGTTTCTATTGCCATTTTAGAGAGTGATATGGAAGATGTGCAAGAAAGCAAAGACCAAAACGGTAATGTTATATACGAAGAAAACTATATGCATAACCATGTATTAAGAACTATGGTAACAGGCTTTTATGGCGACTTATTAAAAACCACAGGCACCTACGAGCCAGGCAGGGTATTTAAGAAAAAATACCGCGTAAAACGCGACATAAAATGGAACGCTGCTAACTTAGACGTATTGGCTTGGATCAACTTAAATACAACCAAAAAGAATGTTATCCATTCTCAAGAAGTTAAGGTTCAATAACACATGTTACCTCATTGCAGGGGCTATGTTTATTATAGCCTCATGCAATGGTGTAAAGGAAGATAAAGCCTACAGGCAAAAGCTTGCTGCAGAGCGCATGCAAATAAATGAGGAGTTTTTTAACCCTCAAACTTCACCTTTAGATAGCACCGCCTTTTATACCTTTAAGGGCATTCGCTTTTTTCCTATCCAAGAGAAATATAGGGTAAGGGCCAAACTCCAATTATTGCAAAACCAACCTGTATTTGAATTGCCTCATTCGCACAACAAAACCAAGCCTTATAAAAATTATGCAGTGCTTCAATTTGAGCTCAATGGCAAAATGTTGGAGTTAATTGTATTGGAGCAACAAAACAAAAAACCTGGGTACGACAATTATTTACTTCTGCCCTTTACCGATGAAAGCAACGGACAAGAAACCTATGGAGCAGGTAGGTATATAGATTTAGAAAAAGTGGCAGGTGCTACTGAAATTGAAATTGATTTTAACAAGGCCTATAACCCCTATTGCGCCTATAATGCCAGTTATACTTGCCCTATTCCTCCCAAAGAAAACCATATTCCTTTTGCGGTTGAGGCAGGCATGAAAAACTTGGAACATTAAGCCTATTTATAAATAGAATAAACCAATCGCGCATCAAACAAAAATGCCTTTTGTAAATTGGCATTGAGGTTCAGTCCCACCATCCAATTTTTGGATAGCTTGTAATGAAATCCCCAACGGTGGTAAATTCTATTCACAAATTCTTCGGGCACTTCTTTGTAAACATACACGCCCAATTGCTGACTAAATATACAGCGGTTAAACAAAAATTCATGTCCGCCCATGATGCCTACAAATTTATCATCAATATGTTGGCTGCCATAAATATTGTGGTTATCCATACCATAACGCATACTCTTATCTACATACATTTCTGCACCTAAAGTAAACGCATGTAACATTCCCGTTCTGTATGATACCAGCACATGCCCACCATAGGCCCAAAACCTTTTGGTAGGTGCAATAGGCAATGATTTATTGCTTCCATATACCGCAAAATCTGTTCTCCATTTTTGGGTATAAAACAGCAAATGGCCCAAGGGTTTTTGTTTCGGTTTGAACCGATATTCAACACCCAAGCCAATGTTTGGATAATTGATTCCAAGGTTGGGGTTTTTGGTATTGCCGTTAGAGAAATGGCTGTAAGTAGCATCTAAAAACA
>CAILJQ010000055.1 GCA_903834625.1 uncultured Bacteroidota bacterium
AGGTAATTATTCTTCATACTTGTAAATCAGAACCAAAATAAGAATTTATCCTAAATTTTCAGGGAAAGTGTAACTAAATTGCCAACGGATCGTCTTATGCCCAAAACCCCTAAGTATAGAAAATGACTCCAGCCGAGTATAATGCTTGTGTAGACCAACACGCCGATGCCCTTTTCCGCTTTGTTGTTAAAAACATCAAAGACCGGGATGCAGCAAGAGACGTGGTTCAAGATACATTTGAAAAAATGTGGTTGAAGGTTGATAAGGTGGAAGTTACCAAGGCTAAAAGTTATTTATTTACCACAGGTTATCATACCATGATTGATAAGATTAGAAAAGAGCAAAGATCTGGTTTATTGGAAGACCACCACGAAGAATTGGTGAAAACAGAAAACCATTATTCAGATATCAAAAAGGTATTAGATAAAGCTTTGGGAACACTCAATGAAATTCAACGTTCTGTAATTATGTTGCGCGATTATGAGGGTTACAGTTACGAAGAAATTGGAGAGATTACGGGGTTAAATGAAAGTCAGGTAAAGGTTTACATTTACCGAGCTCGTTTGGCTTTAAAGAATTATTTAGGAAGTTTAGAACAATTGGTATAACCATGCAAATTAACAGAGACAACTATGAAATATTCCTAATAGACCACCTCGAGGGAAATCTTGAGGCAGGTTTGGAAAAGGAATTGCTCCTGTTTCTGGAGGCAAATCCTGATTTGAATGAAGAGTATCAGCTATTGGCAGATACTTCTTATACCCTCATACCAGAAACAGATACTGTTCCAGATTTCACTTTCTTAAAGAAAGAACCAGCATACATTACCCAAGATGAAATGATTGCTTCTATAGAAGGGGATTTGAATGAGGAGGCTGAAGGAGATTTACAACGCAAACTGGTTCGTTTTCCGGCATTTCAAAAAGATTACCGCTTGTTTCAATTAACAAAACTTGTTCCTGAAGCACTTGTATTTGAGGGTAAGGATAGGTTGAAAAGAAAATTGGCCATAGTTGTTCCTTTGTATGTTCGCTATGGAGCAGTTGCTGCAGTTTTAATGGCCTTTTTCCTAACCGGTGTAATTTATTTCGGTTCGAACCAAAACCTGCAAACACCCTTAGCAGATAAGACAAACCTGCCAGCAGTGAAAGCCATTCCTCAGAGTAAGCCACCAGTAAATAATCCTATTGAAAACGCTGAAAATATCTTGTCTGGCGCAGAAAAGAAACAAGCCTTGAAATTATCTGAAAAGGAGCTTATTCAACAGTTTGCTGAAATAGATCCTAAAATAGCTTCCCTCACATTGTCTTCATATGAGTTAAATCCATTGAATGTATTGCCTAAAACAGCATTGGTTCAGACCGATAACTCGCAAACTGCCAGTGAGGGGCCTGTATATTTAAAACCTACTGAATGGTTAATGGCGCAAATTAAAAAGCAACTGCCAGAAAAAGCCCTTGCTTTGGCCGACACCCTTTCAAATGGTGGTGCTAGAAATACAGGCAATATTGCATTGGAGTTGATGCAAAAAACAACAGGTATTACCTACCAAGAAAATAAGAATCCCGATAATGGAGCCCGCGGATATTCCATTATTGGTAGATACTTCGCTTATGAAAGAATAATCCATCCTTAGAAAATTAACACGAACATGAAATACAAAAGTTTATTGGCTTTAATGGCTATGAGTTCTAGCCTATGGGCACAGAAAGAAAAAACATTACAGGATTTTCAAAAAATAGAATTAGATATTCCTGTGAAAGTAATTTTGGTGGCAGGCACACAAAACAAAGTGGCACATCCAAAAAGTTTAGATGGTTTGAGTTTTGAAGTAAAAAACCAAACCTTACACATTGATTATAGCGGTAACTCTGCTCCAGATGCAGAACCTATTGAGGTTTATTTTGCCACCCTTACAAGCATTGAGGTAAGCGGAGCCGGTAATGTAGAGACCAAAGAAGGCACTAAAATTTTAACAGATAATTTTGAATTGGAATGTTCTGGTGCATCGAAGGTTAATGTAGAAGTAATGGCCAAAAAACTGAATGTTACCAGCGCCGGTGCCTCAAAAATTACCTTAAAAGGTGAGGTGGCCGATGTAAGATACGATTTAAGTGGTGCCACAAAATTACATGCCAATGATTTAAAATCGAAGTCGGTTAAGATAAACAGCGCCGGTGCCACCTATTTTAACGTGAATGTAAGTGAAGACTTTGTGGTAGATGCTTCTGGTATGTCAAATGGTGTTTATTCTGGAAATCCTAAAAATAGAACCGTGAATGTAACAGGCAGTTCTAATATTATTGATGCTGCAACTGGAGAGAATATGAGTGATGAAAGGGAAGCCAGAAACAGCGATGATACCACCAGAATTACAGTTGGAAAGAAAAAACTCATCATCATTGAAGATGATGCAGGCATTAGAATTGAACATCCAGATGCGGAAGATGAAAAGGATTTAGACATAGATATTGACAAACCTAAGAAGGATGATGACGGTAAATCAACCCCCAAAAAGAAGAAGTATGAATTGAAAAGGGTATATGATGGCTTTGAAGTAGGAGTGAACCAATTTACTAACCCTAACCTCGACTTTAAAGTACCTACTGGCTATGATTTCTTAGATTGCAAATTGGGTAACTCTTGGTTCTATGGCATCAACCCTTTAGAGGGAGATGTACAATTGATCAAAAATAAATTGGCCATCACCTCTGGATTAGGGATGGAATTCCAAAACTTTAATTTCAAATCGGATAGAGTGTTAACCGCTAATGTAAATGGCATAATGGCAGATTCTGGGCTAACAGCTTTAAATACCAATAAACTTTATGCCTTTAATTTGAATGTGCCATTGTTGATTAAATATGCACCTAGAACAAAAAAGGAACGCAACAATTTTCATTTTGCTGCAGGAGTAATAGGAACCTTTAAAGCCTATTCTCATGTAAGAACAGAAACCACCGCTATGGGTTACAAAGAACAAAGAAAATATGTAGATGATTTTGAAATCAATCCTTTCCGACTTACAGCAACTGCCAGAGTTGGTTACGGATGGTTCAGGGTTTTTGCAAATTATAGTTTAACACCTTACTTCAATAGGTCTAACAACAACCCAGACATTAGAGTGTTCTCCGCAGGATTAACGCTTGGTCCGATAAATGATTAAAAAAAATCCCCGCCATTTTTGGCGGGGATTTTTTTTACCTTTTTTTAAGAGAATTTGGAATCATCTTTGCAAAGAGAAAAACAACTACACAAAAACATATGAAAAAAATATTACTAGCCTTTATGGCCTTTAGCATTACCCTTTCAGGTATAGCGCAAATCACAGTAAACAGATCGGATTATGCCGCTGTGGGCGATTGGTATTTATTAGCAAGTGATACCAGTTTATCTGTTTCAACTGGCAATGCATTGCGTATTTCAGGTGCCAATATTACTTGGGATATTTCTGGATGGGCAAATAGACATACCAAAGATACTACCTTTTATGCCAACGGATTTACTTTCCCTGGAGCGCCTGCAGGTTGTAATTTGGTGAGTTATACTGTTGATCCAGTATCAATGGAAACACTTCCAACCTATTTTATTGCAAGCAATTCTAACCTCAAAATTATTTTTGAGGCAGGCATGGCAACAGGCAACGGTGGTGCCCTTAAAGTGTTTCAATTCCCTTCTACCATGGGAACAAAATACAAAGATTCCATAGAGAACTATTTCACTACTCTAGCCGCAGATTTGGGAATCAACATTCCTTTGATTGACTCTGTAAAAATTATTTACAAGGTGCGCATGAACTCAGAAATTGATGCCTATGGTAAATTGAAAATGGATGCTGGTACATTTGATGTACTCAGACAAAAATTGGTGAATGAGGTATTGGTTTCTTTTAAGGTTAGAAACATTATTACAGGCACCTACACAGATTTACCAGGTGGTGCAGGATTAGGTGGTTTTAATGAAAAAACAAATACGTATACTTGGGTTAGTGCCAACGGCGGGCATCCTTTATTAATGGCAAATGAAGATACCTCTGGCGTAATGACAGATATGGAGTTTATACTTGCTAGTAGCAGAGGTTTGAGTAGCGGTTTGGGCCAGTTGAACCCAGGTAAACAACTTAGCTCAAAAGTGTTTCCAGTTCCAGCAAGTGAACAGGTAACCATTGAATTAAATGCTCCTGCAAAGTCATTGGCTCAGGTAAAAGTTTTAGATATTTTAGGTAATGAAGTTAGCATGAGTAAAGAGGTACAAATTCAAACCGGTTTGAACCAAATACCTGTGAGCATTTCTCATTTAAAACCTGGTATTTACTTTTATTCTATTGAGGGAGTTGATTTCCAAAGCTCAAATAAGTTTACCGTTAAATAAGAATTCAATAAGAAATTAAAAAGCCCGTCGTAATGCATACGACGGGCTTTTTTTGTGTCAACTGATGATGTTAAAAACTCATTTATTTGTTGCTTGTGGTGCTTGGTTTTGTATAAGAAAGCAAAGTTATAAACCCAGGTGTTGGGTTTATTATTCAACTCAACCATTCCAGCTCCTTATCTCATTCTTCTGTTCTCATAAATAGCCAGATTGAATGCGGCACTTATAAGTAGTTAATATGTATAAATCTGTAGTAAAACCTTGGCAATAGGGCAAAAAAAAAGGATGGCATTGCCATCCTTTTTTTAATATAAATACGATACTTATTTAGTTACGGTGAACTTTTGAGTTTTGGTATTGTTACCAGCGTTGATGCTAATTACATACACACCAGTATTCAAATTGCTTGTATTTACAGGAATTTCATATCTACCTTTAGAAGTTTTAGGGTAAGAAAGCAAACTTACTTCATGTCCTAATAAATCGTAGATTTTAATTGTTACATCACCAGCAGAAGCTAACTCAAAGTTAACATTTACAACTGAAGTTGCAGGGTTAGGATATACGTTGTTGATTTTTACATTTTCTACTTCATTGAAACCAACACCAGGCTTGCCACCAGATGTATCAACTGTGATATGGAACCATGATTCTAAGAACAAATCAGCTGTAAATGCATTACCAGATACATAACCTTTCCATGAGTTAGGATTACCATCGTCAACATAAGAAGTATTTTTCAAAGCGAACAATGAAGTATTCCAGAAGTTTTTGTTTTCCCAACCAATTGAACCAGAGTTTTGAGAGAATCTGCAACCGAAATAGTTAGTTCTACGCATTCCAGCAGGAGCAGTTGAAGGATCTTTTTGGTAAACCATAACAGCAGTATCAGTACCTACTACAGCAGGGATACCAGATTTAAAGGTATAAGTGAAACCAACCAAGTTAGCTACAGTTGAACCATTAGGATTTGCATTAATTTTCATTCCAGCAGGAGCAGGGAATTGAGCAATTTTGCTGAACCAAGAGTTTTCAAAACCACCGTTGTTGTTTGAAGCACGTGTAGTATCTATCAAACCGTTTGCACCAACACCTAACAAGATAGTGTCCATTTTTACCATGTTTGCAGGTAAACGCTTAGCATAGTTCCAATCAACTAATCCTAATTTGTCGCCAGAAGAAGTGAATTGTAATTTTCTAATTTGTGAACCAGCGAAATATGCGATAAACACTGTATCTACTACATTGGTTTTTCCACCCATACCATCAGAAATAGAATCTACATTTCTAACATATAAGTATTGGAAAGCAATACTATCACATTTGTAGCTGTTGTAAACAGACAATTTGTTTTGTGGAGTTGCAGTTAATTCAATCAAATCGTCCTTAGGGTCAAGGATTTGACCAACAGATTGCCATCCGCCGTATCTTACTACTCCATCATCTTCAACAAATTTGTTTAATGAATCGTGGGTCATGAAGTTAACAAAACCTGTAAGTGTTGAACCTACATTACTTTTGTCAATCATATCCATGAAAGAGTACCAGTCAGAAATGGCTTCGCCACCTTTATTTAATGATTTTTTGTTGAAGGGGTTGCTAGCTTCATTTGCTGGAAGGAAACGACGATCTTTTGAATTGTCGATTTTTTGAGCCATTGTAGCTGTTCCCAGAGTTAAAGCAGCAAGAGCTGTTAGTAACAATTTTTTCATTTTTTATGCTTTTTTTTGAGGTTTCGAAAATAAGTAAATAGATGGAATTTGCAAGAAAGACATTATTTATTCTAAAAGAGTTGCACTAGGCCGAAATTTCTGTCCAATTTCCATCTTCCCTTATCAAAGATATCAATTCATCAACCGCAAATTCGGAGGCTAAAGCTTTTTTTACCACTTCTTTACCTTTGTAAAGGGTTATTTTCCCGGGACCAGAACCAACATAACCGTAATCTGCATCAGCCATTTCTCCAGGACCGTTTACTATACAACCCATGATGGCAATTTTAATGCCCTTCAAATGATCCGTTCTTTTGCGAATCATAGCGGTGGTTTCTTGTAAATCAAACAAGGTTCTTCCACAGCTTGGGCAGCTTATGTACTCAGTTTTACTAATTCTGGTTCTGGCAGCTTGAAGTATTCCGAAGGATATATCGTTTAAACGCTTTTTGTTTTCTAAACTATTTAGGAAAAAAATACCATCTCCAAATCCATCAATTAACAGGCTGCCACAATCTGCGCTACTGTATAACATGGCTAAGTCGAGGCTTTCTTCTGACAACGGAATATTTTGGTTCAGACCGAAAACAACTGGAACTTTTAAGCCTTTGGCGGCCAAATGGGCGAAAGCATTGCGCATATCACTCATAGGGTGTGGATGATTGCTCTCAAGAATAACAACGGTTTTTGATTGTTCCTGTAGTTTTTGGCAAAGTGTGTTATCCTGAAGTTCCTCAGGGGCAATTCTCAGGAAATTGAGTGTAGAAGAGAAAGCTGAATTTTGAATATACTGGGAGGAATTGAATAAAGGGAAAGCATTCTCTTTATTGGGTAATAGGCTCCATGTTTGAGCGTCGTAAATGGCTCTTAAACCCATTGGTAACATAAATTGTGCGGGTTGGGTTCCCAAATAAATAAAATCTGCACCTTGATCGCTCATGGTCCATTTGTCGGTTTCGGGCAAATATTGATACCCAATGGCGCTCAAATCTTCAATTTTTAAAATGTCCTTAGAAAAGTTGGCAATAACTCGTGGGACTTGATTTCCGCCAAAATTATAGGTTTCAGTCACCTCTCTCTTTTCATAAGCGTAAAAGCGCGCAGGGTTTTTCTCTAAAACATCTGAGGCAAATGGAATGGGAGGATTATTCTCTCTGCCACTATACCTTGCCGCCAACCTTTGGGCAACAGGTACCTCAAATTCTGGATCTTCTGTAAGTGAAACACGGATGGTATCTCCAATGCCATCTTCCAATAGAGCGCCAATTCCCAATGCCGATTTAATTCTTCCATCATCTCCATCACCGGCTTCTGTTACGCCCAAATGTAAAGGGTATTCCATATTATTTTGGTTCATGGTTTGAACCAATAAACGGTAAGCCTGAACCATTACTTGTGGGTTACTTGCTTTCATTGAAAGTACAATGTTGTGAAAGCCTTCGTCTTCAGCTATTCTGAGGAACTCCATGGCACTTTCAACCATACCAAGAGGTGTGTCTCCATACCTACTTAAAATACGATCGCTTAAACTCCCATGATTGGTTCCGATTCTTAGAGCAGTGCCATATTCCTTGCAAATTTTCAGAAGAGGGATGAACTTCTCCCTAATCCTAGTTATCTCTTCTAAATATTCTGCATCTGTATATTCCAATACTTGGAATTTCTTTTTATCTGCGTAATTACCCGGATTGATGCGTACCTTCTCTACCAATCTTGCAGCCATTTCTGCTGCGTTGGGCGTAAAATGGATATCGGCAACCAAAGGAACATAAATACCTTGTTTGGCCAATTCTTTTTTGATATTCCCTAAGTTCTCGGCTTCATTGATACTTGGAGCAGTAAGTCTAACCAACTCGCAACCCTTCTCAACCATTCTTTTTATTTGTGCCACAGATCCCGCTGTATCCATGGTATCTGTGGTGGTCATACTTTGAATGCGAATGGGGAATTCACTTCCAAGCATGAGGTCGCCAATCTTAACAGTATTTGTTTGCCTTCTTTTGTATTGGGTAAGGCTTGAGGTAAAGCTTTTGTTTAAATCCATTTTTTTTAATTTCTATAAATCACCTTCAATTGGTCGAACCAATATTTCTTCAACATTTGTTGAGCCAGAAAGTTCATAGGCACTCCAAATTAATTTGGCAATATCGTCGCTTGGGATAAATCTTTTTTTGGGGATATCACTTCCTTTCCAACTTTCTGTATAGGTTGCCCCAGGTAAAACCGCTGTAACTTTTACGTGTTTTCCTTTCAATTCTTCTCTCAATACGTTGTTCATACCTAACATGGCAAACTTGCTAATGCAGTATGAACCCCCATTGGTGTATGCTGTAATACTTGCCGTTGAGCAAATGTTAAAAACATGTCCAACCTTGTTTTTTACCATGTTTGGAATGATGGCTCTGCTTAAATGATAAGCACTACTTAGGTTGGTATGAATGAGTTTTTCAAAAGTGTCTTCTGCCTCTTCAAGCACCGTTCCAGGTAAGAAAATACCGGCATTGTTTACCAAAACATCTATGTTTTTGAATTCAATTAAACTGTCGTTTGCAAATGTTTTAAGTTGTTCTTTATTGCTAACATCACAGGCCTCCATAAAGAATTTCTGTTTGGGATAGGTAGTTGAGAGGTGAGTGAAGAGCTTTTTTAACTCATTTACATTTCTAGCACAACCAGCAATATTAAATCCTTCACGCGCAAATCGTTCGGTTATGGCAAGGCCAATACCTTTGGTACATCCAGTTATGAGAAGGGTTGGAGCCTGCATATGTGTTTTGTTTAATTATTGCGAAATTATTCCTTTTGCCTGTATTCTACAGATTTATTTGATGCTTCTTTGGTTGTGAGTGTCTCGAGATTGCAGATAATGCCTAATATCTTATCTTTACATCCGAAAAAGCGAATTATGATAGCAACGAAGTTTTTTGAACAATTTGGCAGATATTTACTCTTCCTTCGGTCGAGTTTTCGAAAGCCAGATAAATGGCGAATGTTCTGGAAAGCCTTTTTTACCGAGGTTTACAAGATGGGAAATGATTCTTTTGCCATTGTTTCCATTATTTCAACTTTTATTGGAGCAGTTGCCGTTATTCAGTTTGGCAGTCAGTTGCAAGGAAGTTTAGTTCCTATGACCATCTTAGGTAGAATTGTGAGAGATGCCAATATTTTAGAATTCTCACCTACTATCACTGCATTGGTAATGGCTGGTAAGATTGGTTCAAACATAGCCTCCGAAATTGGAACCATGAAGGTAAGTGAGCAAATAGATGCTCTTGAAATTATGGGCGTAAATGCTGCTAGTTATGTAGCATTACCTAAAATTATGGCCGCTTTGTTTGCCATTCCTGCCCTCATTACCTATAGCATGTTGCTATCTAATGTTGGTGGAGCAATATCATGTTTTTTTTCAGGGATAGTTTCTGTTGATGTATATGTACAAGGGCTAAGAATGGACTTTGATGGGTTCTTCATTACACATGCGCTAACAAAAGCGGTAGTGTCGGCCTTCCTAATTGCCACCATATCATCCTACAATGGTTATAGAACTGAAGGCGGTGCATTAGAGGTTGGTTCGGCCAGTACCATGGCTGTTGTGCAAAGTTGTATTGCCATTATTTTCTTCGATTATATTCTTACCCAACTAATGTTATACAAATGATAGAGTTAAAGAATATTTGTAAATCATTTAATGGAAGGCTTGTATTAGATAATGTGAATGCAGCTTTTAAAAAGGGTAAATGCAGTTTTGTTATTGGCGCCAGTGGGGGAGGAAAGAGTGTTTTAATGAAATGCATGGTAGGTTTACTTGAGCCCGATTCTGGTATCATTGATTTTGATGGAAGAGATTTTTTAAGGTTAGATTACTATCAAAAAAAAGAACTGCGTCAAGAAATAGGAATGCTCTTTCAAGGGGGCGCATTGTTTGATTCATTGAGTGTTGAAGATAATGTTGCTTTCCCATTGCGCATGTTTACCAATATGAATAAATCTGAAGTATTAGATAGGGTGAATTTCTGTTTGAACCGAGTGAAATTGGAAAATGTGAATCACCTGTTTCCTTCTAATATCAGTGGTGGTATGAAAAAAAGGGTTGGCATTGCACGTGCTATTGCCATGAACCCAAAGTATTTGTTTTGTGACGAACCTAATAGTGGTTTAGATCCATTAACCTCGAGGGTAATTGATGAGCTTATTGTTGAAATCACCGAAGAATATGATATCACTACAATTGTGAATTCTCATGATATCAAAAGTGTATTTGATATGGGCGATCATATAGTGTTTATTTACAAGGGTCAAAGCTTGTGGGAGGGACATAAATCAGATTTACGTCACTCAGGAAATGAATCTCTTGCTAAATTTATTGCAGCTAGTGAGTTTTAAATGTTTTTAAATGAAAAGTTTGATTGCATATAAAAGATTCCTACTTACTGGTTTATTTTTTTGCATGGTAATTTCTGCGAACTGGGCACAAAATAAAAACCTACTTGAGTTAAAAAAAGGTAAGATAATTTTTATGTCTTATGCTCCACAAGAAATCATTAAGGCAGAATCGGATGAGCTTAAAGGCTTGATAAATATAGACAATTCCACTTTTGCCATAGTGGTAAATAATAGCACCTTTAACGGATTTAATAGTGAGTTGCAAAGGGAACACTTTAATGAACGGTTTATTGAAACAGAAAAATATAATTCATGTACTTATTCGGGTAAGATTATTGAAAAAATAGACCTAAGTAAAGATGGAACCTATCAGGTGAGAACCAGAGGCAAATTAACAGTTCATGGAATTTCTGAAGACAGGGTAATACTTGTTACTATAAAGGTTGTTTCTGGTTCAATAATAGTGAGTGGCAAATTTATAGTTTCTTTAAGTGATCATGAGATTTCAATACCTGCCATTGTGAATCAAAAAATAGCTGAAAATATTGAAGTGAATTTTACAGCATTGTTTGAAAAAAAATGAGGCTCATTTTTATAATATCCTTGTTTCTACCTACTTTATCAGGCTTTGGGCAAATTCCACAGGTAAGGCAAACTGCTTTTGAATTTGAATACCAACAATTAAAAGTTTCCCGTATTCAATCTGATCATAATGGATTTATTTGGATGGGAACCCAAATTGGATTATTTAGGCATGATGGGGTAAATGTGGATTATATTCCATTTGTTGATTCCTCCATATTTGATCCTATTACTGTTATTCATCCTACTCCTGAAAATGAAATTTTGGTTGGAACCAAACATGGTAATTTGTATATAACCCAGAAAGGAAAACTTCATTTGGTAAAGTTTTTTTTGAACCCCAATAAAGCCTCCATTCAATCATTGACTATAGATGTTCAAAAGCAAATTTGGGTAGGCACGGCAGGTGCTGGTGTTTTTGTTTTGGCTAATGAAACTCAATACTCCCTTTCAATTAAAAATGGATTGCCAGACGATAATGTGAATGCCTTACTTGCCGATAAAAGAGGTATGGTATGGATAGGAACAGATGCTGGAATTTGTTTGGCTCAACTAAATAATAATAAACTAACTGTTTTACCATCATCAAGGAGTATAAAATTAAAGGATCACTTTGTAACCGTTTTAGAAAAGGGTGAAGGGAATAGTGTCTTCATTGGAACCCAATCTGGTGAGTTGTATGTTTGTTCGGATAATTTTATTAGTAATTTTATTGTACCCCGAAACACTAAATTAAATTTTGGATCGGTTGTAGATTTAACTTTTATAAATAAGAAACTTTGGATAGCAACAGAAACCAAAGGCTTGATGTGTTTAGAGGATGGCCATTTGGAGGAAAGTGTTAACCATTCTAATTCTGCAGTGCCAGATAAAATTGTACAAATAACTACAGATAGGGAAGGAAGCATTTGGATAGTTGATAAAACAGAAAATGTTTTCATGGTAAACGATTTGTTTTCATTTGTTCACGCCCCACAATTGAAAGAAGCTCCCATTCAAGCTATTGCTTCAGATTTGATAGGTGGATTATGGTATAGCAATGCCTTTGGTACCTATTTATTTAAACGAGGTAAAAATATTCCACTTCCTTCTCAGCTGGCAAAAACTAAGGCCATTTGTATTTACCCTGATAGTACGGGTAATATTTGGTTAGGTACTTTTGGCTCTGGTGTGCTTTGTTACAATCCGCATAGGGGAACCATCTTAACCTACAATGAAAATAATGGCCTTGCTAACAATAATGTAATTTCTATCAGTGGAAATGGAGAGAATGTTTGGCTTGCCACCTTCGCAGGCATTTCTATAGGAAAGTTGAAAAATGTATCACAGTCAAATTTTAAATTTACTTCAGCCTATCAGGAATATGGTTTGCCTGAGAATTATTATTATCAGGTATTCATTGATTCAAAAGGAAATGTTTGGTTTGGTTCAGACGGACAAGGCTTATCAGTAATTAAGAACGGAAAGTTGGAGTTCTTTTCACAACAATTGGGAAAAGACGCAAGAATTATAAACTCAATTTGCGAGGATGCCAAAGGGAATATTTGGTTTAATTCTCCCGAGCAAGGTTTATTTTGTTATCAAAAAAATCAATTCAAAAAGTTTGGAACCAAAGATGGAATAAGAGAAATTGGATACAATAGTATTTGTGCTGATAGCAAGCAAAATTTATTAATTGTAAACTCAAGGGGTATTGATATGTTCAATATTCAAAGTAACAATATTCTTTACCATGATAAAGAAATTGGTTTTGTGGGTAAAGCAAAAGAATCGCGGGTAAGTGCCATAGATGTTTTTGGAAGGATTTGGGTTGGAGCGGGTAAGCAATTGATATTATATAATCCAGAATCTAATTTGTTGTGGCAAGGGCCAGAACCCACAATAAAAAGTGCGAGTGTTTTTCTTTCGCCTTTTGAAATGTTACCAGGAAAAGTTTTTTCTTCAGAAGAAAACTATATTACGTTTGATTATGTAGGTATTTGGTATCATTTGCCAGATGAGGTGAACTATTTAATTCAATTGGAAGGATATGACCCAAATTGGATAAAATCAAGAAACCTTCAAGTAACCTATCCGCAGCTACCTCCAGGCGATTATGTTTTTAAGGTTAAGGCTTTACCCAGTAATAACTTTAGGTCGAGTAAAGAGCTTCGTTATGCTTTTACTATATGCAAACCTTATTACCAAACTTGGTGGTTTATTGGCCTTTTTCTTTGTTCCGTTTTTTTAGTTTTGTATGTAGGATTTGTATGGCGCATCAAACAATTGCGTGAAAAGGAAAAGATGAATAGCGATAGAATTCAATTTCAATTTGAAACTTTGCGGAGCCAAGTAAATCCACATTTTTTATTTAACAGTTTTAATACACTTTCTGGACTCATAGAAAAGAATGCAAATGACGCTGTAAAATATGTTGAACATTTGTCTGATTTCTTCAGAAGTATACTTCAATACAAAGATAAAAATTTGATCCCATTGGCCGAAGAATTGGCCATTTTAGATGATTATATTTATATTCAAAAGAAGAGATTTGGGGAAGGATTTAGCGTGAATATTGATGCAAATGTTAGATCTACAATTGGCTTTATAGCACCAATGACTTTGCAGATTTTATTGGAGAATAGCATTAAGCATAATATTGTTTCAAAAAGTCAGCCATTAGATGTTGAAATTTATATTTTGGCATCCGAGTATATTTGTATTTCTAACCCTATTCAACTCAAATCATCAAAAGAAAAATCTACCCAAATAGGTTTAACTAATATTACCAGCAGGTATGCTATTTTGCAATCTAAAAAGGTGATTGTTGAGAAGAATAACGGACAATTTGTAGTTAAAATCCCTTTGATCATTTATGATTCGCGTACTGATAATTGAAGATGAAGAATCGGCTTCGAACCGACTGATAGCACTCTTGGAATCTATAGACATTTCATTAAAGGTGGTACAAGTGTGTGAAAGCGTGCATGCCTCGGTTGCTGCGCTGCAAGGAGCAGATTTGCCCGACTTAATTTTCATGGATGTCCATTTATCCGACGGGTTGAGTTTTGATATTTTTAATCAAGTAGAGGTAAATACTCCCATTATTTTTATTACAGCATATGATGAGTTTGCTTTAAAGGCATTTAAAGTAAATAGCGTTGATTATTTGTTAAAGCCACTCAAAAAGGATGAACTTTTGGCGGCAATAAATAAGTTTCAGAAAACGAGGGTTCAAGAAAAGCCTGCAGATTTAAAAGCGTTGTTTCAATATTTGAAAATACCTGCTCCAGTTTCCTTTACAGAAAGGTTTGTAATTAAATTGGGTCAGACCATAAAAATGGTTGAGACAAGGGAAATTGCTTATTTTTATACAGAAGATAAAGCAGAGTTTTTGCTCACTCAAGATGGCAAAAAGTATCTCATAGATTTGTGTTTAGACGATATACAATCACAGGTAGATCCTAAATATTTTTTTAGAATCAATAGGCAGTTTATTATTAATATCCAATCTATTGCAAATATGCATGCGCATACAAAATCAAGGGTAAAGTTAGATTTACGACCACCTGCTAGGGTAGAAACCATCGTTGCAGCAGAACGTTCTGCAGATTTTAAAAAATGGTTGAGAGGCAAAAATTAGAAAATTTTCCGGTTCAGCATCCATTTTTCCCTGTTCAGAAAACGAACTTTTTAAATTTAATTTAATATCTTCAACTTTGTTGCATAATCGTAATAAAGATGAACAGGATAATTTGGGGTGTATTTTTTCTAATAACAATCGTGTTGGGTTGTAAACATGAACCAGATGCCATTATTGTTGGGTCGAACAACAACAATAATGGGGGAGGAAATAATGGTAATACCAAGCCTTGCGACTCCAATATTGTTTATTTCGAAAGAGATATTTTGCCCATCCTAAATTCAAATTGCGCCATGAGTGGATGCCATGATCCTGGCACAGCTGAAGAAGGTGTCATATTGAATAATTACCAAAATATTATTAGAACAGGAAAGGTTGTTCCATATAATACAAGTAGTAGTGATTTGTATGAAGTAATTACAGAAACAAGGCTTGATAAGCTGATGCCTCCTCCACCAAAATCAAAATTAAGTCCAACTCAAATAGCCCTAATTGCAAAATGGATCAATCAAGGTGCACAGAACTTATATTGTGATAATGGTACCTGTGATACAACAAACATTACCTATTCTGGTAAAGTAGTAAACATTATCAAAAACAATTGTTCGGGTTGCCATAATGCAACTTTGGCAAGTGGAGGCATCAATGTAGACAATTACCAGGGACTTTCGGTCATTGCTGCCAATGGAAAATTAGTAGGAAGTATTGAAGGTTTACAAGGATTTATTGCCATGCCTCAGGGTAGGAAATTAGATTCTTGTTCTATCAAACAAATTAAAATTTGGGTGAATAAAGGATATCCAAATAATTGATAAAATTATATTGATCTTTTGTTTATATTGAACAATATTCTTGTTTATGAAAAAAATCCCCTTAAAAATTATTGTAACGCTTGTTTTGCTTGTTGCGTTAGAAGCTTGCTCGCATTATGAGCAACTTCAAAAAGATTCCGTTGAAAGTATTGCAGGAGATGATGAAAGCCATAACTCTGGGGAGAACTGTGGAAGCTGCCATAACCAAAATGGCAATGAAGCTGTTCGCGAAGCAGGATGGTGGACGGTGTCTGGAACAGTCTATAATGACAATAACAAGGTAGAAAAAAATGCCGTGATTGAATTGTGGGAGAAACCCAATAAGGGGGGCAGGTTAATTAAAAGATTGGTTTCAGATGATAAAGGGAATTTTTATACCAATCAAATCATAGATTTTAATGGAGGATGTTATCCTTCCATCACGGTAGGTTCATCCTACATTACCATGGAACCAGCGTACAGTGGCGGAAGTTGCAATAGCTGTCATGGAGTTACAACCAATAAATTGAAGTTTTAATTCGTATGAAAAGTAAAATAGCCGGACTAATTATTTTGGGAGCAATGTTGAGCTCTTGTTATAAAGACAATGAGGAGGAGTTATATCCCAATAGCGTAGTAAATGATACTGCCACCTATTTCTACACAGCAGACATAAAGCCACTAATGACAAGTAATTGTGCCTACGGGTCTTGTCATGTAAGCGGAGCCCAAGCGCCAGATTTAAGTAATTATAATGGCTTAAAGGCGAATATTGGCTCTGTTAAAAATAGGGCTATAGATTTAAAAACGATGCCTACTGGCGGACCAATGAGTCCGGTAAATATTAGCAAATTGAATAAATGGATTGCAGACGGGGCATTGAACAATTAATTATGAAAAAGTTTCTACTCACACTCCTTGTTTTAGTTGGTTTTACAAGCGCATGGGCACAAGATGATTTGTTGAACATGATTGACCAAGAAAACCCACAAAAGCCTGTTCCTGTTTTTGCAACTTTTAAATCTACGCGTGTATTAACAGGTCAAAGCATAGAGCATGTTGCTGCCAAACATTTAAACTTTGTTATCCTTCACAGGTTTGGGGAAGTAAATGGCGGAGCATATACTTTATATGGCTTAGATCAAGCCAATATGCGTTTGGTGTTTGATTATGGTATTACCAAGAATATTCAAGTAGGGGCGGCCCGAACCAATTTTAATAAAACCTATGATGTAAATTTGAAAGTGAAGTTGTTGAACCAAAGTAAGGGCAAAGGTGGAATGCCTTTTAGTTTGGGTTATTATGGTAATGTTGCAGTAAATTCTATGCGTTGGGCCGATTCTACTAGAAATAATTATTTTACCTCAAGACTTACATTTTTTAACCAAGTAATTATTGCCAAAAAGTTTGGAGATAGGTTGAGTTTACAAATTGCTCCCACCGTGGTTCACCATAATTTGGTTCCATTAAAAAAAGATGTTAATACCATGTATGCAATGGGTTTAGGAGGAAGTATTAAATTGAATAGAAGCTTTAGATTTAATTTTGAATACTATCCTCGTTTAAATGGCAGGGATATGCTTACTTCTTCTAAGGGTAAATACTATGATTACCTTTCATTGGGAGTTGATATTGAAACTGGAGGGCACGTATTTCAACTGATGGTAAGCAATGGTATGGGTATGTTAGAACAACATATGGTTAGGCAGACCACAACATCTTGGACTGATATGGGTATTAGACTTGGATTCAATATTAGCAGAACTTTTTCTTTTGATAAAAACGCTAAAAAATAATTGTGGTAAGGTTTTTGACTTTACAACTACATAAACTAAAACAATGAAAAAAAATATATTAACCATGTTGTTAGGATTGATGGTTTCAGTTCTCACACACGCGCAAATTTACTCAACTCAAACAGCTACGGTAAGTTTTTATTCTGCCACCCCTGTTGAAGATATAGAGGCAAGTTGTAAAACCGTAATTGCTGTATTAAATGCCGCTACAGGTGAAATGGCTTTCCAAATTACCAATACTGCTTTTGGGTTCAAGAATAAACTCATGGAGGAGCATTTTAATGAAAAGTACATGGAGAGTGATAAATACCCTAAAAGTACTTTCAAAGGTAAGATCAATGAAAAGATTGATTTTACAAAAGATGGTGAGTACAATGTAACCGTAACGGGTAAATTAAATATTCATGGAGTAGAACAAGATAGAACCATCAGCGGTAAGGTGATTGTGAAAGAGGGTAAAATTCAATTGTTAACCTCTTTTAAAGTTAAAAATGCCGATCATAAAGTTGAAATTCCAAAGATTGTTTCGGCAAAAATTGCAGAAGAATTAGATGTAAAAGTTGACGCCTTGTTATTACCTAAAAAGTAATCGTAAACTTTCTTCCATAAAAAAAGCATCCACCATTTGGCGGATGCTTTTTTTATGCAATCAATTTTAGTTTTTATTACTCGGCAGCGTCTGCTCCTTTAGATTTGAATATTTCTCCTCCTGTTGCTTTGGCGCGAATAAGGCCTTCAATTTCCTGGCAAAGTTCTGGGTTATCTGTTAGGAGTTGTTTAACGGCATCTCTACCTTGACCTAATTTGGTATCGTTATAACTGAACCAAGAACCAGATTTTTTAATGATTTCAAGGTCAACACCAAGGTCGATGATTTCACCTAATTTTGAAACTCCTTCGCCGTAAATGATATCAAATTCAACGGTACGGAATGGCGGAGCCACTTTGTTTTTAGCTACCTTAACTTTGGTTCTGTTACCAACGATATCCATACCATCTTTGATTTGACCAATACGACGGATATCTAAGCGCACAGAAGAATAAAATTTCAAGGCATTACCTCCGGTTGTTGTTTCAGGACTTCCAAACATTACGCCAATTTTATCACGCAATTGGTTAATGAAAATACAAATACAACCTGTTTTGTTGATAGTTCCCGTGAGTTTACGCAAAGCCTGGCTCATTAATCTGGCTTGTAGTCCCATTTTGCTATCACCCATATCACCTTCAAGTTCTGCTTTAGGAACCAAAGCCGCCACCGAATCGATAACGATAATATCAATAGCGCCTGAACGAATTAATGCGTCGGCAATTTCAAGGGCTTGCTCACCATCATCAGGTTGAGAGATGATTAAGTTTTCAATATCAATACCCAGTTTTTCCGCGTAGTTTCTGTCAAAAGCATGCTCAGCATCAATAAATGCGGCTATCCCACCTTTTTTCTGTGCTTCTGCTATGGCGTGCATAGAAAGGGTGGTTTTACCAGAAGATTCTGGTCCATATATCTCAATAATTCTACCTGTAGGATAACCCCCAATACCTAAGGCAATATCTAAAGATAATGATCCACTAGACAATGCTTCAACATCATCTATTTTTTGGTCGCTCATTTTCATGACCGTGCCTTTACCGTATGCCTTGTCTAATTTATCAATGGTTAATTGTAAGGCTTTCAGTTTTTCTTTTACATCTGTGCTACTCATATTGTGTCTGTTTATTTGATTCAAAATTAAGGCTAAGACTGATGGATTTTCCTTTATTTAGGTGAATACTATCCACAAGTTTTACCATGCGTAATGCAAAGATAAATAAATACTTACAAAAAAATGTATTTTTTTTTATCCAAAAAGTGTTAAAAATATTAACAAATTTACTGCCTCTCTCTTTTGTGAACCCTTTTCAATTTGGTGTAGGTAATTATTCTGAACCTCCGTTTTTTTTGGTTTTGTTTCCTAGGAGAAGTATTTCAGACAAAACGATTTCTGTATTATATTTCTTTTGGCCATTTTTATCGATGTAATTTTTATTGGCAATTTTCCCTTCCACACAAATCTCTTTTCCTTTCTCTAGGTACTTCTCGGCCAAATCGGCTAGTTTGCCCCAGGCTACAAGGTTATGCCACATAGTTTCATTTACCTTTTGACCATTTGCGTCTAAATGAATTTCATTGGTTGCCAAAGAAAAGTTGGCTACTTTTTTACCGCTTGGTGTGGTGCGGATTTCAGGATCTTGACCCAGGTGTCCCATGAGTCGAACGTTGTTTCGTAGGTTTGACATGATTTTAAAAATTTAATGGTTAACAATTTCTGAATCCAAATCCCAGGGGTGTGATTGGATTCTTCAACGGCAAGTTGATTCAATTTTTTATATCTAGTCGTATGTTAAACGCTTATTTGCGCTTAATTGCTCTTAACAAAAAAAGCCCCATCTAGATTGCTCTAGACAGGGCTTTTTTGTTTTACTATTTAGTTTATTTATTGATAATAA
>CAILJQ010000056.1 GCA_903834625.1 uncultured Bacteroidota bacterium
ATAAGCTATATGTGTTTTGTGTTATTTATTTTGTCTTGCTGAGAACGAATTTAGCCAAAGAAATGAGAAAAACAAGCGTTAGGAAAAATTTTTGAAATTATTTTTTTTCCTGCCTGTTCAAGTTTAAACGAAAGCCAAGATAGAAATTTCCAAGTTGCAGTGGTGGTTTAACCTTTACTGCCACCGAGGCTCTGATAGGGTTTCCACCTGTTGTAAATTTTTCATAACCATAATCTGCATTGGCGTAAAAAAAATCATATCCAAGGGTAACTGAAATATTTTTTTTACCATATAAATACATTCCAAAACCACCTAATAAAGAGAGTGTATTCACTTTTAATGGATTAAATTTAATGAAACCAAGTGTATCGCTGTAAATATTGTAACCGTATGTGCTTAACCAACCCATTCCTATTCCTGTTTTAGCAAATAGCTCATAATTCTCACCAAAATAGGAAAAACGTGCACCACCTAATAGAAGTGTTTGAGCCCAAGGTTTAAAGGCCTGTGCACCTCTGTAGCCGGCATTAACTCCAATATATTTATACACATCATTGAGCGCATTTTGATCTATTTGATTTGTGTTGTGTGTAAACTGAACAAATGGACTTACTGTTCTGGCCTTTCTGTTGTCTTCTAACAATAATGAATATGCTTGGCCATTTATAGCCATACCTGCCGAGGTTTGATTAAAATCTTTGCTAGCATATAACCCATATGGGAATGATGTACCTGTTGTAAAAGCAATAGTTTGTGCAAACAGCCCAAAACTTGAGGAAAAAATTATGAAGAGAAAACAAAGGGTGCGCTTTGTTTTTTGTAATCTTGCAAAAGGAACCTGGTGTTTGTTCATAAGGTTGATTTAAGATGCAAGATAAAAATATTCTGATAAAAGGGGCAAGGATGCATAACCTAAAAAATGTATCGGTTGAGATTCCCCGAAATAAATTAACTGTAGTAACCGGTGTTTCAGGCTCAGGCAAGAGTAGTTTGGTATTCGACACGCTGTATGCCGAAGGTCAGAGGAGGTATGTTGAGAGTTTATCTGCATATGCACGACAGTTTTTAGGTAAAATGAATAAACCAGATGTGGATACCATTCATGGGATTTCTCCATCTATTGCCATTGAACAAAAAGTAAACACCAAAAACCCTAGAAGTACTGTTGCAACCAGCACTGAAATTTATGATTACCTTAAGTTGCTTTTTGCAAGAGTGGGTATTACCTATTCTCCCATTTCAGGTAAAGAAGTAATAAGGCATACCATCTCCTATGTAACAGATATTATCTTATCTCATGAAGAGTCAACAAGAGTATACTTATTGGTTGCATTAAAAGGAAGTGGCGAAGAATTACGCAAAGATTTAGAGTTGCATTTACAAAATGGTTTCTCGCGTATTTATTTGAACGCAGAGATGATTCAAATAGAAGATTACCTCGCGCTTCCTCAAAAAGCAAGTGCAGGTAAGGGCAAGACAAAACAGGATGAAATTTACCTTATGGTAGATCGTTTTGCCGTTGTTCATGGTGATGAAGATTTCACCAACCGTGTTTCGGATTCGGTTCAGACCGCATTTTATGAGGGCAATGGAGAATGTATTTTATTGTTTGACAATAAAAGCCATGAATTTAGACATTTCAATAACCGCTTTGAAGAAGACGGGATGAGTTTTGAGGAGCCAAGCGTAAATTTCTTTAGTTTTAACAATCCCTATGGCGCATGCAAAACCTGCGAAGGATTTGGAAGCGTTATTGGAATTGATGAGGATTTAGTTGTTCCAGACAAAGGCTTATCTGTTTTTGAAGATGCCATTGTACCTTGGAAAGGGGAGAAAATGCAAGAATGGAAAAACCATTTTGTTGCGTTGAGTAGGAAAAATGATTTTCC
>CAILJQ010000057.1 GCA_903834625.1 uncultured Bacteroidota bacterium
AATAGCATCAAATCATGTTGTAATAAAGATACACATTTTACCACTTAAACAACGTAAAAAACTAATTTAAAATATATACCATTTTAAATTGAGTCATGCTTTACAAAAAAGTAATTATTTGAAAATAATTAAACAACAAAATGACAATGATTAAATAACAATGGTTGGATTAAAGTAATTAAAAAATAAATCAAAGAAAAACTCTGAACACTATATTTTGT
Organism: uncultured Bacteroidota bacterium; assembly: GCA_903834625.1. Lineage (GTDB taxonomy): Bacteria > Bacteroidota > Bacteroidia > UKL13-3 > UKL13-3 > B1. The sequence continues at coordinate 222 of CAILJQ010000057.1, forward strand.
GGCTGTATTCGAGATTGTTAAAAAAGTTTTTATCATATTTTTCGAACTAAACACATCAATCAATTTTATAATTATATAATAAGAATTGCGTAATCTGAAGGTTTGTTATTGCATGAACAAAACCAAAAGATTTTATGTCAAAAAAACTTTTAAATCTGAACAAAAAACTAAAGAAAAAAGGTGAATTTTCGAACCTCAAACTTCTTTTATTTATTGCAATAATTGTTTATTCGGGAAATGCAAAAGTTACAGCACAAACCGCTTACGCAATGTCTGGTGGCAACAAAACTTGGGATTTCGCCGACATTGCCAATTGGACTAATAATTTCGCCTCAGGTACAGATGCTGCCAATTGGGGAAGTGTTGCAGTAAATGCAACTGGTACAGTACCAGACGGAGTTAGAACTACCGTGAGTTCCGCAACCTTTACAACAACTTCAACTGGTGGGGTTCAAAAAGGTGCAACCAATATGTATATGCTTTCTACTGGGTCTACATCCAATGGAAATTCTGTTGCTGTTGATTTGTATTTAGATTTTACTGGGCGTACGGCAGGAACATTATCATTTGATTATGCCTGTGTTTTTAATAGCTCTGGAAATAGGGGCGGAAGTTTAAAAGTATATACCAGTACAAATGGTAGTAGTTGGACGGAGTTAAGTGGAGCTGCTTTATCGGTGGTAAACAATACGGCCTCATCTGGTTCAAAAACATCATTAACATTGCCGTCTGGTTTTAATGGAAGTTCAACTGCAAGAATTAGGTTTTACCAATATGCCGACGCAGTTGGAACTACAGGTAGTAGGCCCAAAATAAGTATAGACAATGTAGCAGTAACATCTACAGCAACATCATCTGCCCCAACATTAACAACTCCAACAGCTACTTCAATTACAGATGCATCCGCAACATTAGGCGCAACAATAACTTTGGATGGAGGTTCATCAATAACAGAAAGGGGTACTTCATTCAAAACAAGCAGCCCAGTTGTTGCTGCAGACAACCAATTGGCAGAAGGGGGTACGAGTGTTTCTGCTTATACACACAGCAGAATCAGCTTAGCCCCTCAAACCCAATACTTTTATGCGGGTTATGCCACAAATAGCACAGGCACAGCATTAAGTAGCGAAGCTTCATTTAGAACCTTGTCTTCTCCTGTAAGTTCACAGTCAGGAAGTTTGTCTGCAACAACATTTTCTTCAACACAAATAAATTTAACAATTGGTGCTGCTGGTTTTCCTGCATCAGGAGCAACTCAGGCAGGTTACCTTATTATTTATGCCACGGGTACACCAAGTCTTTCATCTAGTAATGGAACTGCACCAGCCGCCGGGGTTGGTTCAATATTTACAACAAGTGCAACAGCTCTTCCATCTACACCTGCAACGGCTGTTAATGTTACAGGGTTGAGCCCAGGTACAACTTACAATTTTTTAATAATCCCATACACATGGGACGGAACAAACACCTCTACCTACAATTATTTAACAACAAGTGCACCAACGGCAAGTGCCGCAACCACAAGCGGTTCACCGGTGGTAACTACACCAATAGCAAACACCATAACCAATAACTCGGCAGTCTTAGGAGCCACAGTTTCAAGTAATGGCGGTTCTTCTTTAACTTCAAGAGGTACTGTATTTAAAACAAGTGCTTCTGTTACCATCTCAGACAATGCCTTAGCAGAAGGAGGCACAGCAGTATCAGTCTTTACACATTCAAGAACAAGCTTAAATCCAGAAACCCGGTACTTTTTTGCAGGATATGCCATCAATGCGAGCTCAAGTGCATTAAGTTCAGAATCAAGTTTTAGAACCTTGTCAAACCCACCAACCGTTCAGGCTGGTTTAAGCGCACTTGCTGCCTCTACTACTCAAATAAACTTAACTGTAAGTGCCGCAACCTTTCCGGCGTCTGGAGCAACACAGGCAGGTTACATAGTGGTTTATGCAACTGGAACACCCACATTTAATGCTACAAACGGAACAGCACCATCTGCAGGAGTAGGTACTATCTTTAGTACATCTCCTACCGTATTACCAACTTCACCTAGTACTTCTATTAATGTAACAGGACTGACCCAATCAACACTGTATAATTTTTTAGTAATACCGTATACATGGGATGGAACAAACCCTGAAACATACAATTATTTAACGAGCGCTGCTCCTACAGCAAATGCAACCACTACTGGACCAGTAAATATTGCCATTCAAGATTTTGAAGCTAGCCCTGCAACACCTACTTGGAATTATGCTGGCGGAGGCGCAACAAATAGCACAGCGAGTAAATTCAACGGGGCTGCTTCATACAGATTTTCAGGATCACAAACATTAACGATGGACAATTTAGATATATCAGGATACACAAATGTAACCTTGAGTGTTGCCTATGCAGGTTCTGGACCAGATTCGGGGGAAGATCTTTATATGGATGTATCTTATGATGGAGGCACAACTTGGGTTGGTACAGGTTCAGTTAAATTAGTAGATGGCTTAAGTAATACCAATATAAATATTAATACTACAAATTTGGCAGGACCTACAACACAAGCGAGTAATCCTTGGCCAACTTCAATTTCTGCTTCTGAAACGCAAATCCGCGTCCGATTCAGAATTGATGCAGCTTCAGCAGCCGCTGAATATTACTTTATTGACGACGTTAAAGTTACAGGCATCTTAAATACTGATCCTAGAATTATAAGAACTCCTTCTAGTTTATCAGGTTTTACTCAAAATTCTGCTACCCCTAGTTCAGAGCAAACCTATACAGTTTCTGGAAATAACTTAACGGGAAGTGTTTCAATTGTACCTCCAACTGGATTTGAAATATCAACAACAACTGGTGGCAGTTTTTCATCAACAAATCCAATTGTACTTACCCAAAGTGGCGGAGATATCGTTGGTGAACCTGTATCAATTTATGTAAGACAAAACTCAAGTTCATTGGGAACTATTACAGGTGATATTTCACACAATAGTGCTGGCGCTACTGCCGTTAATACAGCACTTTCTGGAACGCGTACTGGAACCTATTATTCTAAATCTACTGGCAATTTAGATGACGTGAACAATTGGGGAACAAACACAGATGGAAGTGGAACCGTTCCTACAAACTTTACTTCTAATGGTATTATTTAT
>CAILJQ010000058.1 GCA_903834625.1 uncultured Bacteroidota bacterium
AGGCTGAAATTAAAAATTCCAAATGGCGTAAGAATTAAAAAAGTAGGCGAAAAAAGTCCATTGAAAAAAGCGGGGATACCAAATGGCTTTGTATTAACTAGCATTGATAAAAAAGCAGTATCTACCATAACCGATGTGAAACTAAACCTTGAAGACAGAAAAGGTGGCGTGCTCATAGAGGGCATAAACCCTGATGGCAGTAAGGGCTATTACGGATTTGGCTTGTAGGTTTAAACTAAATAATTTGAAAGAAAGGGCGTGATATCACGCCCTTTCTCGTTTCAGCTAATTTTTTGTTACTTTCGCGGACTATGGAAATAGTGAATGGAAAATACAATGCCTCAGGTATCAATTTAGAAGACATTGCAACCGAATTTGGCGCCCCCGTTTATGTTTATGACGGAAATAAAATCATTGAACAATATACACGTTTAGTTAATGCCTTTAAACCTCTTCAGATAAAGGTTAAATATGCCTGCAAAGCGCTTAATAACAGTGCAGTTCTGCAATTATTAAAAAAACATGGAAGCGGTCTTGATACTGTTTCTATTAATGAAGTCAAGCTTGGGCTAAAAGCTGGATTTGCTCCAAACGATATCATCTTCACACCTAATTGCGTAAGCATTGAAGAAATCCAAGAAGCCGTCAAATTGGGGGTTCATATCAATATTGATAACATCTCAATTTTGGAACAATTCGGGCACCTATATGGTAATACCGTACCTTGCTGTATTCGCATAAACCCACATATCCTTGCAGGTGGAAACTCTAAAATATCAACCGGCCATATCGATTCTAAATTTGGTATTTCTGTCTACCAATTGCGCCACGTTGTGCGTGTAGTTAAATCAAGCAACATAAAAGTTAACGGCTTGCATATGCATACTGGATCTGACATTTTAGATGCAGGAGTTTTCCTTCAAGGAGCTGAAATTTTATTTGATGCTGCAAAAGATTTTCCAGATTTATCTTTCATAGATTTTGGCTCAGGCTTTAAGGTGGGTTATAAAGAAGAAGATATTACAACCGATATTGAAGAACTAGCTAGTGCGTTGGCAAATAGGTTTCAAGAATTCTGCACAGAATATGGAAGAGATCTAGAACTTTGGTTCGAACCGGGCAAGTTTTTAGTGAGTGAATCTGGATATTTTTTGGTAAAGGTAAATGTACTTAAACAAACTACTGCAACCGTATTTGTGGGTGTAGATAGTGGCCTCAATCACCTTATCAGACCAATGTTGTACGACTCATACCACTCAATAGTAAACATATCTAACCCTGAAGGTAAACAACGTATTTATACGGTTGTTGGATACATTTGTGAAACCGATACTTTTGGATGGGATAGAAAGTTAAGTGAGGTTCATGAGGGTGACATCCTATGTTTCAAAAATGCAGGAGCCTATGGTTTTACCATGAGTAGCAATTACAATGCTAGGTTCAGACCGGCTGAAGTACTCATTTGGAATGGTAAAGCACAACTCATTAGAAAACGAGAAACATTTGAAGACCTTACACGTAACGAAATTGAAATTGCACTTTAATATTTGATTCCAAATTTTCTATGAATAATGATGCGTTTAAGCAAGCCATGGCGGCGGGCTATAGCCATAAAGGAGAGAGTATTCTTTTAGGTGCTGCTATGTTCAATGGCAATGTTAACAAAGATTGTCAAATCCACCTACCTCTAAAAACCTTTAACAGGCATGGATTAATTGCTGGGGCAACAGGTACAGGTAAAACCAAAACGCTACAATTAATTGCCGAGTCTTTGAGCAATAAAAGTGTGCCGGTTTTGGTTATGGATGTAAAAGGCGACTTAAGTGGAATTGCCGCAAAAGGGAGCAACTCTGAACGCATTCAAGAAAGACATGAAAACTTAGGATTGGTTTTTGAACCCAAAGAATCACCCGTTGAGTTTCTTACCCTAAACAATGGTAAGGGCACAAAACTCAAAGCAACTGTTTCAGAATTTGGGCCAATTTTATTGAGCAAAATATTAGGACTAAACGATACCCAAAGTGGCTTTGTTTCTATGATGTTCAAGTTTTGTGATGATAACCAATTACCCTTACTTGATTTAAAAGATTTTATTAAAGTACTTCAATTTGTTGCCAATGAAGGGAAAGCAGAAATTGAAAAAGATTATGGCAAAATTAGCAGCACCAGCACTGGAACAATTTTAAGAAAGGTTATTGAGCTTCAACAACAAGGTGCAGATGTACTCTTTGGAGAACCAAGTTTTGATGTTGACGACCTACTACGTATAGACGAAAATGGAAAGGGAATTGTTTCTGTTTTGAGGGTAAACGATTTGCAAGACAAACCCAAATTGTTCTCCACCTTTATGTTATGTTTGTTAGCAGAATTGTATGCAAAACTCCCAGAAGAAGGAGATTTGGATCAGCCTAAATTATGCTTGTTTATTGATGAAGCCCACCTCATTTTTAATGATGCAAGTGAGGCACTTTTAGATCAAATTGAAACCATTATTAAGTTAATTCGCTCTAAAGGTGTTGGCATTTTCTTTATTACACAAAACCCTACCGACGTACCTCCCGCGGTATTAAGTCAGTTGGGTTTAAAAGTTCAACATGCCCTTAGAGCATTTACTGCTGCAGATAGAAAAAGCATCAAACAATCTGCCGAAAACTTCCCTGAATCTGAGTTTTATAAAGTTGATGAAATGTTAACCCAATTAGGAATGGGAGAAGCTTTCATTACTGGGCTAAATGAAAAAGGTATACCCACACCTCTGGCTGCAACCTATCTATGCGCTCCTTCAAGTAGAATGGATATTTTATCTGATGATGAAATAGATGAAATCGTAAGCAAATCATCTATTGCAAAACATTACAATAGAGATATTGATAGCCACAGTGCCTATGAGATTCTAAATGCAAAACTCAATCAGGCGGCAGAGGCTCAATTAAAGGATGCAGAAACCACAGAAGAAACTGCTCCCAAAAGAGCCAGAAATGAAAAATCTACCTTAGAAGAAATCTTGAGTTCACCTGCTACAAAACAAGTAGCTAGAACCGCCGCAAACGTAATTACCAGAAGTTTATTAGGTGCTCTTGGTCTTTCAGGTGGTTCAAGCAGAAGTAAAAAGAAAAGCACTTGGTTTTAAGGGTAGTTAACCTTGTAAAACCTTGAGATATCTCTCTAAAGCCGCCAATTCATATTGCGCCACCAAAAGAATAAATGCGTTTTTGTCTCCTGTTGTTTGTGCAGCCTCCAATGCATTGTAATAGGCCAACCTGCTTTTGCTATCACCTTTGATATTCGCTATAACATACCCGTGTTGTAATAAAATCAAATTCATGACAAGTCGAGAGGTTCTGCCATTTCCATCTATGAAGGGATGTATAGTAACTAAGCGCTCATGCATTTCTGCAGCCAATACAACAGGGTGAGTTCTTTTGTGGTTTTCTTGGTACCAAATAAAATAATCTTCCATGTGCTTTGAAACCAAATAAGGAGGTGGAGGAATATGCTTACTACCTTTAATCATTACCTGTAAACTTCTATATTTTCCTGCATTAACCTCATCAATTCCTCTTAATACCAATTGATGAATCCCTAATAATTCACGATTCAAAAGAAGCGCACCCTTTTCTGCCAATTGTTTCATATATACAATAGCATCTTTGTGGTTTATAGCTTCTAAATGTTCACGCATTGATTTACCGCTTATGGTTAAACCTTCATTTATAACAAGGTCTGTTTCTTTGAGGGTTAAAGTGTTCCCTTCTATTCTGTTACTTTCAAAGGTATATTCCAACTCAAGTGCTTGAGCAATTCTGTAGCTATCAAACTTACGAATGGCCGCAAGTTTCTTTTGTAACTTATCTATGGAAGCCAATACTGCACTTAGGGATTTTGGATAAACTACCTTCGACTTTTTGGGTAAATGCAAGCGAAGTTCTTGTTCAGCAAATTGCAGTGCTTCAAGGGCAAATTCATCTTCGCCTAATTCATATAACACCTTTTCTTTTAGCCACTGAATTTTTAATTCCTTCACATCTATGCCAAGAATTTGAGCCAGTTGAGGCAATTGTTCCCTAGTGGGCTTCCTTGTGCCACCTTCAAATTTACTGATCAAAGCCTGGTCTACTCCAAGAGATTGAGCCAACTCTCTAACCATAAGCCCTTTCTCTAACCTTGCATTTTTAAGTAAAGTTTTCATATATGACACATTATTTCATGACAAATTTAGTCATTCGATTTCGGATTTTCAATTTTTTTTCACAAAGCTTGCATAAGAAGCCTCATCTATAAGAAAGTAGGTGCCAAGGGAAAATCTATCATAACTATTTAATTTTTTTCGAATAAATGAACATAGTGCTATCTTTTTTACTAAACCTGATTTCCTCAAAAAGGCATTGAAAAATTTGAATCATTGCTAATTATTTACCAATACTTCAAATTAGTTATCATCCATTCTTTTTATTGGTTGAAAACTTTTTTACCCCCTTGATTTTATTGGAGAGCCCACCCTATTTTTCAACAAACCCCTCCTATCATTTTTCCTTCACTTACATTCGCTACTCGTTATCAAATATGAAGTTCTCGCACCTACACGTACATACACAATTCTCTCTCCTTGATGGAGCTGCCGACATTGGAAAATTATATAAAAAAGCCATCAATGATGGAATGCCTGCACTTGCCATTACAGATCATGGAAACATGTTTGGCGCATTTGAATTTGTGGCAGAAGCCTATAAGCATAAAAACGATGATGGCACCCTAAAAGTTAAACCAATTGTAGGTTGTGAATTTTATGTGGTAGCAGATAGAACAAAATTATCATTCACCAAAGAAGATAAAGACATTCGGTACCATCAATTGATGCTTGCTAAAGATGAAGAGGGCTACAAAAACCTTATCAAACTTTGCTCTTTGGGTTATATGGAGGGCATGTATAGCAAATACCCACGTATTGACAAACAACTCATTCAAAAATACCACAAGGGTTTAATTGCTACCACATGCTGTTTAGGTGCATCTGTTCCCAAAGCCATCATGAAAAAGGGTGAAGCAGAGGGTGAAGCTGAATTCAAATGGTGGTTAGATCTTTTTGGTGAAGATTATTATATTGAGCTGCAAAGACACGACATTCCCGACCAAAACAAAGTAAATGAGGTCTTACTGCGCTTTGCAGAAAAATACAATGTACCCATCATTGCTTCTAATGACTCCCATTACGTTGACCAAAAAGATTCGAATGCCCATGATATCCTTCTTTGCATTAACACAGGTGAAAAACAAAGTACACCAACCTTAAAAGAATTTGATGATGATGTAAGTATAAAAGGAAAACGATTCGCCTTTTACAACGATCAGTTTTACTTCAAAACAACTGAGGAGATGTCGAAAATATTTTCCGACCTCCCTCAAGCCATTGATAATACCAATATGGTAATTGATAAGATTCAAACACTGGATCTTAAACGTGATATTTTATTACCAAATTACGAAATACCAGTTGGCTTCCTAACACAAGATGATTATCTCCACCATCTCACCTATACAGGTGCAAAAGAAAGATACAAAGACATTACGCCAGAAGTTGAAGAACGTTTGAACTTTGAACTTCATACCATCAGAACAATGGGGTTTGCTGGTTATTTCCTTATTGTGGCAGATTTCATCAAGGCAGGTAGAGAATTAGGCGTATTTGTTGGCCCTGGAAGGGGATCGGCTGCAGGATCGGCTGTTGCGTATTGTATTGGTATTACCAATATAGACCCAATAAAATACGATTTACTATTTGAAAGGTTCTTGAATCCAGACCGTAAGTCGATGCCCGATATTGATACCGACTTTGACGATGCTGGTCGCCAAAAGGTTATTGACTATGTGGTTCAAAAATACGGCAGAAACCAGGTTGCTCAAATTGTAACTTATGGTACCATGGCCGCTAAAATGAGTATCAAAGATGTTGCCCGTGTGCTCGATTTACCTTTGCAAGATGCCAATGCCCTGGCCAAATTGGTTCCAGACAAACCAGGTATAGAATTAGGTAGATTATTAAATGCTCCTATAGATGGAGATAAAGGACTTAAAGACAAGGAAGGACTTCAATCTGAGGATTTAGAATTGGTAAAAAAACTCAGAGAATTATACAATGGCAACGACCTCCAATCACGTGTACTAAAAGAAGCGGAAATTCTTGAAGGCTCCGTGAGAGGAACAGGTGTGCATGCCGCGGGAATTATTATTGCACCAAAAGACTTAACCGATCTTATTCCTGTTGCGGTGGCAAAAGACTCTGATCTCTTGGTTACACAATTTCAAGGAAAAGTAATTGAAGATGCTGGTGTTATTAAGATGGACTTCTTGGGTCTTAAAAACTTAACCATCTTAAAGGATGCAATGGTTCTTATCAAACAAAACCATGGTATAGATATCGTTTTGGAAGATATTCCTTTGGATGATATCAAAACTTATGAACTGTATCAGAAGGGTGAAACCAATGGTACCTTTCAGTTTGAAAGTGCAGGCATGCAGAAATATCTGAAAGACCTTAAGCCAGATAAATTTGATGACCTCATTGCCATGAATGCATTGTATAGGCCTGGTCCATTACAATACATCCCTAACTTCATTAATCGTAAACATGGTAGAGAAGCCATTAGTTACGACCTAGAAGAGATGAAGGAGTATCTTGAACCAACCTATGGAATTACCGTATACCAAGAGCAGGTAATGTTACTTTCCCAGAAAATTGCAGGTTTTACAAAAGGAGATGCAGATACCTTAAGGAAGGCCATGGGGAAAAAGGACAAGAAAACCCTCGATAAAATGAAGGGTAAATTCATGGAGGGTGCGGGAGCCAAAGGATTTAAACCAGAAACACTCGAAAAAATATGGACAGATTGGGAGGCATTTGCTCAATATGCTTTTAACAAATCTCATTCTACTTGTTATGCCTATGTGGCATTTCATACTGCCTATCTCAAAGCGCATTATCCAGCAGAATACATGGCGGCTGTACTTACCAATAACTTGGGTAATATAGATAAGGTAAGTTTCTTTATGGAGGAGTGCAGAAGAATGGGTGTTCCTGTGTTAGGTCCAGATGTAAACGAATCGTTCTCTTCTTTTTCTGTTAACCAAACGGGAAAAATTAGGTTCGGTCTGAACGCAATTAAAGGTGTAGGTGAAGCGGCAGTAGATGCCATAATTTTAGAAAGACAAAATGGCCCTTTCAAAAGCATTTTTGATATGACCAAAAGGGTAAACCTAAAAGCTGTTAACAAAAAAACAATTGAAGCTTTAGCGCTCGCAGGTGCATTTGATTGTTTCCCAAATACTACGCGCGCACAATATTTTGCCAATGGTTCAGACGAAATCAATACCATTGAAAAAGCCATTCGCTTTGGCAACCAAACCCAAAGCAATGCCGCCAGTAATGCCATGAGTTTATTTGGCGCTGTTTCTGGCGTAATTTTACCTGAACCTCCCTTGCCTGTTGCAGAGCCATGGAGCCTCATGCAACAATTAAATGCCGAAAAAGAAATTATTGGC
>CAILJQ010000059.1 GCA_903834625.1 uncultured Bacteroidota bacterium
ACTGATAATACCAGAAATATTAAATACATCAAACTAATTAGTTTGAATCGGAGGTTTTTGCTTTTCTTTATTTTAACGTATTGTGGCATTATTTTCCGATAAATATGGGCGCACCTATCATGGTTGTAACGCCATTTGCATTAAGTAACCTAATTTGATTAAAAATGATGGTGCTGCCAGGTTCAGCATTATTTTCAAATGTTCTTATTTCATTCCTGATAAACCTTGTTTGGCTTTTTAATTCTTTTGAACTTCCATCAGGTGATATGATGGTTACATTGAAATTAATTACTTGCCAAAAGGGGCTTGATGATTCAAGACAGTGTGCCTTTCCAAGTTCTGTCTTTTTTCCAGCGATATCTTTTAGGAGGATAATAGGCGGTTTTCCTTTGATAGCAACCAATGATCTACTATCCAAGAGATTGCTTCCAACATACATTTCAATTGTGAATCGTCCTTCGAAAAGTGGGATAATCTTCAATTGATTTTTATTTGTTTCAATTTTGGCACCATTTGAGGAAAACCTAATTCCCCTTATGTTTTCAAGCCCGTTCATATCTACCGTTAAATAGAGTGGCTCGCTTAAAAATGCAGCAATTTCCTGCTCACTTTCAAGAAACCTAAGAGAAGGCTTGATAACCTTTAACGAGTGTCGAATAAACTCTTCTCCAATATTTGCTTCCAGTTCATAAACACCTTCTTTTGTTGGTGTCCAGCTCATTTTGTAATGGCGGTCTCTATGACTAGGCGTAAAACTTACTTGGTTAATTGAAATATTGGGTGCAATGGAATCTCTTGAGAAAAAATGGAAATCAATTTTTTCCCCTACATAATAAACACTTTTGAAACCTTGAAGAAAAGTTGAATCCTTTGAGGATGAAACTCTGATCATTCCTCCTTCTTCAATTTCTTGTTTGAAATATTTAAGTGTTTGGGACAAGGTAACCATTTCAAAATGGCTCAAAATTGAACCAATAGCTCCATTCGGCACTTCTTTGAGGTATTGATTCTTAATTGGCTCATTCAGCTCAATTTTTTCCGGTAATATTCCAAGATCCACTGCTAAATTTCCTTGGTATCCTGTAGGAAAGGATCTGATGAAATTGCATAAGGCAACATGTAGGTTCAAGGTAGCAGAATCTGTATTCAAAAATTGTTTTGAAAACTTTTGCTCTTTAATCTTTTCACCTTTCAATCCGCCTTCAGAAACGAATTTTCTGTACTGTTTAGTAAAATTATCTACCACAGTAAGCAAATCAAGCGCGCTTTGTTTAATGGTTTGTTCGTCTTTTAAAACAGGTTTGTAGTTGTCGAGTTGTGCCTTTAGCTTGAGGTTTAGCAACTCTTGAGTTTCAGATAATGGTTGAAAATGTTTCACATAATCACCAGAACTTGAGAAAAAGAAAAAGACAATAAATATCAAGTACAAGAAAGAAAGTTTCTTGAAGTTGAGCGCCTTAGACTTACTTATCCAAACAGTTTTGGCCATTTCTACTATTTAGTACCTGAAAGAAAATCCCTGTATTTGGCGTTAATTTTTTGCATGTGCTCATTGTACTCACCAATTTGCTGGTTGAATCCGTTTACTTTTTCATGCATTTCTTTGCTAGCTTTAGCATTATTTGCCATTTCTTCTTTCACATTATTTAAAGAGTTGTTCAAACCCTTTATTTGCTCTGAAAGTTCTAATAAGGTTCCACTGAATTGTTTCATGGCATCTTGATAAGAGTGGAGGTTTACACCCTCTCCAGACCCTTCAGAGGTTAGCTGTGGAAAAACATTTTCCCATTGATATTCTTTGTCATCAGTGGTTCTTTCGAATGCCGAAACCAAAAATACCAAGGCCTCAATACTTAGACCTGTGATAAATAATTCGTTGGCATAATCCCAACCTACAAATTTGAACATTGAACCAACCAATACTACAGCTGCTCCAAATCCGTAAAAGAAGGTTGTTAAATCGAGTTTGCCTTTTGCTTTGTTTGCCATAAGGGTATTTTATTATCTCTTAATAATGTATTCGTTAAATTCGTTCCAAGATTTTTGGTGTTTTTCAATGGCATTTTTATTGCTCATTTTTACGCCTATCACAAGCACTACTAAAAACACAAGCAATGCGCCAAAATATATGAATAACTGCTGACTCCATTGTTTTTCAAGCGTAGATTTTACGCCGTCCATGGTAGCATTTTGCTCTTCAAACTTTTTTGAAAATTGATCAAGTGCCAAATTTACCGCACGTTCATTTTGCGCCTGTAATTCAAGGTTTACACTAATTTGGCCCTGCAAAGAGTCTGATAAAGACCTAAATTTACCCTCAAGTGACATAAGCTTTGCCTGAAGTTGATTTACCCTCGATCTTTCAATTTCTAACTTTCGATTAAGGCTCCCTAATTGATCATTAAGTTGACTTTCAACTTGATCCTGAGCCATTAAAATTAATGGAAGAGTGAGAATTATTAAGAGTATTTTTAATTTCATATTTATACCTCCGTTGAACGAATTTATCATTTCTTTTCAAAAGCGCAATAGATTTCCTTTATAGTGAAGTAATTTTTCTTTGCTTAAGGCGTTATTCTATGTTTCGGTGGCTTTTTTTCTCGTGTGTATGGATACTATTTACTAGTGTAAAATAAAATGGCCTTCTAATGCAAATTAGAAGGCCATTTTGATAATGAGTGAATCAGATTATTTGATAAATCGTTTTACATATTTTGTGTTAATGTCATCAGTAAAAACTTCTATGAAATAACTACCCTCTGCTAAATTGGATATATCTACTTTTTCCAATTGTTTGATATCAAAAAGTTCAATAACACGACTTCCTGTTGCGTTGTAAATGACAATGTTTGCAGAGGAGGTTAATAGTTGATTAAAACTCAAGTAAAGAAAATCTTTTGCCGGATTAGGAAAAACATACAATTGATTCTGAGTACCTTGTTGGTTCAGATCGTTACCACCTGTAGCTGTCCCCGAGAAAATAATTTCCATTCGTCCGTTTGCAACGGAGGCAGGACTCCCATCTATTGTGAATGTATAGGTGCTATTTTTCCTCAGGTCGATGGTTGTATTAGCTAAATTATCTTTTAAGAAAATATAGACATCTGAATCAAATTGCTCAATCTGGCTGAACCTTAGACTATAGTTTCCAGGAAGTGAAGTACTTACCATAAGTGGTACGGTATGATTCTTTTTACTGTTATTGCTTAAATAGTTTACCAAAGCAATCTTTCCATCTGGGAAAACACTTCCAAGATTAACACTTGGATTCATTAACTTTATGACCTCTTCTCTTTTAACAAAACTATCACTGCTGTTTTCCATGAACCTAATCACTGCCTCGTCTCTTTCACCGGTGTCTTTGATTAATAACATTCTCAAAGAGTTGGGTTCAATCCCTTTGAACAAATCAGATGAAGTGTTATTGGTTTTTGCTGCTTCAGCCACGCTCAATTGTGGACTTACATCTGTTGCTTGAATAAAAAATGCCTGACCACTTCCTATATATCTAGATACAGAATTGGTGCTAGTGGTGCCGTCATATGAACCATAGGTATTGGTTAGAGGATTCCAAATATAAATGGTGTTTCCAATATTGGTTTTTATCCAACCGCTCGCTGCATCCCAATCAATTGGACTTGGAAAGGGGTTTCCTACTAAATTCCAACCATTTCCGAGTGTGGGGTTATATGTTACATTTATATTTACTGGACTCACAGGGTATGTTCCGCTCACCCAAATAGTTGTATTATTTGGAATGGAATCTGATGCGGTTGTCAATGATTTGGTTCTATCGCCACGTACAAAAACCCTATAGCCTTGGCCCGAGTTTAAAGCAGTATTTCCATCAATTGCTTCCCATTTGGAGTTTAAATCTGTTCCACCTAAGGCTAAGTTTTCTGTGTATTTAAAAGCAGATGGGGAATTACTTGTTGATGGGTCTACAGTTCCTGAGTTTCCGGTAATATGAATACCTCTTCCAGTGCTGCTGGCGCCATTGTCGCGCCATTGCAATGTTGTAGCACCAACAACAGGGGAGGATAAAAATCTAAATCTTCTGAAGCTTGCTGGTAAATATCTTTCAACTACAATATTTCCCGATATATCACTTCCTGATGCTAATTGTCCAATTCTTGCAGAGCCAGTTGCTGTTGAAAGTAATGTTAAGTTACCACCGGTAGTTAGGATAGAGGTTCCTGTTTGAGTAACAGCTCCACTAACACTAACGCCACAAGAAAGGGTTTTTGTACCACCATTTGATGCAGCACCAAACCCTAAATTAGCGATGGTGATTGCCGTTCCACCCACGGTTTGATTGGAGGTTTGAGTAATTTGTGTTCCAGTTAGGTTAATTGTTCCATTAGCGCCATTAAAGGTGCCATTGTTCTGAAAGTTGTATCCAACATTTAGCGTAGAGGAACCTAAAGTATGTGTTGATCCACTTAACAAATGATAATTTCTGCAATTAATAGCTCCGGTAAAAGTACCAGTATAAATTACCGCATCTTTAGAGCTTGTGGGTGATCCTGTTGAGGCCGCACCAGCGCTTACAGATCCGGCGTTCCATTGAGAACCTGTCCAGTATACGGGCGTATGACAATTTGTTTGAGTAGCAACCACAGAGGTAGCATTTACTGCAATAGCAGATGCTGTTGTAGTTGTGTCAGTAAAAGTAAATCCAGCGGCATTACCTCCAGAAAATTTCCAAGCAAAATTGGGTGTTGCTGAGGTTGAGAAGGACGTTGAATTGCTGAGCTGAATGGTAAAAACTTTTTTTCTTGAGCCACTGCTAAAACTTGTTCCACTACCTGCTGAAACATTTGGAATCGTTCTTCTGTAAAAATCAGTTGATCCGTTTGTATACGATGCAGTTCCCGCTTGTTGAGCAGCCACTAGCTCACTTGAGAGCACAGATACGCTAATTGTTCCTGAATTACGCCAACTTGGGTTAATCCAAAACGAAATGGTTCCGGCCCTAAGTTCAAATGAGCTGACGCTTGTATTGTAGAGGTAAACATCAAATTGATAAACAGTGGAGCTAGTCATTTGACCATTTTCCATCCTTAATTCAAAATTATTTAAACTCGACTGTGCTGCTGCTGAAAGATGAAACAGCATCCATATTGCGGTATATAATATTTTATTTTTCATAACATTTCAATTTATTCTTTGGTAAGCTTAAGGTCTAGAAAGTGTAACTCCGTTTAAACTGTTGGTATCAATCATCGGATAGTCACTGAAATCGATGGTGCCATCACCATTTAAATCAGCTGTTAAATATCCTGTTGAGCCCGCCACACTTCCAGCATCAAGTGTTGGATAATCGCTAAAGTCTATGGTGCCATCCTGGTCAATATCCCCTGTATAAATAGCGTAAATACCAGACCCCATGTTTTTCAAATTGTTGCCATGTGCTTTATTCGCGGCAGTGCTAAAATTATAACTTGTACTAGTTGTGAATGCTACAGGTGAAGCACTCCAAGTTTCTAATGAGTTTCTGTGTCTCACTACTATGTAATAAGAATTTCCATTTATGGCAGAACTAAAACTTAAAGTTGAGGTGCCGGTTGTGCTTATGGTTCCCGTTGCTGTCTCTACCAAAGCATGCGAGCCTGTATCTGAATGAAGCTCAACGGTTATGCTATCTGCAATACTTGATGAGGAAACCGCTGGGTTGGAATTATAAGGTGCTGGAGTCATATTACTTCCTCCAATATATAAACCTTGAAAAAACGCAGTTAAACTTAAACTAACAGGCTGCGCCAAAAATCCACCATGTCCAAATAAACCTGTTTCAGTTCCTACCAATAATTCATCGTAATAGAGAAAGTTAATTTCTGTTCCATTTGGATAGCTATAGCCCAAGCTCCAACTTGATGTTGGCGAAGGCAGATAATACACATCGTTTTCAACGGCAACATAAAGTGTATCTATTCCTTTGGTAATGGCATATCCTTGCTCTCCAGTTGTCATTGGAAAGCCTGAGGTTGGCAGTGGAGTCCATTTTCCTGTTCCACTGATGGGTTTATAATAGGCTATTGGGTGGTTCACACCAGCATCTGTACCTGTTGCATAAATGGTGTCTCCGGTAGAACTTCTATGTAGATCACGAATGGTTGCCACAATAATTGAAGCTGTGCTTGTTGTTGCCGCATTCATGTCTTGAGCCGATGTCCAACCCGTTCCAGAACGGGTTAGCTTATATACACTTCTTCCTGTTGGGTATGAAAGGTCATAATCTACCCCTACATAAGCTATGGTGTCTGAGCCTTCAATATTGAAAACAATATCCCATACATCAACATCTTGTGTTGAAACAGAGGCATGAAGGATTAATTGGGTCCAGTTATTTCCTCCATCATTTGAATAGAACAAGCCACCTTTTGCAGAATCTTGTACATAATATCCTGCCATCACAATGTTGCTGTTCCATGGGCAAACCTCAATTGCTTCAACTCTCACCAAAACTTGTGGCCAATTGTATGGGGCATTTTCTGGTGTAAATTTTTGGGTCCAATTGTTTCCACCATCGGTTGTTTTATATACCCTAACATTGCCTACATATACGGTATTGGTATCTCCTGGTTTCATTTCGGCGCTGTAATAGGGCGAACCATCTCCATTGGGGAATTTGGCCCTCGACCATGTTTTGATAGTTTGGTAACTGCTTACTTTTCTTATTCCAGCCTTTGATGCTGTCCAAGCGGTATTTTTATCGGATGTCATGGTAAAATCACTTACCTGAACCGCCTCTACCCCTCTATCCATTTCGTGCATATTTGGGCCAGCATCTTGGGAATATCCTATACCTTGGTCGGTAGTCATGAATACAGTTAATGAGTCATTGGGGTCGGCATAAACAGCCCCATCATTTGGGTGTGTTTGGTAGCTAGTATTTCCAAACTCATACCAATTGGCCCCTTGATTAGATGAATAACATTTGGCAAAGTAGGTTTTATAGGAGGTTTCTGAGCCAGCAAATTCAATATTAGTTCCAGTAACTCCCGACACAGAAGTAGAAACGTGTGTCCATGTAGACTCGTCGTCTGAGTAACGGAAAGCCTTATAGGTATTGTAACCAACAGCTAACTGACCTCCAATAAAAAATCTACCGCTCGGACTTATTCCAAATCCGCTGTAGGTAGTACTTGAAGGAATAGAACCCATAGCTAAGCTGCTAAAAGTGGTTCCACTTGCAATGCTAAAAAATTCAACACTCGATTTAACGATTGTAGGGGAAGTTCCTCCAAAAAAGATATATACTTTGTAGTTTTTGGGGTTAATATAAATGGTTACTGAAGCGGCAGATGGCGCATACCCAATGGAGATTGGAGAAGAAGCATTTGCAGTATACGTACCAGAAGCATTTATTTTACCCCAATACAATTGCGCTCCTTTTAAATAAATTAACACAGAGTCTTTTATAACCAGACTTGATATGTTTCCATTATCAACCGTTGTAAGTGAGGTTGATGTTGGAGAGGTGCTGAAAAGCCCATTGTTTACAAAAAATAATTTTCCAGAGGTTTCATGAACATCCATCAACCGGATGTTGGAGCCTAAGTTCGCTGTGGAGTTGGCTGCCGGGATAACCCGATACCTGCCAAAGGTGAAGCCACTCCCTACCGGATTGTACAAGCTTGTGTAAAACAGGGAGTTTGCACTTTCTGTTGCAATGTAAATACCGGTTGTGTCACTTGATTTGGAGTAACCTGTGATGGCATTGATTCTGCCACCCCACACATCCTCCACATTTGGGGTATTTACAACTGTTTGTCCGAAGGATAAATGAACTGCGAATATCAGCAAGGCTAATAAAATCGCTTTTGAGTAAAGTGTTTTTTCCATAAACTTTAAATAATTAAAATTAGATGGGCAAAACTACTCCTATATATAAGGTCGCCTTGTCATTAGAAATGATGATTTTGGCAAATTCGGAAATATTAACAAAAAGATAATCAGAGCAATAAGAAAATAAACAAATTTCTAAAGGTAAAATCATTAAGAGGCTGCACTTAACAGTTGGAATTTATTTAACATACCCACAGCCTCCATGCGGTTATTTACCAAAAGCTTGTCGTAAATCCTCCGAATATGGGTTCGAACTGTATTGATACTAACAAAGATTTTTTCTGCAATTTCCTTATCGCTTAATCCTTCTGCAATGAAAAGTAGCACTTCATACTCTCTTTTTGAGAGTTGAATTAAGTTATCTGGTAGGGTTTCTTTGGCCTCTGAATACTTTGCTTCTAGGTTTCTTAATTCAATTTCGGTCTGAACCAATTTGTTTTTGAGGTCAGAATTTTCATCTTTCAATGAGGATATTTGCTTTGAAATGGAGGAGATGTTTTCTTCCAAAACCCTTGATTTGTTGACCCTTTTTCTTAACAGGACAAATGTGATGGTAGCAATAAAGGCTAGTATACCTGAGAGGATAAAAAAAGTATTCTTGCTCGATTCAATTTGAACTATTTGACGATCCTGTTCCTGAATTTTTTCTTCCTTTTTATTCGTTTCAAAGGCATGATTTAACTCAGCGTATTTCACATTTTCAGCTACATTAACCATTTCGTCGTTAAGACTTTCATATAGTTTTCTGTATTGAAGGGCCTTTTTCACCTCACCAAGGTTTTCGTAAGTATCGCTTAAGTTTTTTGCAATCAAACGGGTATAGTTTATATCCTTAAATTCTTTGGAATAAGCATATGCTTTCTCTAAATACGCAACCGCACTTTTATATTTCTTTTGCGCCAAATAGCAATCGGCCAAGTTATTGTATAGTAAGCCCAAATTGCCTTTGTCATTAATTTCTAACAAAACCAATTCAGCTTCTCTATAATTTTTTTCAGCCAATTTATACAATTTCGATTCCGATTGTAGGCCAGCAATACTCACAATTTGTTGGGCATAATCACTCTTAATATTTAAATCTTTAAAAATGGCAGCAGCCTCTGCAAAGTATGTAATGGCTTTGCTTTTAGAACCCAAATGATTCTCTACAATTCCTAAACCACTAATTGCCTGGCCAGAAAGCTCTTTATCTGTAAGTGTTTGACAAATTTCAAGTTCCTTATCAAACATGATTTTAGCTTTCTCATAATCCTTCTTTTGTATATACAAGGAGCCTAAATTTCCTAAAGTACGTGCTTTGCTTCGGGGTTCGTTTAGGTTGTCATATTGTTGCAACGCACCAAGATAATATTCAACCGCATCTGCATAATCTCCCGTTTTTTTACTAATCATTCCTAAGTTATTAAAAGCCATTGCTTTTACCTTAGGGTTGCTCGACCATTTGAGAGCTTCCAATAAATATTTACTGGCATCTGGGTACTCTTTCTTCAACAAGAAATTTGTCCCAAGTCTATTGAAGTTTCTTGAAATTTCTAAACTATCATTTGTGCTAACCAATAATGTGATGGCTGAGGTATTCCAATAAATGGCACTATCTATTAAATCGGTGTAGGAATATAATAGTCCAATCACACTTCTTGCAACGCCTTCTTCTCTTAAATACCCATTTTGAGTAGCAATATCTTTTGCCTCAAAGGCATATTGCATGGCACTTGTTAAGTCTTGGCCCTTTATTTCAGAGGCCAACTCTAATAACAATTGCGATTTTGATTTTTGATCGGTGTTGGAAGACAACAATGTCTTTAGGCTATCAATTTTATTCTGCCCCGCTACGAATAAAATAAGTAGCAAACCAAATGTTAACAGAATAACATATTTGTTATTCAACCTAAATGAAAACAAGTACTTAGACAATTTACGAATATTGAGGTCGATCCAAAAAACGGATACTAACTTAGCGAAATCGGCGGGTAATTACAAATAGTTTGGATTTTCTTGTCGAATAAGATGGGTAAAATTCAGTATTGAAGAAACAAAAAAGCCCAATTTAGCGGTGCTAAATTGGGCTTTAGTTTGGCGGAGAGAGAGGGATTCGAACCCTCGATACCCTTGCAGGTATACAAACTTTCCAGGCTTGCTCCTTCGACCACTCGGACACCTCTCCAAAAAGGGATGGCGAATTTATACATTGAAGGCCATTCGCCCAAGTTTATTTTAATAGGTTCAAACCGAAGGAACTTAGTTGAGCTAAAAAGTTAAATCTTTGACCAACTCTACAATTTTGGCTATAAATATTTGTTTACCTTGCAGCCTTCAAAATGAAACCACAAACAGTAGACAATACAGACATCATTCATTATTACGAAACGTGTGATGAACATTATTCCATGTTATGGCATTTAAATACGCACATGGCCATGCATTATGGTTTTTGGGATAAAAACACCAAAAACCTAAAAGAGGCTTTGTATAATTTGAATGAGCTTTTGGCTAACGCAGTAAATATTTCTGCCACTGATAGGGTTTTAGATGCGGGTTGTGGAGTTGGCGGAAGTTCCCTTTATTTGGGTAGAACAAGAGCGTGTAGGGTAGAAGGAATTACATTATCTTCTAAGCATGTGAAC
>CAILJQ010000060.1 GCA_903834625.1 uncultured Bacteroidota bacterium
ATTCAATATTAAATCCAATAGGGATGCTCTTAGCATACGCATATTCCATCATTTCTGAGGCAATGTTTTTACAAACCTTAACTGATTTATCTAGAATATTTTCTGAGTGTTTTAAGTCGTTGAACAACCATTTTGGCACATCTATTCCTAACCACTCCATGAAATGTAATGTTTTTAATGAACCACATGGCGCCAAGGTAAATACCATGGGAAACAATTCTTTGTTGCTGTCTATGCTTGAGTAATAATAATCGGATAATAAGTTTTTGGCATTGTTTGGACTGTATACGCACTGTGAAATAAAAAACCTACATCCCTTATCAACCTTTTTAAAGATGCGCTCATGTTCATCATGCTTTTTCATGTGGCGCTCTGGAATGGTAACGCCACCAAGTAAAAATGCACTTTTTTGGGCACTTATTTGATAAGCATTTTCTAATGAGAAATTTGTTTTTATAATTTGTTGCTGACTAGAGGCTCCTACCAAAACTACATACTCTAGTTGCGGGTTGTTTTGTAACCAGGTTAAAAAGTCTGTTTCTGTTAAATTGGCAATGCTTTTATAAACAATCTTAGGCGCTTTTAACTCTTGCAAATATTCTTTTGCATATACCTCTGGCTTTACCGTGGAAATAAAAGCAAAGGGCCTTTCCAAATCGGTACGCTCAGATTCATCTTGAATATCATATAAAATCAATCCATCTATTTCCGTGTTTTTTAACCGTTCAATTTGGTTGTTTGCAATGCGTTGAATTTTCTCCAAATCATTGGTAAC
The DNA here is from genome assembly GCA_903834625.1 of uncultured Bacteroidota bacterium. GTDB lineage: Bacteria > Bacteroidota > Bacteroidia > UKL13-3 > UKL13-3 > B1. The sequence continues at coordinate 776 of CAILJQ010000060.1, forward strand.
CTTTGGCGGTGTAAGACTGTAAAACAAAAGTCCTGTTTTCTTATCTGTAATTTTATCGCGTAACATATCGGTCAAATATAAGAAGCCTTCTTCATTAATGATAGTTGATTTATAATTACCGTTCTAAAGGCTTTTTGAATCAATGTTGTAATTGGATCATTTGTTACCTTAAAGAATGAGAAGTATCAGAGCTTTAACAGACTTCAAAAACAACTCTTTTTTTACCTTTGTACCATGTTTAGTTATATCATATTTGGCATCGTTTTGCTCCATATAGTGGCAGGTTTTGCTTGGGTTATCTACAAATTTGAGCATAAAAAGTAGACTTAAAGGAGTGCTTTGGTTCAAACCGTTTGACCAAACGTGAGCAAGTTATGGTTGGGGTCTAACAAGGAGAATTCTATTTGCCCCCAGGGCTTTATTTCCAAAGCGCCATTTGGATGGATGGGCGTTTGTTTGCTCAGTAAATCTTCATAAAGTGCCTTTATGTTATTGGTGCGTATGTATACTTGACCGTAATTCTGAAGCGGATCAAGTTCTTTAAACTCAAAAAAGTGAATTTGTATGGCATCTTTTTGCAGCATCAAATAGCCTTCAAAATCTTTATCGCCAAAGGGTTTAAAGCCAAGAAAGTATGTGTAGAAGTAAAATGTATTTTCTTTGTTACGCATTGGTAACTTGGGGTTTATTTCTAGAAGTTCCATTATTGGGTTACTTTTTATGCTGAACCAAATGTAGTTTTTTATCATTTGAATATAAATTGAAAAGGCAAAATGTTTCCTCGCATGTAGGCTTTTATAAATTGCTCGGGGAGTTTATCATTTTATTTTTGGGTAATTGTACTTACTTTTCGCCCTATGAGCGATACAATTATACCTTGCCCTTTGTGCAAATGCGAATACACTTATGCCATGGATCATTTAATGGTTTGTCCGGAATGTGCGCATGAGTGGAATCCGAATGAAGTGGAAGTAGATGAATACAGTTTGGTGGTTAAAGATGCCCACGGAAATATCTTAAAAGATGGCGATACCGTTACCATCATCAAAGATTTACCTGTAAAAGGCTTTTCTAAATCTATTAAGGTTGGAACCAAGGTTAACAATATTAGGTTAGTAGGAGGCGATCATAACATTGATTGCAAAGTAGGCGAGTTTGGTGCCATGGCACTCAAGAGTGAGTTTGTGAAGAAGGTGTAAGTTTGGCTTGGAGCTTATTTGATTTTATTCAATAGACTCAAATCAGCAAACATTTTTTTGTGCGCGCTTAATTCTGCTTTATAAGCAATTGCTTTTTGCTTAAATGTTGTTGAACCGGCAGGAACAACTTTTCCACCCGATACCCATTTAATGAGGTTTTCGTTTTTAAAATAATACCAGTTTTCGGTCATGGCTTTTACCTTTGTTCTTGGATTAACGCTTATCAAGTTTTCATACTCAGAAACCTTGGCATATACCAATACCACCGAGCCTCCATCTATGTACTCATCTGCCTCTACTTTTCCCGAATCGCCATAAATATTTGCGGTAATCATCTTTAAAATGGTTCCTTCATAATACCCAATATTTAATTTGCCTTGCTCGGTTTTCAGAGGCATAAATTGAGAGAAAGCTTTGCGTTTGGTTTCTGTTGCGGCAAAGGTAGCTTTAATGGATGCTACAGTTTTAACGGTATCTAAACCATTTCCCAAAGACTTAGTTTGAGTTATTTCTGAAACCTGCCCAAATTGTATGAGCCAAAGTATAAGGATGAATAGGTAATGCATATGTAGGTTGTTTGCTGCAAGATATAAAGAAATTATTACCTTGCTATCAATTGATGTTTGTGCAACTCATGAGAAAAATTGTTAGATTGGTTTTTTATGTTATTTGTAGCCTTTTGGTGGCTGTTATTCCTGCCCGTGCGCAGCGTAATTTCAAACGTGTATTATTCTTGGGGAACAGTTATACCCAAGTAAATAATTTACCTCAAATGTTACAAGAAATGGCCAAATCTACCAATGATAGTCTCCTTGTTGATAATTACACTCCTGGTGGATATAGGTTGCAAAATCATGCAAGCGATTTGAGTGCCATTACCAAAATAGCTGCGGGAAATTGGGATTTTGTTGTGCTGCAAGAACAAAGCCAGTTGCCTTCTTTTACCGATATAGATGTGGCTACAGATGTATTCCCTTTTGCACGTAAATTAGATAGCCTTATAAAGACATATAATCCTTGCGCTCAAACCATTTTTTACATGACCTGGGGAAGAAAAAATGGAGATGCACAAAATTGTCCTTTTTGGCCACCTGTATGCACTTATGCAGGTATGGATAGTTTGTTACATCTTAGGTACAGAATGATGGCAGATAGCAATAATGCCTTCGTATCTCCTGTAGGTGCAGTATGGCGAGAGATAAGGGACAAATACCCCGAAATTGAGTTATACCAAACAGATGAAAGTCACCCTGCTTTAGAGGGAACCTATGCTGCCGCAAGCGCATTTTTTGCTGTTATTTTTAGAAAGAATCCATTAGATATAAACTATTTCGCCGGACTATCTTCACTTACTGCTACCAAAATTAGGACAGCTGCAAAGAATGTAGCATTTGATAGTTTGTTGCATTGGAATGTAGGTAGGTTTGATCCTATGGCACAGTTTACCTTTACGCCAATAGCGAACAATTCCATTCAATTTACAAACACCTCACAATACGCAAAAAGCTATTGGTGGAATTTTGGTGATGGAGATAGTTCTATAGAAATTAATCCTAAACATGTATATGCTTTACCAGATGAATATTTGGTTACCTTGCATGTGACCAGTTGTTCGCAAATTGATACTTCCTCAAGAAAGCTTGTAATAAGTAACACCGCCCTTCCTCCATTAGTGGAAAAGGAAAAGGGTTTATTGCTTTCTCCTAATCCTGCCACCAATCAAATACATATTCAATCCAGTCAAAGTTATATAGGTGATGAATACTTCATTTTGAACCCAATTGGAAGTGTTGTTTTAAAAGGTATCCTTCACAGTGAAAACACTGAAGTATCGATCATCGATTTGCCAAAAGGCCTCTACTTTTTTCGCAGTGGTAACCAACAAAATAAGGCTATTAGGTTTATTAAAAAGTAAAAGGTTTCGGTTCGAACCAAAGGGGCATTTTTATTAAAAGTTTATTAAAGTTAGAGACACTTTGATTGGCTAATTAAACAATAATTTATCTTGTAGACATAATAGCCAACTCATGAAACAGGTAGTCAATTTATTTATACTTTTATTACTATTAAGTAATACCACAAGTGCGCAATGGAAAGCCAGCGAAGGTCCGTTTGGGGGAGGTGTTCAAGACTTATATGTTGATAATAACACTATTTATGCCTGCACTTCTTTAGGTGGAATATATGTGTCAACAAATGAAGGAAATTCATGGAAGTGCCTCACAGAATCAATGAAAAGTCTGAACTTTTACTGTGTTACAAAAGGCGGGAACAAACTTTATGCAGGCAGTACAAATGGCTTATATGTTTCTGATAATGTAGGCGCAAGTTGGCAAAGTTTGTCGAGCAGCCTTGCCGGAAAAGGAATTTACGATGTTTATGTGAATGGCAATACCCTAGTTGTTTCGGTTATAAATGATGGCTTGTATCGCTCAACAGATGGCGGTTTAACATGGGTAGAAAACAACAGTAACCTATTTGCATCTAGAAC
>CAILJQ010000061.1 GCA_903834625.1 uncultured Bacteroidota bacterium
ACCAACCATAAAAACGTTTTTTCAAAATCTTATGACGACAGAAGTCAAAATATAAACACAACTTATCAATTAGGATTTTTTCCAAACGTAATATATAAATTGCAGTTTTAAAGAAAATGTAAACATAGGATGGGTTTGGCATAAGTGGGGCTTTAGTACTAGGCAGAACATTTGAACTTTCTATTAGCTTTTGTACTAAATTTAAACTTTAGTACTTTTTAATCCCCACCTTCTCCAAGCCCAAAAACGGTGAAAACTGCGAAGAACATACCGCTTACGAAGGTAGAGCCTTCGAAGAGTTGGTTCTCCTTTAGGCTCCCCTTATTTTAGTACCTTATCGGGTCATGTTCATGGACTCAAGCTCAATAGATGGAATGAAATGGCTAATAAATTTGAAACAATTAAAGAATGACAATAATGACACTCGATGATTATAACATAGAATTCAAGAACTTATTCTCAGAGTTCAAGATAGTAAGTCATGTTATACCTTCTAAACTTGTTGAAGGCTTTATGACCTACAAAGAGTTTAGGGATAAATATGAACTTATTGTAATGAAGTTAGACGATGTAAGTTTTATTGAATTACTTAAAATTTATGAAAAGCCAAAGCACTTCAATATCATTATTCAAGCTCAACGAGCAGTCTTTAGTTCAGAAAAAAAAGGAGGAAAATTAAATGAGACCAATCATTTTACATATACCACATTCATCAATTGAAATACCTGATTATTCAAATTTTTGTATTTCTGAAATTGATGTAAATAAGGAAGCACTTTACTTAACGGATTTATATACTGATGAATTATTTCAGGGAGAGTAGATGTATATTACAGGCAGAGCCTGCATAGAACATAATGCTTACGAAGGCACAGCCTTCGAAGAGTTGGTTCCCCTACCTAACCGCACGCACAGAGTAGATGGCGTATTTGAGGTTGGCATTCTGATTGCCACTGAAAAAGTATTGAACCCAGGCGTTGTTGCCATAGTACTCATTGGAACTCCAATAGTAGGCATCGGCAAAACCACCAATTTCATCCTTTAGACTATATAGTTCATTTAATTCTTCCTTCGTCGGCAAACGCCAACCATCACCTAAGGCAGCGCAAGCACTTTTTGCTTCATGCCAATTCATTTGTTCTGGAAAATCATATTCAGCAATTTCTACGTTGCCACTTTTTATAGGATTTCCGATTATTTTTTTCATTGTTTGTTTGATTATATTATTTACTTTTTAAAAAAACCTAACCGCACGCACACAGTGAGAAAAGTTCTTGGAGCGGCTACACTCAGAGCCATTGAGTAAATACAAACTCCAGCCGTTGACACTATTATACTCACAGCAACTCCAATAGAAGGAATAGGCAAAACCTCCAATTTTATTTTTATTATTATACATAATTTTTAATTCTTCCTTCGTCGGCAAACGCCAACCATCACCGAAACCATCAAAAACACTTTTTGCTTCACTCCAAGTCATTTGTGTTGGAAAATCGTGTTCAGCAATTTCTAAGTTGCCAATTTTTATAGGCTTTCCAATTATATTTTTTATTGCTTGTTTGATTAAATAATTGAATTTTAAAATACCCCTAACCGCACGCACATATCCTACTTCATACTTGCCGATGGGGTACTTCTGATAGCCATTGGCAAAGTACTGATTCCAGGCCTTGTAATTATCCACTTCACTGGAACTCCAATAGTAGCCATCGGCAAAACTCACAATTTCATCCTTTTGACTATATAGTTCATTTAATTCTCCCTTCGTGGGCAAACGCCAACCATCACCTAAGGCAGCACAAGCACTTTTTGCTTCATTCCAATTCATTTGTTCTGGAAAATCATGTTCTGCAATTTCTAAGTTGCCAATCATTATAGGACTACCAATTTTAATAGGGTTTCCAATTATATTTTTTATTGTATGTTTGATTAAATACTTTTTTTTTCCAAAAGTTCTAACCGCACGCACAGCAATTTTTAAGCCCTTGCCAATGCCGAACTGTTTGCCACCAATCCACCGAGACAAGGAGACCATGCTATCAACCTCAGTGGAACTGCAATAGTGGCTAGCAAATAATCCTCCAATTTGATCCTTTTGATTATATAGTTCATCTAATTCTTCCATTGTTGGTAAACGCCAACCATTGCCTAATGCAGCACATGCTTTTTTCGCGTCATTCCATCTCATTGCCTCTGGAAAATCGTGCTCTGCAATTTCTAAAGTGGCCATTTTTATCGAATTCCCAATTATATTTTTCATTGTATGTTTGATTTAATCGTTTAAAATTTTATAAGTCCTTACCGCACGCACACTGAACATGAGGTTCTTGTTTGCATACTTAAACCGATGGCCATCAACGATGGACTGCGATCAAGCATGATAACAAAATACGTAGTAGAACTCCAATAATAGGCAGCGGTAAAACCCGCAATATTATCTTTATGTTCAACCATGTCATTTAATTCTTTTTATCACTACCCTGCAAAGAACGGTTCGCGCGTAGATGCTCGTAATCCTGTGTTGCGCCTGCGGCAGGACTATGTCGCTTGCACGCAGTTATAAGCTGTTTTTTATTGTCTTTATAAATTGTTGTGCTCTTTCTTTTACTTTTAAATAGCAATCAGACTTTTCATTGCTTGGCTCATTTAAATATAGTCCTCTGTTTATTTCAAGCATAATGGTTTGAACGTTATTGTTTTTTTGGTAATGCTCTAATGGCACAATTGAACCTTTGTATGGCCAATCAATTCCTACTGTGTAGCCAGCATTTTCAAAGAATGAAATAGACAAATCAATTAACTCTTTAGGCGTGTGATAAGTATCCGTACCAATGTTAAAATCTGGTCGTTTTGGGTTTTTATCAAGATCCCTTTTTAATGGTTTGCTAGGATAAGAATGACAGTCAATGATTATAGCTTTGCCATAACAGTCTAACTGATTTTTTACAGCGAGGCTTAATTTATGGTGATGCTTCCAGTAAAATGATGTCAATACTTTTTCTTTTAGCGCAGGAGTTACTTTTCTAATTTCTTCACCTTCGTCACTTTTCTGATATAATACACCCATTCCGTATTGTGCCATCACTTCTTGAGAATCATCAGTAAACCTTTCAGGGTCGCAAAATATTCTTGAAAATTCAGCAATTATCATTTCATCTTCATCAGAATAAAAAAGGTCGTCGGTAAACCAATCTGTCAATTTTAAAATCTCGTTATCAAGAACAGTCGAGTCAACAAGGTAA